>JAZRLR010000009.1:0-52120 GCA_045646965.1 Bacteroidaceae bacterium
GGCATCAATTGGGATCAATTGATACGTCAGCAGGAGAAGGGATTCACATTCGAACAGCAGTATACCAATATCACATATAAGATTTACGACGACGACACCGACAATCTTAACGAGCGCGACAACGACAAAGAGGAGATTAAAGAGCCCGTTGACTGGGTTGCATTCAAGAACCAGTTCTTCTCTTGTATACTCATCGCAGGCGACCGTTTCAATGATGTCTCATTAGCATCGGACACCTTGCACGAGGGTCGTGGCTTTATGAAGAACTGCTCAGCGTCGATGTATACCGAATTCGACCCCACAGGCAAGACACCCACAGAGCTTCAGTTCTATTTCGGACCCAACAAGTACAGCACACTAAAAGAGAGCAACAGCCTCAGCATCAACCCCGACAAAGATATCAACCTGCACGAGCTGATATACTTTGGTTGGCCCATCGTTCGCCTCATTAACCGCTATTTCATCATCTACTTGTTCGATTGGCTCACCAACTGGGGAATAAGTATGGGTATAGTTCTTCTGTTGCTTACACTTATTGTAAAGGCAGCAGTATATCCCTTTACCTATAAATCGTATGTATCTTCAGCAAAGATGCGAGCCCTGAAGCCCTACATCGACGAGATTAATGCCAAATACCCCAAGCCCGAAGATGCAATGCGCAAGCAGCAAGAGATTATGGGACTTTACAGCAAATATGGTGCAAGCCCAATGGGTGGCTGTCTGCCTATGCTCATACAGATGCCCATCTTCATCGCACTCTTCAACTTTGTACCCAACGCCATAGAGTTGCGCCAGGAGAGTTTCCTGTGGGCTAACGACCTCTCGTCCTATGACGCCCTCATCAAATGGAACACATCTATATGGCCCATCGGCGACCACATAAGCATCTTCTGTTTGCTCTTCTGCATTACACAGATACTTAACACATACTACACATCAAAGATGCAGCCCTCAATGGGAGGCACACCCGAGCAGGAGCAGCAGGCAAAGATAATGCGCTGGATGATGTATTTTATGCCCGTGATGTTCTTCTTCATCTTCAACGACTACTCGTCGGGCCTCAACTACTATTACTTTGTATCTACCCTCATAAGCGTGCTCATATTTATATATTTGAGACACAGCATCGACGAGCAGGAACTGCTGCGCAAAATGGAGGCATACAACGAGAAGAACAAGAACAACCCCGCAAAACGCAGCAGCCTAATGGCACGCCTCGAGGCTCTTCAGGAGCAACAGCAGCGTATGCTTGAGGAGCAGCAGCGACGCAACAGCAAAAAATAAAAGATTATAGAATATGGGACTTTTTAATATTTTCAAGAAAAAAGAGAGCGAGCGCGTGGGCGGTATGGAGGATTTTATGACTCTCATACGCGTATATTACCAGTCGGTGCTCGCAGCCAACCTCGGCATCACAAACATAGGTATGCTGCCCGACCTTGCCACATTCAAGAGAACACTCAAGGTGGCTACACAGAACAACAAACTAGGCGTGGCCGAGCGCAGCCGATGCAAGAAAATGCTCGAGCAGATATATGGCCTGAACGAGAACTTCTTCAAGGAGATAGACCTCTCTATAAAGAAGAACTGCAAGCGCATCACCGACGTGCAGCCCTACCTGTTTGCCTTCCAGGGCTTTAACAACGACCTTATGATGCTCATCGGCAATATTATGCAGTGGGAGTTGCGCATACCCGCCTTCTTCAACAAACTGCTGCGCACAAGAATTGAGCAGAAGATAAACGACATTCTCACAAAGAACAACTGGAAAGACGAGGCCACCTTCAAGACCGTGTATGCAGTGCGTCAGTACAAGGACAAGCTGGGCTACTCGGCCGAGTGGATGAGCAACTACGTTTTCAAAGTTGTCTCTCTCGCCAAGAAAGAGCCACGTCCCAAGACCGACGAGGTTACAAAATAACATAAAAAAGGGGTGTGTCAAAAGAATAATTGACACACCCTCTTTTGTTATACCTATTATGCTGAAATTTACCCCCATAGACAACGACGCCATAGAGACGCTCAAGCGGTTTGCCACGCAAAACAGCGCGCAGTCGTGCGACTACACCCCGGGCAACCTGGTTATGTGGAGCGAGTATATGCACTACGAGTATGCGGTGCACGAGGAGACACTCTTCATATCGTCGCTCTCGCAGCTCGACCTCAAGAGCCCCGCTTTTCTGCCACCCATAGGAGAGCTGCCGCTCAACGAGAGCATAAAAACACTGCAAGAACACTGCGCAGCCACAAACAGAGAACTGCGCCTGACAGCCGTGCCGCAAGAGACAGCCGAGGAGATAAAACCCCTGCTGCCCTACCACACCGTCGCAGAGCTCGACGGCTGGGCCGACTACATACACTCGGCCACAGAGATAGCCACCCTGCAAGGCAAGGCGCTCGGCAAACGCCGCAACCGCAAAAAGAAATTCCTTGCCGACTACCCCCACTACGAGTACACCCGCATCACCCCCGCCGACATACCCGCCGTCATCGACTACATACGAGGCAAGGGATGCAACGAAGAGCATATGCGATGCTACGAAGTAAGGCAAAGCATCGCCACGGTTGAAAACCTCGCCACCTACCCACAACCCGCCGCTGTGATAAAAATCGACGGGCGCGTCGTGGCGTTCACTCTGGGCGAGGTGTGGGACAATATGCTCTACATACACATAGAAAAGGCCGACCGCGAGTTTGCAGGGCTCAACGAGACACTCTGCAGCGAGTTTGCCGCAGATATCCTGCGCGAATACCCGCAAGTAACACTCATAAACCGCGAAGAAGACCTCGGCGATGCAGGGTTGCGCCAGGCAAAAAGAGCCTACAGCCCCGTAGCCCTGCTCAACCGCTACGAATTTATTCCGTAACAAATATTTCTAAAAAAAGTAAGTCCCCAAGGAAACAAAAAGTTTCTTGGGAACTTACCGCTATCGTGTATACGCTCTATTTTACTATATTCAACAGGGTGAGTGCCTCGTTACTTTATGCGCTTAAAAACGCCACCCAAGCCCTCGCGCCATCTATCTCCAAGGTCATCTATAAAATCAGCGCCGTCCTTCCTCAAATTTCGGAAACCAAATTCGCCATTGACAGATATTTTTCCCACCCAGTTATTAGAAGATGACGAAGAAGATTCTTTCAATGAATCAATTGCCATTGACATATTTCCGGTGAAGATTAAATACATCAGATAACAACCTGCCAGAAAAACAAGCAACACAGAAAGGAACGCTGCAACAAATGATACAACACCTGTAACCAATGTGATAATAAAAATTCTGAGCAAGGCCTGCCAAATTGAATTACTGCAAATAATCGACTCGAAAACAATTGCACAGAAGCAAAGAGCTCCCACAGCAAACAAATAGCAACAGGACATATTCGTCACTTCGATGTAATTAAGAACTGCAATAACCGAGGTGATTATAACAATTAACGACATAAGAACAATCGAAACAAGGGGGTTTGAAGAGCGTTCAACTACAAAATCACAAATGCCTTCAAAATAATCTTCAATCATAATAAATATAATTTGTACTTTTAATACTTATTTTACAACACGGCTAAATACACTATGGTATCAAACGTTGCTCACCTCAGCTCAACAAGTAGAGTTGGTCGTGAAAATGAAAAATTGTCAATACAAGCCCCACTCCCAAAATCACCAATAAAAGTCCACCGATAAAGTACTTGTTTATGGGAGAAAATACAACTTTTGCATCGCGCGAGGGACTCATACCACTAAACAAACGGCTGAAAATAATAGAAGTTATACTCACAAACAAGAAGCATTGCACGCATATCGAAAGCAAAATGCAGAACCAGGAATCCTGGAATTCCGACAAGACTTCGGGTTTCACCAACTCCTTCACACTAGGGAGAGAGCCTGCAAAAGGCAACAGCACAAGAATCAGCTGCATTATAATCAACGGGAAAAGAGCTATACCCCAATTGCCGTCACTGTAAGATTGGTCTGTCATTTCTTTTTCAAGGGCAGAGGTATATTTTTCAAAATTATTGATATAGAGCAGCGACAACGCATACAGATAGGCTACACAGGCAATTACGGCCGCCGTGGCGTTCTGAAAAATCATTTCGTTACAGAATCCATAAGCGACGAGCACTATCAGCAAAACCCAATAAAGGCTTTTATGTGATACAAGTAGAAAAAGCAATAAAATTGCAACTATTTTCATTGCAGGGATTGCAACGGCTGCAATTTGGTCAATACTCTCCACATCCTCGTCGAAGAAATATTTAAGCACATACAATATTATGGGAGAGAGTCCCACCAAAACAATAGAGAGGTGCGATATAAACCTTATGAAACGATTTATCGAATTGAAGTAGTAATAATCCGCTTCAACCCAACCTCGAAGTTTGCACACCTCAAGAATTCTCTTCCTTTTCTCCTCTTTGCGTGTTGTGTCCGACATTTTATTCTGCTTTAATATTTTGGTTAGATATGCGCAAATGTATAAAAATCTTAAACAAAAACAAATTTATCACAAAAAAACAGATAAGAGATGCAATGCCTTAAACGAGAGCTTCTTATACTTACATTATCTTAAACTGCATTCTGCTACCTTGTAGATACCATTTGTGATTTACACTATTCCAGCATCTGTGACAGAACAAGCCGGCCCTTTCATAATGGTCAAACCCGCCGCCGTGCACCTCGATGCTCACTCCGCCATTCAACAGATGATTAAAATAATAAGCATCGCCATAACTGCTATTCTCATTTATGCCGTCGCTATAATCTGTTACATCATTTATTTCTCCGCCTCTCACCTCCAAGGGGTAAGCAAGCCAGGGATAGGTATTGTCGAGCCACATATTGCCGGCAAAACAGAATTGCGCACCGACAGAACCAAGGCTTGGCTGCCCATACATTTTGTGAGCCACAGGAATATATCCGTCGGCATTATTATTATAATCCTTTTGAGAGAATCCTACAAAAGCATATTCACCTTTGAATATAATGCCATCGAGTTCGTGCCACACATTGCCCCACATATTCTCGAGATTGAAAAGTTTAACGGCGCAAGAACCATTGTTTTCGGCTACGGCAAGAGGCGTGCTGCCTGTATCGTGTGAAAGCCCATCTGTTGCACCCGTATTCTGCCCGCAGCCACCGAACCAGGTTCTGACAGGAGAAGCAGAGTTGTCCACAGCAGCATCGGCAGCCTCTGTAATTATTTCCACATCCTTGTCAAAATAAATGGTTGCCTGCTTACCATCCTCACTCACAACTATATCTGTAATAGTTGCCCTGTCATAGAGTTTCGTCTCACCCGACTTCACAAAACCGACCTGTTTTCCCACCCAGTGCCTTGCTTTCCAAGAATTCACAATAAAACGAGAAGGATGAGAAACCACATAGTTCTTTACAACGACTTCTCCACCGGTCGTTCCCGAATAGTCTTTGGCGCTATATCCCCAAGGCTGTAAAAGGTCGGTATATCCGCCACCAATATAGTTTTGTGTATTCTTTTCGGCAAAACGCACAATATAAAGATGTTGAATTGACATAACCGTGCGTATGTCCATTCCTGCGTAACCGCCACCTTTGGACTTATAAAGTTCACGAAATTCACCTACACTTCTGTAGGTAGCTGGTTCATTGCCGCTTCTGCTGCAGGCTACACCGCCCACAACCGAGGTTTCATACTTTGCTATATACACTTTGTTGAGCACTCGGCCATTCTCCACAAACATAGGCGAGGGATAGAAATCAGCAAGTTGTGAAGCACAAATCTCACGATGCTCATAACCATCTTTGATATATCTTCTCTCGTACCACAGAGGGAACTCTACAAAAACATCCTTTTCTGTGAGAGAAAATCCATCTTCTCCTTTATATATTATCCGTGTGGCGCCATTGCTCAAAATCTCAATATTACACTCCTTGATAGCATTAAATGGGTACACATCCAAGAAATCGTCGTTACCGGCCGGTACTCCCCACTTTTGCACCGAGGCTACCATACCTGCAGCATCACAGGTGCGCTCCCAAGTTGTTAAAGCAGGATTGCTCAAGTCGTTACGCACACCATATACCTTCATCAAAGACTCCTCTTTTACAGTCTGCTTCGACAATTTAATAACAGTTCCATCGGAAAGTTTGAAATATACGTAATCATCATCTTGCGTTACACTTTCAAACATACAGCCACTATCGGCATTATCGTCATTTGTAGCTTTGCCTATTACGCTCCACTCTTCGCCGTTATTATAAGATATATACCAAAAATTATTTACTATTTTCAAAAGAGGTGTAATTCCATCCTTACCATCGGCACCGTCCTTGCCGTCGGCACCATCCTTACCGTCAGCACCATCCTTACCATCGATACCGTCGGCACCGTCTTTACCATCGGCACCATCCTTGCCATCGGCACCGTCCTTACCATCGATACCCGAAGCCTTTATCTTGTTTCCATCAGAATCCAACAGCCATTTACCATCCAACATCCAATAATACACTCCATCGAGCCCTAACCCGACACTTATTTCCGGCACATAGCCATCTGCCCCATCCGCTCCATTATATATAGTAAAGGTACCTCCATAGAACAATGTTATTGAATATCCAATCACATTATTTTCTTTGTAAACCGGAGAAACATTTACAACATAATCCCGAGCATTTAAAGCCTGAACAATAGAATGCAGAGCAAGAACATTGGTATTTAAGTCATCACAGACTGATTCCAATCGAGTGACACGTCCATTCAAATCCTTGACACTTTCTCTTAATTCAGAATCATCATATTTTACACAAGATTGCATTAATACAAAGATTATCCCCAATAACAAAGTAAGTTTTTTCATAGAATAGCTTTGATGACAGCAACAACTCCTTTGCAATCGGATATAAAAAAAGTGTGGAGTTGAATTCGTTTGTCAATTAGAAGGTTGTGGAAAGACCTGTAGAAGAATAAACGATACAATACCCCACACTTGGATAGTATGAGGTATACGCACAACGGTGCATAACCACACGGCTACACAAGAGATGGTGACATTCGTAATGTTCTCTTCTACTGAAAACTTCCACATTTTCTAATTAGAACAAAAGCGAAAACACTTTAAAAAAATATGTCTTGCCAAGTGCCGACAATAGCACAAGGCGTTACAAAAGTACAAAAGTTTTTTATTTATAACAAGATAAAGATACTTTATGGGGGAAAATATTAATCTCAATTATTATCATTTCACTTTCTTGAACAAGAAGTATATATGAGCTGCGATTCTCAAAAAAAGCTATGCAAGGAAAGGCTTTTTACAACGCGTACATATTTAATAAGAACTCACATTTTGTTTTTACTACAAATTATCTATCTTTGAATTCGAAATATATCTTAAACAAAATATGCCTGCAATCGAGAAACACCCGTGGGAGCCCTTTGCCCCCGATGGCGCAAAGATACTCTTCCTTGGAAGCTTCCCACCACCGCGTGCGCGATGGTCGATGGAGTTCTATTACCCGAACATAACGAACGATTTCTGGCGCATTATGGGGCTGCTCTTTTTCGGCAGCAAAGAGCACTTTATAATAAAAGAGGAGAAACGCTTCAGGGAGCAGGAGATAAAGGAGTTTCTCACCGATAAAAAAATAGCCCTCTTTGACACATCGACCGAGGTGCGACGTCTCAAGGAGAACGCATCGGACAAATTTCTCGAGACCGTGACACCCACCGACCTGCACGCCCTCACAGCGTCTATGCCCCACTGCACCGCCATCGCAGCCACAGGGCAAAAAGCTGCCGAAGCCGTGGCCGACGCATTTGGCTGCGAGGTGCCGCCCATAGGCTCCGCGACAAAGATACAGGGTGCTGCGGGCAAGATTAACTTTTACCGCCTGCCCTCGACCTCGCGCGCCTACCCCCTCGCCGTGGAGAAGAAGGCCGAGTATTACAAGCTGGTGTTTGCGGGCGAAAATATCGTGTGACAAGAAATGGACAACAGCCCCTCAGCGAAAAGCAAATCATTTTATATAAAAAAATGTTCAAATCTTTCAAATATCCGATTTTTCGCATATATTTGTAAAATGATTGTCGTATTATGACAGAGAACGATAAAAGAACACTTGCGCAATTTGAAGAGAAACTCCGCCTGCTGCTGCACGCTCACAAACAGTTGCAGAGCCGCAACAGGGAGCTCACCAAGCTCATAGAGGAGAAAGAGAACTCTTTGAAAGAGATACAGATGCGTTGCTTGTCGCTCGAAGCCAATTACAACAATCTGAAGCAAGCCAAGATAATTAGCTTGAGCGATGCCGAGATTGGGCAGACACGCGAGAAATTATCGAAATTGGTGCGTGAAATCGACCAATGCATAAATTCACTTAACAAACAATAAAGAGGGTTGAGCAGATGGAAGATAGAGAATTGGGAATAAACCTTGTAATTGACGGTATATCCTTCCCGCTGACAATCAAGGCGAGCGAAGAGCCATATTACCGCCAAGCAGCACGCTTGACAAACGAGAAGCTGTCTATATATAAAAAACTTTTTGCGGGCGAGGGAGGAGTGAGAATCATCACAATGGCCGCGCTCGACATAGCCTTGGAACTTGCAAAGCAAGCCGACAATGTAGGCTCGGCAGATGTTATGCGCAAAGTAAACGAGCTGTCGCGCCTCATAGACGAAGTTGCAGAGAGCAAGGAATAGCCCCATATTCTTTACAGGAGAACTCACGCATTGCTATATTCGGCAAGCGGTACCACGGTACCTCTTACGAATAAAGTGGTGCGTTTTATTATATATTAAAAACTTATAACACAATGTTTTCACCAACATCTTTAATCATTGGTGCAGTTGCAGGAGCCCTATTAGGCTGCATCTGCCAATACGTAATAATACGTTTCGGCTTCAAGGCGAAATTCCAGAAGATTATCGACGAAGCGCACAAGGAGGCCGAAGTAATTAAGAAAAACAAGTTGCTCGAGGTAAAGGAGAAATTCCTTAACAAAAAAGCCGAGCTCGAGAAAGAGATTTCGCAGCGTAACAACAAAATTCAGCAGGCCGAGCACCATCTGAAACAGCGCGAGATACAGATGAACCAGCGCAACGAGGACATTCAGCGTCGCAAAAACGAGCTCGAAACAATGAAAGAGAACCTCGACGCACAGAAGGGAGTTCTGGAGCGCAAGCAGGAGGAGCTCGAGAAGTTGCACATTCAGGAGCGTGAGAAGCTCGAGGCTATCAGCGGTCTTTCAGCCGAGGAGGCAAAAGAGCGCCTCGTGGAGTCACTCAAAGAGGAGGCCAAGACACAGGCCGCGTCGTATATCAACGACATCATAGACGATGCGAAGATGACCGCCGGCAAAGAGGCCAAGAAAATTGTGATACAGACAATTCAGCGTGTAGCCACAGAGACAGCCATAGAGAACTCGGTAACCGTGTTCCACATCGACAACGACGAAATGAAAGGCCGCATCATAGGCCGCGAGGGACGTAACATCCGCGCACTCGAGGCTGCCACAGGTGTTGAAATAGTTGTAGACGACACCCCCGAGGCAATTGTTTTGAGCGCCTTCGATCCCGTGCGCCGCGAGATTGCACGCCTTGCCCTGCACCAGCTTGTGGCAGACGGTCGCATACACCCCGCACGCATTGAGGAAGTTGTGGCTAAAGTGAAAAAACAGATTGAGGAAGAGATTATCGAGACAGGTAAACGCACAACCATCGACCTCGGTATACACGGCCTGCATCCCGAGCTTATACGCATCATCGGTAAGATGAAATACCGCTCTTCATACGGACAGAACCTTCTGCAGCACGCCCGCGAGACAGCCAACCTGTGTGCTGTTATGGCGGCAGAGCTTGGCCTCAACCCCAAGAAGGCGAAACGTGCCGGCTTGCTTCACGACATAGGTAAGGTGCCCGACGAGGAGACCGAGTTGCCGCACGCAGAGTATGGTATGAAGATTGCCGAGAAATACAAGGAGAAACCCGATATCTGCAACGCCATCGGCGCCCACCACGACGAAGTGGAGATGACAAGCCTCATCGCTCCCATCGTGCAGGTGTGCGACGCAATCTCGGGAGCACGTCCCGGAGCACGTCGCGAGATTGTGGAGGCATATATCAAGCGTCTGCACGACCTTGAGCAACTTGCAATGTCGTACCCGGGCGTTACAAAGACCTACGCTATTCAGGCCGGACGCGAGCTCCGCGTGATTGTAGGCGCAGACAAGATTGACGACAAGCAGACCGAGCTGCTGTCGGGCGAGATTGCAAAGAAGATTCAGGACGAGATGACCTATCCCGGACAGGTGAAGATTACCGTTATCCGCGAGACACGTGCAGTGAACTACGCACGATAACCCCTTCGCCCTCACACAATAAAAAGTATTTCCCCTCTGCCACACGGCAGAGGGGAAATACTTTTTATATATATATACCAATGCAAAAAATGAAGAAACACACAATTAACATATTTTAACATTCGGGGGGGTAATTGCGTTAATTTTTAGTTACATTTGCGCTAAATGAATTAAAAAAAACTAAACTATGAAACGCATTTTAACTATCATTGCAGCCGCCCTTCTTGCTGTCGGCGCACACGCACAAGAGCAACTATCGCTATTCAAAAATTCAACTATCGTACAAGGACAAGAGTATGGCTTTATGTATCAGAAAGACCAAAAAATATACACCGTATCCTATGCGAGAGATGCCGGCGAATATCTAAACTGGGAAGCCACATTGACAAGCAATTTAAAATTTGCCGAAGACAAAGCAAGCTCACACTCTTTTACCTTTAATTTTGGTGCACAACGCCGTTACAAGTTCAATAACTTTTTATTAAGTTTAAAGCTCGCCCCGTACGCAGGCTTGGGATACAACGGAGTAGTTACCCCGAAAAGAACTTACACAGAACTCGTAAAACACAAAGACAGATTTGGCAATATTACTTACACAAAAGTTACCCGCACAGAAGGCGGTGACAAAGAGTATGATTCCAAAATATTATACGGAGTACTTGCCGACATTGCACTCGGATTCAAAATTTACGAAACAAAAAGCGGAAAAGAGTGCTATATGAATATCGGTTACCGAATAGCCGCACCCGAATTCAAAACAACAGGTATGTTCGACAACGGGGAGATAAAATTAGGAATTGTAAAACTGTTCTAACCACTGAACAAAAAACTATTAAATGGCAACCTTTTACCGGTTGCCATTATTTTACGCATAGCTGTGCAAGCCACCCAGCAGGTAATTCACACCAAAGAAAGTGAAAAGCACCGAAAGGAACGCCACCACGCAAAAGACGTGGAACGCCAACGCCCTGTTCATAAAAGGCAACGAGCGGGTGTGAAAGCCAAAGGAGCACAAGAGAAGCGTAACCAAAGCCCACACCTCCTTGGGGTCCCACCCCCAATAGCGCCCCCACGACATATCGGCCCACACGGCACCGATGAAGATACCGACGGCGAGCAGCATAGTGGCAGGATAGAGCAGCACACGGCCAAAGAGCGCAAGACGCTCCACACGGCCGCCGTCGTGCCCAAACCAATGGATGCAGAGGGCTACAAAGGCATTCACCGCCAAGAGTGTCACAAGCACATAGGATAGAATTACAGAGGCAACGTGGAAAAAGAGCAGCGGAGTACGCAGCACGGGCATCACATAGCCCTGTGAGGCATTGGCACACAGCAGCGCCACAACCACAGAAAGCGCACACAGCACGGGCGATGCAAAGCGCACCTTGCGAAAAAAGAGAAAAGCAATGAGCAGCAGGCACCACACGGCAAACACAAGAGCTCCGCTGCCGTCGGCAACGGGAAAGAGAGCCGTTTCCACCCAGCGGCGCACACCCACATAGAGCACATAGCACAGCACGGCGAGCGACACAGCCGAGGAGAAATACCTTGCAGCCCCTCCACCCGACACGGGGAGAGGGAGAGAGCACCCACGCACACGGCGCAGCAAAGCAGCCCACATAGTTTTTCTACTCACAAAGAGAGCCACAACAGAAAGGAGCAGCATAAGATACCCGGCATAGGTGAGAGGCACGCCCCAGACATCGTGGCGCACAAGCAGCGCCACGCAATCCTGTTTCACATCGGAGATGCAGAAACGATACCCGCCCCTGTCATACACTTTATTCATTGAAAGAGACGCAAGTTCACAGCTGCTGTCGGGCAGGTGCACGCAAATCTCGGCGATGTAATCACGCGGAACATCGCTCCCCTCGTAGTAATCGACCTTGCAGCCTTGCAACGTAACGCCGAAAGGAAATTTCGCAAGCGAGCCGTCGCCCTTCACAAACATACTTGCGGGGGGTGCTTCACGGCATATATAAAGCGTTCCGCGCTCGGCGGTGAGGTAGGTGACCAAAGCGCCCGCAAGCACCACGGCAAAGGAGAGGTGCAGCCACAGGGCAGTTCCGCGCAGGCGTGACGATATTATGTGACAAAGGGCTGCAACCGCCATAGCAGCCCACAGCCCCACGAAAAGCGGCGAGGAGTAAACATTCTCACTCACAAAAAGAGTTCCGCAGAATTTTTCTGCCACTGTCGCTGCCACAAGCACCACGGCAAGCAGTGCGGCAAGCGCGAAAGCCGTTCTACCCGCAATGCGTCGCATCATATAAGGTTGAGATGTTCACACAGCACCCTCACACCAATGAGAATGAGGATAATTCCGCCCCACAGCTCGGCACGCAGGCTGCGGGCAAAGCGTCGGCCGCAGAAAATACCCACAAAAAGCCCCGCAATGGTAAAGAGGAACGACACAAGGCCTATCACAAGAAGGGGGTAACAGAGCGCCTGCACCGATTTTATGCCGGCACACGAGAAGGAGACACCCACGGCAAGAGCGTCGATACTCGTTGCAATGGCAAGCGTAAACATCACCTTGGGCGAGCGAGGGTTGAGCACCACATCTTCCTCGTCCTTGAAGGAGTCGATAATCATACGCACACCCAAGAAGAGAAGTATCGAAAAGGCAATCCAATGGTCAAAGCTCTCAATGAGATAGCGAAAACGGTCGGTAGCAGCCCACCCCAAGAGTGGATTGAACGCCTGAAAGAAACCAAACAGAAAGGCCATTGCAAGCATAGGGCGCCACAGCACACGTTTAAAGGTGACACCACTTGCCACCGACACCGCAAAGCAGTCCATCGCAAGCGCCACCGCAAGAATCCATATATAAATGTGAGTCATAAGAAAAAGTTACATTACAAGGAGTTGCAAAAGTAATCTTTTTCTGCCACACGGCAAAGAAAGCAGAGACACGCCACCCTTTTTTAACAGAAAAGGCGCTATTTTTGTACTTAATTTCGCTATATGGGCGCACAAAAAGAAAAAAAGCGGAGAAATATGTTTGAAAAACAGAGAAAAGCGCCTATCTTTGCCGAAAATATACCAACTACCGGGGCTATCTGGATTTGACAGCGGGTAGAAAAGGTACGTAAGCACGCAGTGCCTCGGCGGTTAGCACTATAATCCGAGCCGTCAAAGAATTATCTGGCGAAACATCTTATGCTCTCGCTGCTTAATCGAAGTACAGTAGATTAGCTTTATTCCTGCACCAGGTGCGGGAACGAGACATCACCCGGACGCAGTTGTTCCGAAGCAATCCGATATGGTGGTGCAGTAAACTCGGGACTAGTTGTGGCAGGCCTCGATACCACAGCGAAATTTTAGAGGATAAGGCACAGATTGGCGGTCCCGGTCTTGTCTGTGCACGAAAACCTCACCGGAGACTAAGCGTGTAGAAAGCGTATGGTTTCCTCGTTTGGACGAGGGTTCGACTCCCTCTAGCTCCACAAAAGGAGGAGCGTGCAACGCCCTCCCTTGAAACTATTATGAATAACATCTATCTGAAAAAATTGCCTTTGCAGGGCTTTGCCACAACACAATCGTCGTTGCAGCAGTTCGTTCAGCACACCTATCAGATGCAGCACACATCTATCTTCTACTGCATCTGCGGCGAGGCACTTTTCACCATCGACGGGCAGAAATATCGTTTCACTCCGGGGCAGATAATGATTTGTCCCACAGGCTCGAATATCCTTCTGCTCGACATCACAAGCGACTTTTCGGCACGTCTGCTCGGCCTCACAAAGCATATATGGCTTGCGGCACGCAGCACTATGAGCCCCGAGACAATGCAGACTATAGAGCGACGCATTCACCAGGGTGGAAACAACGACTCCGAGAAGGAGTTTGTGCAGAACCTCTTCCGCCAGGTAGACATCCTCGACGCCGAGGTGAGCCGCAACGCAGGCAGCACAGAATTCTGTCGCCAGAGCGTCATACTCACCGTGAACGCGTTGCTTCTCTACATACAGCACATAAACAAAGAGCACAGCGCACCCACGCGCGAGCACATTTCGGAGAATCGCGACAAGGCTTTCTATGAGTTCCGCGTGCTGCTCACACAAAACTTCAGAGAGAACCGCTCGGTGCAGTTCTATGCCGACAGCTTGAAGATTTCAACCCGCCAGCTCAACTCTATATGCCAGAGAGCGGGCGGACAAAATGCCAAAGAGATTATCGACCACTACACTATAATTGAGCTGCAGGTAGCCCTTATGTACACACACAAGAGCTTTCAGGAGCTTGTGGGCGAGTTCCACTTCCCCGACCAGTCCTACCTGAACCGTTACTTCAAACGGCACACAGGATATTCACTGTCGGAGTTTCGCACAAACGGCGTGATGGTCGATTAGGACCTCACGCCGTTTTTTTCATAAAAAAATCAAAGGATTTCTCACGCCTCGCCTTTGAACGGCGAAGAGGGAATAAAATTCTGCTGCTCGGGGAGACGTATCTCGCCAAATGTTCTTTCGTACCTTCTTATATTATCGCGCAACGCCATCTCGAGACGCTTTGCGTGCTCGGGTGTCATAATTACGCGCGACTTCACCTGCGCCTTTGCGACGCCGGGCAGAACACGCACAAAGTCCATAACAAACTCCGACGAGGAGTGTGCTATAACAGCCAAGTTGGCGTAAACGCCCTCGGCAATTTCCTCATTGAGTTCTATCTGCAATTGAGCATTGTTTTTGTTATCCATAGTATCACTCTTTGTCTCCGACGTGGAAGGATTTGACAAGATTCAATGTAAATATCAATGTCGATGAGGGTTTCACCGCGCCGTAGCCATCGGCTCCATAGGCGAGCTGGTTAGGGATGTAAACCTCCCAAATATCGCCGCTCACCATCTGCTGCACGGCTGTGGAAAAGCCCCACACGCAGTCTTCGAGAGCCATCTCCACAGGTGTCTCGTACTCGGGATTGAGCTCGCCGTCGTAGCTCGCGTCGAACACTGTGCCGTCGATGAGCTCTCCCTTGTAGTTGATGAGAACCGTGTCGTTGCCCGCAGGGGATTCGGTACCTGTGCCACTGCTCAACACCTTGCAAAAGACATAGTACTCGTTGGCGTGCTCCACCGTCTCGTCGAGTCCCACGGAGCTTATCACACGCCACTCGGCCGAGTTGGCACGTGCCACCGTGGCAATGGAATCGAAGTAACGACGATTGTCGGCCGCCCAGTTGCCGGCGTATGTAGTCTCGTCGGTCTCGCTGCACGCTGCAAGCAGCGGCAGTGAGAGCAACAGAAACATAAATATCTTATTGAGTCTTCTCATTTTTTATATTAAGAGAGTTTCTTCAAAAGCGATGTGATGCTTACGTTATCCTGAATGATACCGCGCAGGTCGGCAATAGCCACACGACGCTGCTCCATAGTATCACGCTCGCGCAAGGTTACCATACCGTCCTCGAGAGTCTGGTGGTCTACGGTCACGCAGTAGGGAGTACCGATGGCGTCCATACGACGGTAACGCTTACCAATAGAATCCTTCTCCTCGTAATAGCAGTTGAAGTTAAACTTGAGGTCGTTCATAATCTCACGTGCCTTCTCGGGCAGACCGTCCTTCTTAACAAGGGGAAGCACAGCCAGCTTCACGGGAGCGAGAGCCGCAGGCAGACGCAACACGACGCGTGTCTCGCCGTTCTCGAGTTTCTCCTCGCAGTATGAAGCACACATAATGCTCAAGAACATACGGTCTACGCCGATAGATGTCTCAATAACATAGGGAGTGTAGCTCTCGTTTGTCTCGGGGTCGAAGTATTTGATATTCTTGCCCGAATATTTCTCGTGCTGACCAAGGTCGAAGTTTGTACGAGAGTGGATACCCTCAACCTCCTTGAATCCGAAAGGCATCTTGAACTCGATGTCGGTAGCTGCGTTGGCATAGTGTGCAAGCTTGTCGTGGTCGTGGTAACGGTACGATGCATCGCCGAAGCCCAGAGCCTTATGCCAAGCGAGACGTGTCTCTTTCCACTTGTTGAACCACTCGAGCTCGCTGCCGGGGCGTACAAAGAACTGCATCTCCATCTGCTCGAACTCGCGCATACGGAAGATGAACTGACGTGCCACAATCTCGTTACGGAAAGCCTTACCTATCTGTGCGATACCGAAGGGCACGCGCATACGGCCTGTCTTCTGCACGTTGAGGTAGTTCACGAAGATACCCTGCGCTGTCTCGGGACGAAGATAGATTTTCATCGCAGCATCGGCGGTAGAACCCATCTCGGTAGAGAACATTAGGTTGAACTGACGCACCTCGGTCCAGTTGCGTGTACCTGAAATGGGGCACACAATCTCCTCGTCGATGATAATCTGGCGGAGCTCCTCCAAATCCATTGCATTGAGAGCCGCAGCAAAGCGTGTGTGGAGAGCGTCGCGTTTAGCCTTCTCGGCAAGCACCTTGGGATTTGTCTCAAGGAAGAGCTCACGATTGAAAGAGTCACCAAATTTCTTTGCAGCCTTTACAGCCTCTTTCTCTATCTTGTCGTCGTACTTTGCGAGCTGCTCCTCGATGAGCACGTCGGCACGATAGCGTTTTTTAGAGTCGCGGTTGTCAATCAAGGGATCGTTGAATGCATCGACGTGTCCCGAAGCCTTCCAAATTGTGGGGTGCATAAAAATTGCAGAGTCGATACCCACGATATTGTCGTTGAGCAGCACCATACTCTGCCACCAGTATGTTTTGATATTGTTTTTCAGTTCCACGCCCATCTGACCATAGTCATACACAGCGCCTAAACCGTCATAGATATCACTTGAGGGGAACACAAAGCCATACTCTTTGCAATGTGCTACCACTTTCTTAAATACATCGTCTTGTTGAGCCATATTATTCTTTATCTCTATGTTATTTTAATTTTCTGCAAAGTAAAGCATTTTTTGGGTAAAAACCGCCATTTTGCCGTGCTATAATTACAAATTTATAATAAATAATCATAAAAAGAGGCAGGTGGAGCGCAATATGGAAATCTGCGGCGTGTAAATTTTATATTTAGACTATTTTTCCTATATTTGTGGTAAACCACGAATATATGCTGCACTCGCTGTGAAAAATATTCAAGTAAACTTGATATTTCTCGCTCGTTTGTTTGTATATTTGCGCTATCGTGCAAATGTGCAGAGGTGTGGGACGGCAAAACAGGCACCCGACCGGGCATATTTGCCGAAACATAGTTTAAAGGCAGAAAAGGAGCTTCCGCATTTATGGATTACAACGAATACGACGAAAACTTCGAAGAGATAGATAACTTTGCAGCCGAGAGCACACCCGCTGCAGAGGAAGTGAGCGAGCACCACCACAAAAAGAGCGACGAGGACATCACCCACAAACTCACGGGAATGTACCGTAACTGGTTCCTCGACTACGCCTCGTATGTTATTCTGGAGCGTGCCGTGCCACACCTGTACGACGGTTTAAAACCCGTGCAGCGACGCATCCTGCACTCTATGCGACAGCTCGACGACGACCGCTACAATAAAGTGGCCAACGTGGTGGGACACACAATGCAGTACCACCCTCACGGCGACGCATCCATAGCGGGAGCCCTGGTGCAGCTGGGACAGAAAGACCTGCTCATCGACTGCCAGGGTAACTGGGGAAACATACTCACAGGCGACTCTGCAGCGGCACCCCGATACATTGAAGCACGCCTTTCACACTTTGCCAACGAAGTGGTTTTCAACCCCAAGACAACGGAGTGGAAACTCTCCTACGACGGCCGTAACAAAGAGCCCATCACGCTGCCCGTGAAATTTCCCCTGCTGCTTGTGCAGGGTGTCGAGGGTATCGCCGTGGGACTCTCGTCAAAGATTCTGCCGCACAATTTCAACGAGGTGTGCGACGCCGCCATTGCCTACCTGCAGAAGGAGCCCTTCACACTCTACCCCGACTTTCAGACAGGCGGCTGCATCGACGTGTCGCGTTACCACGACGGCGACCGCACCGGCCGAGTACGCATACGCGCAAAGATATCGAAGTCGGACGACAATAAAACACTGACCATCACCGAGATACCCTTCGGAAAGACCACCCCGCTCATAATTGAGTCGATACTTAAAGCCGTGGAGAACGGCAAGATAAAGATACGCAAGGTAGACGACAATACATCGGACAAGGTGGAGATTCTTGTGCACCTTGCACCCGGAGTATCGTCGGACAAGACCATAGACGCCCTGTATGCCTTCACCGACTGCGAGATAAGCATCACCCCCTGCTGCTGCGTCATAGACGACCGCACACCCCGCTTCCTCACAGTGAGCGAGCTGTTGCGCCGCTCGGTAGACAGCACAAAAGAGCTGCTGCGCCGCGAGTTACAGATACGCAAGGGCGAGTTGCTTGAGCAGTTGCACTTCGCTTCGCTCGAGAGCATCTTCATAGAGGAGCGCATATACAAAGACAGCGAGTTTGAGCAGGCCAAGGATATGGACAGCGCACTTGCACACATCGACCTGCGCCTCACACCCTACAAAGAGACCTTCATACGCGAAATAACACGCGACGACCTCCTGCGCCTGATGGAGATAAAGATGGCACGCATCCTGCGATTCAACAAAGAAAAGGCCGAGGAGCTCATAGCACGCCTCAAGAGCGAAATAAAGGATATTGACAAGCAGCTCGGCCGTATGACAGAGGTCACAATCAAGTGGTTCACAATGCTCAAGGAGAAATATGGCAGCCGCTACCCACGTATGACCGAGATACGCAATTTCGACACCATCGTGGCCGCAAAGGTTGTGGAGGCAAACCAAAAACTCTACATAAACCGCGCCGAGGGATTCATTGGAACCTCGCTCAAGAAAGACGAATTCGTCACCAACTGCTCCGACATAGACGATGTGATACTCTTCTACAAAGATGGTAAATACAAGGTAGTGAAGGTGAGCGAAAAACTCTTTGTGGGCAAGAACGTTATACACGTGGATGTCTTCAAGAAGAACGACAAGCGTACCATATACAACGTGGTGTACCGCGACGGAAAGAACGGCATACACTTCATAAAACGCTTTGCCGCCACAGGTATGACACGCGACAAAGAGTACGACCTCACACAGGGCACACCCGGCTCAAAAGTTGCCTATTTCACATCGAACGCCAACGGAGAGGCCGAGATAATAAAAGTGCAGCTCAAGCCCAATCCCCGCCTGCGCATTGCAATCATAGAGAAGGACTTCAGCACCATAGCCATAAAAGGACGTCAGTCGATGGGTAACATACTCACAAAGAACGAGGTTCTGCGCATCAGTCTCAAGCGACACGGCAGCTCCACACTCGGCGGACGCAAAGTGTGGTTCGACCGCGATATCCTGCGCATAAACTTCGACAACCACGGAGAGTACATCGGCGAGTTCCACAACGACGACAAGATACTTGCCATACGCAAGAACGGCGAGTTCTACCTCACCCCCATCGACCTCAACAACCACTACGAGGACGACCTTATGGTGATTGAGAAATACGACCCCGCAAAGGTGTGGTCGGCAGTGCTCTACGACGCCTCGCAGCAGGGCTACCCCTATGTAAAACGCTTCACCCTCGAGGCCAACGTGCGCCGTCAGAACTGCCTGGGCGACAACAAAAGCAACGAGCTTATATGGTTCAGCGAGACAGCCTTCCCCCGCATACAAGTGATGTTTGGCGGAGGCGACAGTTTCCGCGAGCCGCTTGTGATAGAGGTAGACGAGTTCATTGCCACAAAGAGCTTCAAGGCACGCGGCAAGCGTCTCACCACATATGAGATTGACGAAATCATTGAGCTTGAGCCCACAAAATTCCCGCCCGAGCCCGCTCCCGCCGAGGAGACACCCGTCGAGGAGTATGACGAAGGAGAGCCCGAGCAATTGTCACTCTTCACCGAGGAATGAGAATCACCGCCCTACTCATAGCAGCCCTGCTTGTGATACCCGGCACTCTGCGGGCACAGCAACAGGCAGACAGCGTCATAGCCACGCACAGGATAGTTGCGACGTGCACATCGCTCGGCATTGCCACAATGAATAACCTCGACACATACCTTTCGGGGTATGACCACAAGGGCAAAGCACTCACTCTTTCGCACGAGAGGGTGCGCAACACACGCTGCGGCGCAAGCAGCCCCAAGCGACGCACCTTCTTTGGAGCCACGGCAGGCACAGCCTCTCTACACGGCAACACAGAACTCACCGCTATGGTAAACTACAACATCGGGTGGTACTACCCGCTCCTCACCACAGGGGCATTGCAGTTGCTCGGCGGTGCACAGGCAGAGCTTGGCGGCGGTGCCATCTACCTTCCCTCAAATAGTAACAACCCCGTGTCGGCGAAAGCAAGGGTTACAGCCGCAGCGTCAGCTATGGCGCTCTACCGCATAGCCACAAAAAAAGGTACTTGCACGCTGCGGGCACAAGTGGACGCGCCGCTCACAGGTGTTATGTTTGCCCCGGAGTTCGGGCAATCCTACTACGAGATATTCACCCTGGGAGATAACGATAACACCGTAGCCGTGACACACCCCCTCAACGCACCCTCGCTGCGCACCACACTGTCGGCCGACGTGCCATTTACCCTGTGGGGACGAAGCGCCACGGTGCGCATAGGCTACACCGCCGACATCTTTCAGTCGGAGCTAAACGACATACGCACACACCTCTACCACCACTCTTTCAGCATAGGTTTTGTAAAAACAATTTACAAAATAAAGAACGGCGACAAGCTCAAAGAGTATAGCCCCTTTTGACTATGACAAAGAAAATTTACACATACCTGCTGTTTCTTGCAACCGTCGTCCTTGGCGGATGCATTGAGGAGGACGCCTTCGACAACTCGCCACAAGGGAATTTCGAAGCTCTGTGGAGTATCATAGACGAGAGGTACTGCTTTTTTGAGCACGCGCACGAGGAGTATGGCCTCAACTGGGACGAGGTGCGTGCAAAATATAAGCCACAAGTAAAAAACAGTGACACAAACGCTGCGCTCTTCGACCTCCTTTCCCAAATGCTGCGAGAGCTGCGCGACGGACACGTGAACCTCTCGTCGCCCTACGGCACAAGCTACTACTGGGACTGGAACCTCAACCACCCCGTAAACTTCAGCGACTCACTGCAACGCAAATACCTCGGAAACAATTTCCGATACACAAACGGAATAAAGTACACCACCCTGCCACAAAACATCGGATACGCATATTTGGAGAGCTTCTCGGGCGCGCTCAACAGCGACAACGTGTCGATAATGCTCCATAACCTGTCCGACACAAAAGGCCTCATCCTCGACATAAGAAACAACAGCGGCGGGCAGCTCACAACTGCCGAGAAGCTTGCGGGGCACTTCACCGACGAGAAAACACACTACGGATACATACAGCACAAGACAGGCAAGGGACACAACGACTTCTCGTCGCCCGAGCCCCTCTACATAGAGCCTGCCCGAGTGGTGTGGAAAAAGCCCGTTGTGCTGCTCACAAACCGCGGAGTATACAGCGCTGCAAATCACTTTGTTATGCTTATGAAGCCACTTGAGCAGGTGGTGGTTATGGGCGACAAAACCGGCGGAGGCTCGGGAATGCCGCTCTGCAGCACCCTGCCCAACGGCTGGACTATACGTTTCTCGTCCTGCCCCATACTCGACCGCGAGGGCAACCACACCGAGTTTGGCATAAAACCACACATAGAGAAACACATCACATCAGACGATTGGGAAAGCGGCAGAGACACAATCATAGAGCAGGCCATCGCCCTCATAGAGCTGTTCTACTTTTAGCTGTTTAAATTACAAACCCATTTTAAAAAGAATTTTAAACAGTTTCTAAAAATAACCTGTAAAGGATTGCCAAATAAAAAAATAGTGCTACCTTTGCACCGTCTTTTTCGGAAAGACGGCGTCTATGCCCGCGCCTGTGGCGAAATTGGTAGACGCGCCAGACTTAGGATCTGGTGTTGAGAGACGTGTAGGTTCGAGTCCTATCAGGCGCACGATTGGACAAAAGAGGAATTCTCAAAACAGGGAATTCCTCTTTCCTGTTTTGAGAATCGACAATGCCGACAGTGGTTGGTCAAACGAAGGACGGGCGAAGCTCGTACAGTTTGGGCCGCGATAAGGCGGCGTTGTCAATTTAAAAGATATAATCGACAATGCGAGCAGCAAAAGGTCACGCGAAGCGCCGCGCCAGTGGCGCCGCGTGGGTTGCGAAAAGCGAGGGTTGTCAATTTTCATCACACACGAGAGGAAATTGGTATTTCACAAGCGGCATTGAATAACTATTTCAGCAAGTTGGGGGAGAGTGATGAACCTATATATAAAAACAAAAAGTGTACCATAAGAAAAGGTACACTCTATGTCAAACCCACCACAAGAGGGCGTAAGAAACAAGGGGAACAAGATTTATAAAATTGATAATTTACTTTATCAAAATTAGTAACTTTGCTAACAAAGTAAAATTTTAAAGTGATGAAAGCGAATGAAAATGAATTAAATAAAGTGATGTCAGATTTAGGAACAATAAGAAAAGAAATTGGTCGATTAGACTCTTTAAACAAAACTATAGATAAAGAAGTTGATAAAATTGGTAACCAGATTGAACATCGCATTGAAGTTTGTGAACAAACACCCGAAATATTAGATAAAGCAGAAATTGAGTTTAATCAGCTAACATCTATTTTAAATAAAAAAGATATTCCATTTTTTGTCTTTTCTATACTCTTGCAATGTGGCATACAGTATATAATAAAGACGTTTAGAGATATGACTGATAAAGAAATAGCAAAAAGAACTCCATTTCACAATAACGAAAGGTCAAATAGATTTGAAAACAAATATTATACATCTAAAGAAGAAATCTTTTCAAATCCAGTTCCCTTTGATGCGATACAAAAAGAGCATAATAGCAAGTGGTACAAAAAAAACAATACCGAAAATCCAGGATTTAACGGGTTTAATCATAGAGTCACAGCTTTAGGACACGACCCGCTGTTGGGATTGATTTTTGGTACTGCCAACATTATGACATCAACAATTACTCGCAATGATTTTACAAGTTGGCATATAAATACTATGCCACATTTAAGAACTTCTAGAAATGGAACAGAATATTTTGCATATTTAGACACTATATGCGAACGAGCATCTACTGTAGAAATTTTCACACATATAATTGATAGATTAGAGAAAGAGGGAAAAGATGGATGGATTGCTTTGGGATACGCACTATTAAAAGAGATAATTCATCTACTATCAGATATTCCTAGTAGACAAAGTTTACCACTTCCTTTAATTTCCACATTCGACCCGAAGCTTGCAGAAAAATTATCATTGTATGGTCTAAATACAGGAACAATTATTCAAGGAGGTATTGCAAAAAAAGTTATTAACTGGTTAATCGCATTTTTGCATGGATTAACAAGAGGAGAAAATGAAGATGAAAAATTATTTATGGCTAGGACTCAAAAGATTATAATGTATTCAGACTTATTTTCTACAGTTTCTGACATAGGATACTCTATGTTTATTGCATATATGGGAGATAAAAACGCAATGAGAAAATTTGATTTGGGAGGATATATTGTTACATTGTTTCAAATAAGCCATAGTTTTAATGTTATTTCTGAAATAGAAAGAGAGTTTTATACAAAAAAAATTATTGATAAGTTTAACCAAGAAAATTATGAATAATATTTTAAAAGTCATTTTATCCTTATTGGTAGCTTTATTGATGTTTCTTGCAGGTTGGTTTGGTAAAGCATGGAAAGATAGTAAAATAAAAAAAGATGTTCAGAAGGCTGTTGAAGCGATAAATAAAGAACATAAAGAAGCGCTGAGAACAATAAAAGACAAGTACAATAAGAAAATAAAAGAGAAAGACGACATCATCAAAAAACAAAAAGATATTATTGAAAGATTGAATATTATTATTGATGAATTACTTGAAAAACTTAAGCCTATAAATAATTCATATTCTGTAAATAAGTTAGTAAATAATCTGACCTTAAATAAAGAGAGATTAAGCAAATTAAAATAATTTTTTAGATTAGAATAACACAAAAAGAATGTATCAAAGTGCGATAAGGAGTTACATACATAAAAACGCCCACGAGGGGGCGTAAATGCAGTTTTAAGATTTGATACCATTACCAACCTTGCAAGGTTTCGCCTTAATAGCGTGAGCAAGGAGCGCAATCATAGTTTTTATAGGTAATTACTAAAAAGTGGCATTTTTATTTGCAGGTATTAAAAATAATACCTATATTCGCAGTAATAAAACCATATACAATATGCCTGAAATTTTTAGATTTTACGGATTTTCATTTTTCTTTTATAGCAGAGAGCACGAGCCATTGCACGTTCACGTAGAAGGGAACGATGGTATGGCAAAGTTCGATTTAGTAGAAGATGAATTTGTGCTAAAAACAGTTTATAATATCAAAAGCAATGACCTTAAAAAGATTAAAGAGGTTATTGATTATAACAAGGACATTATAATTAAGCATTGGATTAAATATTTTGGAAAGGAGGATTAACGATATGAAGATAGTTAAAATTTGGTTTGAAAAGAATTATATATATGGAGCTGATGAGAGTGGCAAAGAGTATCGCCAGTCCTTACTTTGGTATCCACATTTATTGTCTGCTAATGATGAGCAGCGTATGAATTACAAAATAGGTTTTGATGGTGTGCATTGGAGAGAACTTGACGAAGATATTAGTTTTGAGAGTTTTGAGTATGAAGATGCAGAACCAACACCTTTGCAAAAATTTTTCTTGACCCATAAAGAATTGAACATCGCAGAGTTCGCAAAGCTCATAAATATAAATGCATCTTTGCTGAGGAATTATATAAACGGTTTCAAGAAACCTTCAAAAGAACGTGAAGAACAAATTTTGAAAGAGATACACAAGATTGGAGCTGGATATATGGAAGTTGTTTTTTAATATTGAGCAACAAAGCAGGGCTGTATATTATGAGCAAAAAGAATGAAATTTATGATGTTAGCGCCGAACTTACAAAGAAGTTTGGAGAGATTGGCACTCAAAGTCGTGCAGAGGCTACTGCAAAGGCTTGTGAAGAACGTAGATGAGTCGTACAACGAGTATCAGTTCATAATTCAGACCGACGTGGAGCCGTGGTCGGAGGAGATAGAGAAGGCGGCCGCAAAAAAGGCAAAGCGCGATGCCAAAGGAAAGAAAAAACAGAGCGTAGACGATTTAATGTAAAACTCAACCGGAAATAACGATTTAGCCCCAAAGCTATGAAAGGCTTTGGGGCTAAATTTATACTTTCGGTAATGGATTTTATTCCATTGGGATTTCCGGGTTCTTTACAGAGAGGGGAACCTCCTTTTGGGCAAGGTAGAACATATAAAGGACTACGGGCTTCTTGCCGCGGTTCTCACCGTAGTGAACAGCATCGACCATTTCAACCACCACCTCTCCCTCGCGAAGGGTTTTCTCCTTGCCGTCGAGCCCTATTATAGTGAGCTCGCCCTGCACCAAAACGCCGTGGTTCATACACACGTGGTGGTGCCATCCAAGTTTTTCCCCGGCAGGGATAACATATTTCACAGCCACAAGCTCGGGGCGGCCCTGCGGGTAGTCGGGCAATTTCTCGCCGTTCCAGCTCTCGTCGGTGCGCAGCAGCTCTGTGCTTTCCAATGTTTCAACTTTAATCTCGTCGCTCATTCCACAAGAAGAGAAAAAGCCTACACAGCATACCACCGTGGCGATGAACGTCCATTTCACTAATTTTTTCATTGCATATTATTTTAACAGATTTATCACAAACTTTGCTTTACAATTTCTTTTCGAGGGTGAGGACATTTTTTCCCTCTATGCGTTCATATTTCACCTCGTTCATAATCTGACGAATGAGGAATATGCCCAAGCCGCCAATCTCTCTCTCATCGGCCGAGAGGGTTATATCGGCCTCGGGTGCCATAGTGGGATCGAATTCTTTGCCTGTGTCGGTGAGAACCAGCACAATGGAGCCTTCGTGCAGCTTGGCCGAGAGATATATGAACTGGTGCTCCTCTTTGGGATAGGCGTAGTTGATTATATTTACAACTGCCTCTTCCAGGACAAGGTTGAGATTAAATACAACTTCGGGTGACAGTGATAGCTCATTTCCAATCTCCTCAATAAATTCATTCAGCTTGCCTATCTCTGAAATATCGTTTGCAAGAATAATAGATTTTTCCATATCGTTAGCAATATTTTATACACATAATAGTAATATCATCGCTTTGGTTTGCTCCGTTGGCGTGACGCTTAACCTCGGCAAATGTTTTCTCAATAATTTCGTTGGGCTCCAACGATGAATTGGATTTTAACAATGAGACGAGTTTCTCGTCGCCATACTGTTCCATTTCGTTATTCTCGGCTTCGTTTACACCGTCGGTAAACAGATAGAGCATCGTCTGCCCTACGATGTGAGTCTCCTGCCCCTCGTATGGGAAACCGCCGAACAGGCCCAAAGGCAGATTGGGCGTAACTTTCAGGGGTGTGACCTTTCCCTCGCTGTCGATTTTCAGAGGAGCGTTATGCCCTGCATTGCAGTATCGGAGCTTTCCTGTTTTCAAATCGAGTATTCCGAGGAATGCGGTGCAGAACATATTGGAGTCGTTACCGTCGGCCAATGAATTATTAAGCGAGGAGATAATATCCTCGGGTTTATCGAGATGCGAAGCCACCGACCTGAACAAACGACAGGTGACAGCCATTACCAAAGAGGCGGGTATACCCTTGCCCGACACATCGCCGATGATAAAATAGAGTTTTTCGTTTTCGATGAAAAAGTCGTACAGGTCGCCTCCCACCTCTTTTGCGGGGACGAGCTTCGCTGCCAGAGCCAGGTCGTCGCGCTCGGGGAAAGGCGGGAATATCTTGGGAATCATTCCCATCTGTATGCTGTGTGCGATGCGCAGCTCGCTCTCTATTCTCTCTTTATTTGCCGTGGTCGATTTAAGTTCTTCGATATACTGCACAAGGGAGCGCTGAAGATATTTAAATGAGTCGTGCAGTTCCTTGAGCTCGTCGTTGGAGCTTATCTTGGGAAGCTGCACCGTAAAGTCGCCGTGGGCTATCTTTTTTGCGACCTCCGAAAACTTCTCGACAGGCTCAACCACCTTGCGTATTCCGCTGTAGCTCATTGCAATCATAAGGAAAAGCGACAGCACACCCAGAATTATAAGAACGTCTCTCATCTTTTTTACACCCAGATAGAGCTCGCCTCTGGGGCAAACGATGGCCACCGACCAGCAGTTCGTCTCCACGGGCGAATAGAAGACAAAGAATTTTTTTCCGTCTTTCTCTCTTAAAACCTCGCCGGCTCTGCAGTGAATCATATCGTCCTGCATCTTCTTCAACGACTCGTCCTTATCTCCGTATGTAGAAGAGAAAATTGTCTCATTGAGAATGAGATTGTGGTTGGGATGTACAATGAACGATGAGTTTCGGCTCACCATAAGGTTGTAGGAATTATTAAACGCTTTTATATCGCCCACAAGTTCGGTCAGCCACTCGAGGGAGAGGTCGGCCGTGATAATTGCATAAAGCTTTCCCTCGCTGTCGTACAGAGGCTTCGAATAGGTGGTCATCATCATTTCGCCTCCACCGTCATCGTAGTAGGGCTCGCTCCAATAGGGCTGGTTCAGAAGTTTCGGTATCTGATACCAGTCCATATAGTGATATTCGTATGTTTCGCTACCCAGTTGTTTCGACTTTATCTCTCCATTTTCGTCCTTGTAGGAGTAGGGAGAGAAATAGAGACCTTTTGACTGGAAATAACCGGGCTCAAAGGCGATGGCCGAGCCGTAGATAAACTCGTTGTTCTGCAGGAGCCTTTCTGTGATGTCATACATAAAGTCGGGAGAGGAGAGCCTGTGAGGTACAATCCAGGCAGTGTTCTCCACAGCTATCTCCACCGATTTAAGAACGGCGTCAATCTGATGTATGGTATTCGACAGCTCGCTGTGTGCAATCTCGATAGATTCTTCTCTCACTTTGTTTGCCGCCATTCTCAAGAAGATTGTAAATGTCAGCGTAAAGATGATTGCAGACACTATAAGCACTCTGGTAGTGAGGCGGCCTGATATGGATTTTCTAAATTTCATCTTTTTGATTTTAATAGAGCGTTCCCTGTAAATCTGTCAAACACAATAGGCTTTGAGATGTAGCCATACTTGATAAGAGTCTCGTTGAGCCTGTCGAAATTTTCGACACTCAATTTATACGAGGGCGCCCTGCCATTTACATCCTCTTGTGCTTCGAGGATTGCGTCGAGCATCCATTTTTGATTATATATGTTTGTGGGGACTTTTTCCTGTTTCACATATTTCATCACAATTTCGAGAGCCGCCTCGCGGTTGTTTCTCACCCACTCCCATCCCTTGCGCGATGCCTCGGCAAACTTCTGACACAGTTGAGGGTTTTTCTTGTAGAACTCCTCTCTCACATAGAGACCGTCCTCGGGGTAGTCGAAGCCGAGCTCCGAGAATTTGAGAACACTCTCGGGGGTTATGCCCGACATTGAGAAGAGAATCTGTTCGTTGTAGCTCTTGCCTAGTGTGGCATCCACGGCGCCTGTTATGTAGAGGTTTATGGGGTTGATAAATTTTATCCACTCAATGCCGAGATTCTCGTATTTGTCAATCATATGCGGTATCTCGCTGAAGCCCACCTTCCAGGTTCCTACTCTGCGCCCTGCAAGGTCGGACATACGACGTATATTTTTTATGTGAGAGATAAGTACCAGGGTTGAGTGCTGCGTGGTCTGCAGAATATTGACAAGTTTAAAATCTTTTCCTGTCGTTATCATAGCCTGTATAAGCTCGCTGGTTATGATATCCGACGTCCCGTCTTTGAGCATACTCATCGAGCTATACGACTTTGTAGGATGTTCGATGGTAACGTCAAGACCGGCCTCGGCATAGTAGCCGTTCTCGAGAGCGGCATAGTACCCTGCGAACTGGCTCTGCGCGGTCCATTGGGGTGTAAAGGTTATCTTTTGTGCATATCCCCCGATGAGCGAAACAAGAAAAAGGCACAGCAGGGTAAGATGTTTTTTCATATAAATCTAAAAATTGTTTAAGTTCTTTTTCAAAATATCGGCGACAGGCTTGCTATTCGAGGAATTTCTCACGCAGAGTGTGCATCATCTCGGCGGTGACACCTATGCACTCGGTGAGATAATTTGCAAGCGAGCCATACTTTGCCTCAATCTTGTCTAAAGTAGTCTCAAATATTACGGGGTTTGCGCCAATCAATGTGTTTATCGCATTTTTCTGCGCCTCGCTCTTTGTTTCGATGCGCGACACAATGGGGTCGTAATAACTCTTCGACAGAGCAAAGTCGGCCACTATGAGGTCGCGGTCGGCACCTAAAGCCGCAAGAAGCATAGCCGACGCACAGCCCGCGCGGTCCTTGCCTTGAGTGCAGTGCCACAGCACGGCGCCCTCCTCGGGCTGCAGTGTCACAAGGTCGGCAAAGAATTTGCGATACACCTCTTGCGAAGCCTCATCGAAGAATACCATATCGTACATACTTGTGCACATAGCCTGAATGGCGGGGTGCTCGGCATTTTCGAGCAGCAGCTTAATAAGTTCCTCGTCTTTTCCGTAGTTGGCGCCGTGCGACTTTCCACCCTTCTCAAAGGACAAGGAGAGCGAGAGGTAGGTTGCGTCTCCGGGTATTATGTCGGGAGCTGAAAGAGCCTCCTCCTTGCCACGAAAGTCGTAGATGCGTTGCAGTTTGAAATTCTCGGCAAGGCGTGCAGAGTCCTCCTCGGACAAGGCCGAAAGCCTTGCGCTGCGAAGCAGAAGAGCATCTTTCACTCTTTTGCCACCTATAAGGTATCCACCCAATTGGCGGGCGTTGTGAACACTGGAGAGCCCTATTTGTTGCGTTTCCAGATTAAGCTCCGGAGATTTGATATTTGTATTACAGGAAACAAGCATCAGTACAAGAAATACAAAGGCGTTAAAGAGACGAAACATATACATTAAAGTTTGTCAATCACACTTACCAGATATTTAACTCCACCTACGATGTTCTGAATATTAGGGAAGAACACCTTGCGTGCCATATCTATGATTGCGGGGCGGAACTTGTCGGTATTGCGCGAGTTGAAACCGATTGCAAACACGGTGCGTATGAGACGCAGAGCGTCAATCATTGAGCCATACTTCTGAATCATTTCGGGGTCTTCGGTCTTGAAGTACTTTCTTATGAAACAATCTTTCAAAAGTGCTACCGTGGCATTGTCCATACCTGCTATGTGCATAATCATTTCGTCGGTTCTCATACCATTGAGGATTACCGCGATGGAGATAAGGTCGTATATAGGGTGTCCCAGGCTCATCTGCTCCATATCTATCCAGAGCATCTCGCCGTTCTGAATCATAAGGTTCTTGGGGTGTGCGTCGCAGTGCACGAGTCTGTCGCCTTCGGGCAGAGCCTCTACAATAAGTTTCAGCTGCTCGCCCTCCTCCTCGGTAAAGTATTTCGCTGCATCTTCAGCCTGCTTGCTGTAATACTCTTTTGCGTTGCCGAAGATGGGGTTGTCGGTGCGTGTGGAGTGCAGCAGATTGAGCTGCTCGATGTACTTCTCGGTGAGTTCCTCCATACGGTCTGGCGCGTTCTGCATTGTCTCGCCCAAAGTGAGGCTCTTGATTGTCTCGTAGACAACGCCACGCTTGCCGTCGCCGCAATCGACCATATCAAATGATATGGCAGTGGGAATGCCCAAAAGGAAAGCCTCCTTGGCTTTTGTGAGCTCTTTGTCGAGACCTTCGTATGTCTCGGGGTTGTAGTTTACCTTTACAATCTCGTCCTCGCTCACGCGATATACAGCGCCGTTGCCGCCAAAGCCAATTCTTTCGCATTTCTCAAGGTCTATCTTACGCAGTGCTTTTGTGATGTTTATGATTCTCGAGAATCCCGTCATCTCAAACACGCTGTACACGGCAGCAGGCACATTTATTATCTTGAAGTTCTTTTCACTCTTGGCAATCTTGAGCACTGTGCGCAGACCGCTCGATGCGATATATTGCAACTCGGCAGCGTCAAAGACGAGGCTGCTATGCGGATTTTCCTTGCACAGTTCTGCAAATTCGCTATCGAATTTAATGGAAGCTTCGGTGTCGAGTCGTCCTTCCAAAGAGATATAAAGAGAGTCGTTGTCGAGTTTGTAACTATAGTTCATAGCGTTTAGTATTTGTTTAGCTTGTAAACATTCTATTTGTGTGGTATGTAAAGCGTTTTTGTTACTCGATGGTAAGAATGCGTGAAAATCCTATCATATCGAACACCGAGCGCACCTCCTTGCTTATGTTGCGGATGCTGAAACGCCCGTTGTTTGCTGTGACGCTCTTGTGCGCGGTAAGAACCACGCGAAGGCCCGCGCTGCTGATATATTCCATTTCGCGGCAGTCGAGGATTAAATCGAGGCCTTGCGAGGTGAAGTAAGGTGTAAGTGTCTTTTCAAATTCTGCCGATGTCACGGTGTCAAGACGGCCGGCGACGGTCACTACAACCGTGTTATCTGTTTGTGTAATTTCTGTTTTCATTTATTTATTGTATTATATTGAATTTTGTCTGATGGCGAGGCTTATCACGGTCTCGTTGAGGTCGTTGAGCCCCTCTTCGATGCTCTCGCAGAGCCCCTCGAGGATGGTGTAACCAAGCTCTTCCTGTATGAGTTCTTTTGAGAGATAAGGTGTCTCCCTTTTGGGAAGAACGGCTTCTATCTTCAGCCCCCTGTTCGACTTTGCAAGGACAAGCTCCACGCCCCCGTCAAGGGGAATGAGGTTGAGCAGTTCCTCCACTGCAAGCTGCAGGGAATATGTGTCGGAGAAGGGTAATCTGTATCTCATACAGAAGACCTCGATTCTCGCGTTCAGCTCGGGGTGGTCATACTTTGCAGAAGATATCTTGTATACGAGGTTTACGCTGTGGTTTATAAACGATTTTGTCCTGCGGTTCTGCGGGTTGTCGATAATTTCGGCCGGGGTGCCCTGCTCACATATTCTGCCGTTGTCCATAAAAACTATTCTGTCGCTTATGGAGCGCGCAAAGTTAATATTGTGCGTCACAAGGAGAATCGTCATATCATTGTTTTTAAGGTCGGACAGAACTTTGAACACCTCACTTGTGGCTGCGGGGTCGAGCGACGATGTAGGCTCGTCGAGCAGAAGTATCCCGGGTTTCATCATAAGGCTGCGTGCTATGGCTGCGCGCTGGCTTTGCCCGCTCGAGAGTGACTGGGGATAAGCATCTCTCACCGACCATATTCCCACTTTTTCAAGTATCTGCACAGCCTCTTCTTCGGCCTGTTTGGGAGACAAGCCAAGCACTTTTACAGGGGCGAGAACGAGGTTCTGCAGCACGGTCAGGTGAGGAAAAAGATTCCCACTGTTGAACACCATACCTATGCCGCCATAGCCCTTTCCGGGTGTTATATTCGTTATGACGGTGCCCGACTCGTATGATTCGAGCCCCGCAATGCAGTTCAGCAAGGTCGATTTACCCGAACCTGAATATCCGATAATTGACACCACCTCGTTGCGACCGATGCGCAAGGATACGTCATCGAGTACCTTTGTCGCATTATATGATTTCTGAAGATGGCTTATATTAATCATACTTGAAGGCTTTATTGTATATTACCGCAAGGCTCTCAACTATAATGTGAGAAAGAATCAGGAAAACGACAGAAACAAGCAGCAGAGGGATAAGAACGTCGTAGGTTTGGTTTCTTATTATCTCTGTAACCTTTACAAGGTCGAGTTCCGAGATGTAGCCCGCATAAGAGGTGGCACGGAGCAATACTTTTGTTTCGGCACCTATAAAGGGAAGCATCGGTTTCACGGCCTGCGGCAGAATTACATACCTGTATTTCTTCCAGCCGGTAAGGCCGAGCATCTGCGCGGCAGAGTGCTGTGTTTTATCTATCTGCCCCAGATGGACTCTGAATATGTTCATAAAAGAGCCCGATGTGTATATTCCCAAAGCTATGGAGCACACAATTATTCCGTTTATATGTACCGATGCAAATACAAAGTAGTAGAAAAAGAATATCAGCACAATGGACGGAACGTCGTGTATGGTTTTTATGAAATAGGACAGGGGTTTTGAGATGTATCTCAAATATTTGCGGGTATTCATCCAGGTGAGCAGGATTGCCCATATAAACGCTTGAATGATACCCAAAAGGAACATCGCCACAGTTGTGGCAAAGCCTTTGAGGATAAGTTTCCAGTATCCGTCGGATATTATATTGCGACGTATGCGAGAGACGGAGCTGTCGAAGAAATTCTCACTGCTTGCGGGTTCTTGCCCGGGGAGAAGGCTTTTGTGCACGATAACGAGCGTAGAATCTGTTTCGGCACAGGACAAAGAGGCGTAGTCGTACATTTTATTGAGAAGCACCCTGCCCTCTTCTCTTTCCACGATACCTGCGTCGCACTTTCCTATCGAGAGCGCAAGAAGAAACTCCGACGACGATTTAAAGTGTCTGGCCGAAGAGCCGGGGAACTGCTTTGCAAAGTCTTTGTCGCTGACAGCGTTGCCAAGAACCGCCACGTGCGAGCCTTCAAGGTCGGCAAGGGTGTGCAGCTTGACATCACGGTTGCCGCAACCCGCAATAACTATTGCAAGCAATACGAAGAGGAGATTCCTTAACTGCTTATAGACACTCATTTTAATACCTGGAAATTATTGCGCAAAATTAATAAAAAAGAGCATAAGATTCAAAAAACCACAAGGAAAGAACTAACTAAATTATATAAATAAATGCAAGCAGGCGAAGAGGAGGAAAAATATTAAAGTAACTTTATATTTTTTGGCTCCGCTTTCGTTATCTTTGATTTACATCGAAGATAAGAGGCGCTCGCTGAAAAAAATATCCAAGCAAGCTTGTGTTTGCAGCCCCACCGTTGTCGCCGTATATCTGTCTTTGCAATAAAGCTCACTAAATTGCGAAGAACCGCGCGGATGTACGCCCCGACACACCCACATTTTTCTGTATTTTTTCAAACTTATTACAAACTTGTAAAGCACTAACTTTCAAATATTAGACACGTTCACAAAGCCACTTGAATCTTTTTTTTTCAAAAAACTTGAAATTGTATAGTTAATATTCGGATAGTTTGCTTTAATTTGCACTAAATTTAAGTAAATAAACTTGATAATTTTAATTAAAAGTTAGTATATGAAAAGAAGTTTTTTATTGCTTTGCTGGCTGCTGGTTGCAGTTCTTGCATTTGCAGACGAGCCGTTCCGCAATCACAGGTACGACGCCTTCAAGGTGCTGCCCGTAAACGAGGAACAGATTGTATTCATTGGTAACAGCATTACCAATATGCACGAATGGTGGGAAGCCTTTGGCAACCACAATGTAGTGAACCGTGGAGTTTCGGGCGCTATCACCGACGAGGCTCTGAATAATATCGAGGCCATTGCGGCCGGAAAACCAAAGAAGGTGTTCATAATGCTCGGAACCAACGACCTTGGCACATCGGGCATAAACACCACAGAGCACGTTATCACAAATATGACTCACATTGTCGAGCGTTTCAAGCAGACATCTCCCTCGACTAAAATATTTGTGCAGAGCATTCTGCCAAGTACATCGGGTATACGCACCCTGGCAGCCCTTCAGGACGCAAACAGCGCTCTGCAGACACTGTGTACCGAGAAAGGTGCCACATACATCGACCTGTGGAACGATTTGATGGGCATCACAAGCAACACCTTGTCATACGACTACCTGCACCTCACTTCGGCAGGATACAAGATTTGGTGCGATAAAATTGCGCAATATGTGAACGACGCACCCGGCACCACATCGCTCTACGGCACAGAGGCCGAAGCCAACGGAGGCTTGGGCGGTGCAAACGGTATGCGTGCCACCGTATTCAGCAAACTGCCCGTGCACAGCAATGACATTCTCATTGTGGGCGACGAAATGGTAAACTGCGGAGAGTGGCACGAGCTTCTCAAGAGCAGCAGAGTAAAAAACAGAGGCACCGCCTGGGGCTACCCCGGCCCTTCACTTGCCGATATGCAGAAACTTGTCACTGTAATTCTGCGCGGCGGCACAGCTCCTGCACAAATTTTTCTCTACTCAGGTGTGAGTGACGTAAACGGTTCCACCGCACTCGAGACAGTGCTTGCAAACTACAAGAACGTGGTTGCAAAGATAAAGGAGCTTGCACCCACGACAAAGATTACCCTTATGAGCCTGCAGCCCCGCAGCAATGCCAACTCGAACAGCAGCCGCGTGGTTCCCTTTAACACCCTCTTGCAGCAGTATGCAGCCGAGAGCAGCAGCGACAACATAGAGTATCTCGACATATACACAGACTTCACAAGCGGTTCTGTGGCAAACACCGCCTATTTCACAGGCGACTACCTGTATGGCAAGGGATATGTAAAGGTGGCGCAGAAGATTGCCGAGGCTATCGGCGAGGAGGACATCGAAGCCATAACAGACGACGAGGCCAACGCCCTTTACACACGTTTCACAAACCGCACCCTCCTGGGCAAGGCTATTGTAACAGCAGCCAACCTTCCCGAGGGCAACGGCGTGGGACAATACACCACGGCCAGCCTCACCTCTCTCAAAGTGAAGATTGCCGAGGCATACACAGCGCTTGCCACATCGCAGGCTGCCGGCGACACCTTTACCGACAAACAGACAGCGCTCTCCACAGCCACCACAAGCATACTCCCGCTCATAAATATGCCTGCGGCAAGCGAGGGCGACAACGCAACGTGGTATCAGCTATACACACCCAACCGCGACAACCGCTATATGGCAAGCAACGGAGCAGGCGAGGGCATCACAGGTGTCGAGGGTAACAGATATGCCCGCACTATGTGGAAGTTTGTGGCACGCGAGGACGGCAAGTTCGACATTGTAAACCGCAACGACAACTCTTTCCTCTCACCCGCAGCGTCGTACAACTCACAGATTACGACAAGTGCCACACGCCCCGACACAGGCTGGGAATTAAGCTATGCAAACAACCCCGGGCTCTTCATTGTACACAGCGGCAACGTACAGCTCAACCAGACACAGTCGTCGCTCGGATATAAAATATACAATTGGAGCAGCGGTCAGACAGGCACCGACCGTGCCGACACAGGCTGTCAGTACAAGATTTCTCTCTACGAGGGCGACCCCGAGATTGAGCCCGTCGTTCCCACCGACGAGAACTTCAGAAATGTGGTGACAGAGCTCAACAACCTCACCGAGGGATGGTACAAGATGCGTGTCGTGACAGGCTCCGACGCCACTATGCAGGGCTACATTACGAACGGCCGGCACAATATCCTCAACGCCGAAAATGCCTACCGTCAGAACGCAAGCAATTTCTACCCTTTGAAGATTGGGGCATACAACGCCGACAAACCCGCCACAGCGTGGCTCAAGATAAAGAAGATAGGAAACAAATATCTTATACAAACCGTGAGCGGCCTTGCTTTGCAGGAAAATTGCACCGCCACACGCTCGCTCGAGGCGGGTAACACAACAATCTCCCTCTCCTATGGCGGCTTTGCTACAGTAGACAAATGGAGTTACTACAACCCCGGAGCAAACACCGAGCAGCCCTATGTGGGCAAGGCATCGAGCTCGAACCACAAATTTGCGTTCGCTCCCGTGAGCGCAAGCGAGCTTGCCGCATACGACATCTACACCGTCTCCATCACAGGAGCCGAGAATGCCGCAGAGATAGGCAGCGACCCCTCGGTGACATACACAGGAACGGCTGCCGCCGGCGTTGCAAAGGTCTATAATAACGGATATTTCTTCTTCCCCGCAGGCACAATACCCGCGGCGAGAGATTTCACCGTACCCGAAGGACTCGAAATGAGAGTGAACGCAAGCAGCAAACAGCTTGTGGTGGCTCCCCCCTCGGCCTTGACACCCATAGCAACCATCGACGGCCTCACATTTGCCACATACCCCTACGAGATAAACAAAAGAACTGCGGCCAAGCTTATGGAAGCTACCGACATAACCATCGCTATGGAGGTTACTATGCCCGCATCGTTCAACGGCCGACGCGCCTTCATAAGCGCGGGCGACCCCACACAGCCCACCGCCACAAGCGCCGTGAAAGACAATTCCCCCTACTTTGCCTATGGTCACTACGGAGCAAATGTAGCCTATTTGGCTTCGTCGCTCGCAGGTGACCGCTTCACCACACGAAACGCCTCAATCACGGCAAACAGCGTGAGCAAAGTGGTTATTGTGGCAGACAAGACAAACAACACCTACAAGGTGTATGTAGACGGAACTCTGCACCAGACACAGACCTTCCCCACGGGAGGCTACGAGCTGCAGACCTTTACCAAGCTGGCAGGTAACGATAACGCCCGCATCTACATTGGCGGCGGCGTCACAAGCAACGGCGGAAGCATTGAGGTGTTCCAAGGCAAGATACACACAGTGCAATTCTTTGACAAGGCGTTGAACGAGGAGGAAATAGCCTCGCTCGAGTACCCTGCAAGCAAATATTTCTTTGCAGCGAACACAAAGCAGAGCGACGGTTCTTACACCGACCGTTACCTGTATGTAAACGGCAGCACCCTTGCCACCGCCACAAGCTACGAGCTGAACAATGCAGCCTATGAGTGGTCGCTCATTCTCAACGGGAACGACGCCTACTACCTAAAGAACGGCAACGGCAAATATCTCTCATATTCTCCCACAAGCCTCAAGGTAGCCGACGACGCATATAGCTTCCAGTTGAAAAACGAGGCAGTGCACACAGGCGTGGGCGCACTCTCGCTCTACAACCCCACCTCAAGCGGCGGTAAATATATGGTTACCGCAGCGTCAGGAAGTGGCTTCAACCAGAATGGCACAGCCGTAAACAACGGCTCTTGGTGCTCCGACTACATTCTCACACCCGTGGCATCGGTATCCATAGGCAACCCCGCGCTCACAATCGCAATAAACGAGGCTAATGTACTGCTCGACAGAACAAGCGAAGGCACAGCACCCGGTTGCTACAGCGCCGAGAGCCGCGCAGCTCTGCAAAGCGCGATAGAGGCGGCCGATGAGGCAAACAACTCCGAGGGACTCACCGACGAGGAGGCTGCCACAGCGACACAAGCCCTCGCGACAGCCGTTGCGACCTACAGAGCGGCACGTTACGAAGTGCAATACTCCACAAGTGACGCCCCCGTGTGGTACTACATAGTATCGGCAGCGACAAACGACTACTGCACCGGCAAAGCGATACAGAAACGCGATAACGCACCCCTCACATACGCTCCAAAGAGACTCGACCCCACTATGGTGTGGTGCTTCGAGAAAGATGCGAGCGGCAAAGTAGCCATACGCAACTACGGCGGCGGCTATATGTCGAAGATACAAGATAAAAACAACGCTGCGGCAGGTATGGTGGAGAGCGCACAGCACAACTACACCATAACAGCCTGGGAGGGAGCGTCGCTCGGCAACAGAGGATATGTAATCAAGTCAGATGCGAGCGGCAACCCCATACACGCACAGAACGACAACACTGTCATCGTAACCTGGGCGGCCGCAGACAACGGAGCTTCGCTGTGGGCACTTGAGCCCCTCACAAACGAGGAACTCACATCTACCGCACAGCTCTCTTCGACCACAGTAGCTCTCGGTCTCAACACCACAGGTATGGGCAACGAGAAAGCACCCCTGCTGCGCGTTACGATGAACGTTTCGGGCCTCAACGGCTCGGCGATGTTTGGCGGCATCGCAGGAAATATCACAAACAGCGAGGCTGTAAAAAAACTGTATGTTTACTCTGTGACCGACGGATATGAGTTTTACAACGGAAAAAGCAACGCCATTCTCTTGGGCGAAGGCACACCGGCACAAGACGGCTCATACAGCATCGCCCTCAACGAGGAGCAGAGACTGCCATTGGGCAGCTCACCCGCCTACTGGCTTGTAGCCGACATAAGCGACAATGTAGCCGAAGGCACCGCAATAGATGCTTCTGTCGCAAGCTACACAATCAACGGCGGCAGCGTAATTGAGAGCCAGGGTAACCCCGCAAACAGCACCGTGGTATTCCTCACCGCAAGCACTGTGGAGTATCTCAACACACACGGCTCGCGCTACTACCGCATACCCGCCATCACAACAGCTATGAACGGCTGGCTCGTAGCTGTGGCCGACAAGCGTTGGGGTAGCAACGGCGACCTCCCGAATAACATAGACGTGGTGGCACGCGTAAGCAAGGACAACGGAAAGACCTGGACAGAGCCCGTAACCATAGCAGGCACACCCGAACTTGGCGGCGACTACGGACACGGCGACCCCGCAATCGTCACCGACCGTGTGACAGGCGATATCTTTGTCCTTGTGACATCGAAGAAAGGTTTCTACTACGGTACACCCGAGGACCCCGCCCGCCTGAAATATATCGTGAGCCACGACAACGGCCTCACCTGGGATGCCCCCGTGGATATCACAGATATGATTTACGGTGCAGGTTGCAGCGACGAGATACGCAAGACCTGGCACTCAATGTTCTTCAGCTCGGGTGCAGCCTTGCAAACAAGCAAAGGTACGCTTATGTGTGTAGCTCCCGTGCGCACGACAAGCAACACTTCACACGGTCTCTTCGAGGCACATATCCTGCGCTCCGAGGACCACGGCAAGACCTGGACCTGCAACGGAGTGCCCGCCCTCTACGACGCCGACGAGTCGAAGATTGTAGAGCTCAACGACGGCACACTGCTTGTAAAATCGCGTAACCAGAACAAAGGTAACGTCTATTACGCTACATCTACCGACGACGGCAGAAGTTGGAGTGAGCGCAAGCAGTTCGACATAAAAGACTCGGCTTGTAACGGAGACATCATACGCCTCACTTCGGGCAAGGTCGAGGGCGACAAGAACCGTCTGCTTCTCTCTATACCTTTTGCCAACGACCGCAGAAACGTGTCGGTATTCTTGAGCACTGACGAAGCTGCCACCTGGCCCGTGAGAAAGACCATCTGCGCAGGCGGCTCGGCCTACTCCACAATGTGCGTTCTAGAGGACGGCACCATAGGTATGTACTACGAGGAGGACGGCCTTGAGGGAGGTTATCAGCTGCGCTTTGTGCGCTTCTCGCTCGATTGGCTCACAGATGGCGCCGACAGCGTAGACAGCGACAAATTCGAGGCGGCACGCATCAGAGAGGCACAGGCACTTGCAAATCATCTGCCCGAGATTGCCGAGGCTGTGAACGGCGAGGCCGGAGAAGTTCCCGTGGGCGAGTACGTGGCAATGTATAACACCACGGAGGCCCTTGAGAGCGCCATCGAAGAGGCTGCCACAGCTACAGAGTTACAGACCATCCAGGATGCTCTCACGGGCTATATGGCGACATACTATTCAAGCCTTGTTCTGCCCCGCGACGGCAAGGTCTATCGCATTAAGCACATTATAAACAGCACAACCGGCGACACAAACAAAGTGCACTACATTGCCAACGCCGGCGGTAACGTGGCACTGCCCGCAACTGCCGATAACGGCACAGCTCTGTGGGTGTGTCAGCAGGCGACCGAGGGCGACAGCAGAACCTTTGTGAGCACGGTGGGTAACAGATACCTCGCCTGGAAGGATGTGAGCGCCACAGCTGCTCTCACCTACGCGGTGAAACCCGGAACGGCAAACGGCACCCTCTCCCTTTACAACGCACAGGAGCAGCTCTATCTGGCTGTGACCAACGAGAGCTGGAACAGCCGTGGTTCTGCACTCTTTAACCACAGCAGCCAGAGCACACAGCAGAGCAACTGGTCTACCGACTTTGTATTTGAGGAGGTGAGCGAGGCTGAATATGCAGGCTTTGCGGCATCGATTCACGCAGGAAGCAACGGCAACTACGGAACACTCAACCTGCCGTTTGCAGTCTATATGCCCGAGGGCGTCACAGCTATGGGCGTAACGCTGAACAGCGCCGACGAGAGGAACGAGCTCGTGGAGAGAGTGATTCCCCTCACCGATAATATTCTGCCGGCGGGTACACCCGTTCTCCTCACATCCGAGAACGCGGGAAGCTACCGCTTCGTTCCCGCTCCTGCGTTGGGCACACAGCCCGCAGAGACCGGCTTCAGAGGCACCGTTGCAGCCACCGCCGTAACTGAAGAGGGTGCATATATTATGGCCTTCACCGAGGGTGCGGGCAGCGAGATACGCTTCTTCCGTCTCGACGCAGGCGACAACGTAATCAACGCAAACAAAGCATACTTTGTATATGCAGGCGAGCTCGCACAATCGTCTCTCTCACTCACCTGGCAAGGCACCACAGGCATTGAGGAGATTAAGGAGACAACCCTCGACAACGGATATATATATGACCTCGAGGGACGCAAGGTGGAGAAAATTACCCGCCCCGGCCTTTATATCATAAAGGAGAAAAAAGTTTATGTAAAATAAAAAACATTACACTATATGAAAACAAAGAAAATATATAGCACCCCCTTGTCCACTATTGTAGAGGTGGGCATAGAACAGAATATTCTGCTCGATTTGTCATCGGGAACGACAAAAGGAGGAGGTGCCGCACTTGGTAATATGAATCAGGGCAAGTGGGGAGACCTCTGGGAAGAACAACCTGCAAAGTAGATTGAAAGCGAGGTGGCTGTCGGCAGGCAGCCACCTCTTATTTTATGCACCCGCAGCACAAATAGGCACATTTGTTTGTAAATTCGCAACAAACAGACTATTTTTGAGATAAATCTCAAATAAAAAACCAAACTACACCTGTTATGATAAAAAGAATTTTACAGGCCGCCGCAGTGGCCTCTTTGGCTCTTGCCCCCCTCTGTGCCGAAGCGCAAGAGAAGGGTTACACACCCACAGCCGAGAACCTGCAATCGCGCAAGGAATTTGCCGACAGCAAGTTAGGAATTTTCATCCACTGGGGTATATATAGTACCTTTGCACAAGGCGAGTGGTACTTGCAGAACGCCGTCATCGACAAGAACGAGTATGCAAAGGTTGCCGACGCCTTCTACCCCCACCGTTTCGACGCAAAGGCGTGGGTGACAGCGATAAAGGAGTCGGGAGCGAAGTATATCTGCTTCACAAGCCGTCACCACGACAGTTTCTCTATGTGGGACACCGACGAGAGTGACTTTAACATTGTGGACGCAACCCCCTTTGGACGCGACGTAATAAAAGAGCTTGCCGACGAGTGTCACGCACAAGGCATAAAGCTGCACCTCTACTACTCGCACCTCGACTGGAAGCGCGACGAGTACCCTATGGGACGCACCGGCCGCAAAATAATAGGCCGCGACACCTCAAAGACCAACTGGCCCGCATACTACGATTTTATGAACCGTCAGCTCACAGAGCTGCTCACACGATATGGCGAGATAGGCGCCATCTGGTTCGACGGCTGGTGGGACCACGACGAAGACAGCATCCCCTTCAACTGGCAGCTCGAAGAGCAGTATGCCCTCATACATCGCCTGCAGCCGCAGTGCCTTGTGGGGAATAACCACCACCAGAAACCGTTCGAAGGCGAGGATATACAAATATTTGAGCGCGACCTGCCCGGCGAGAACAGCGCAGGACTTTCGGGACAGGAGGTGAGCCGCCTACCGCTGGAGACCTGCCAGACAATGAACGGTATGTGGGGATACAAACTCGTGGACCAGGAGTACAAGAGCGGCGAAACACTTATAAGATACCTTGTGAGCGCGGCCGGTAAAGGAGCGAACTTGCTGCTCAATGTGGGCCCGCAGCCCAACGGCGAGATTCCCGCAACGGCTCTGCAGCGCTTCAAGGAGATTGGCGAGTGGACAAAAGCATACGGCGAGACGATATACGGCACCACAGCCGGCGACATTCCCGTGCAACCCTGGGGCGTGACCACACGCAAAGGCGAGCGCCTTTTTGTACATATTATGAACCTCGACAGCAAGGAACTTGAGTTGCCTCTGCGCTGCAAGGTGAAGAGAGCCTTTACCTTCTCCGACAAGAAAGCCGTGAAGACTCAAAAGACAAAAGAGGGCGTGAAACTTATCTTTGACGAGGTGCCCTCGGAAACCGACTACATTGTGGAGCTCATAACAAAATAGCTATGGCAGTGCTTGAGATATGTGCCGGCAGCGTGCAGAGCGTGACGGCCGCAAAGCGCGGAGGCGCAGCCCGCGTGGAGCTTTGCGCAGCCCTTGAGATAGGCGGAGTAACCCCCTCGGCAGGCTTCATTGCCGAGGCCCGCAAAGTAGAAGGCATTGCGCTGAATGTGATTATAAGACCTCGTGGGGGCGACTTCCTGTACGACGAGAGCGAGGCCGCCTGTATGGAGCAGGACATACGCACCTGCAAGGCTCTTGGCGCCGACGGCGTGGTAATTGGAGCCCTCACACCCGACGGCAACATTGACACCGCATTGTGCCGACGCCTCATAGCAGCCGCCGAGGGTATGAGCGTAACCTTTCACAGGGCTTTCGATATGTGTCGCAACCCGCGCCGCGCACTCGAGGATATCATCGCACTCGGGTGTAACAGAGTGCTCACTTCGGGGTGCGAGGCCACAGCCGAAAAGGGCATTCCGCTTCTTAAAGAGCTCGTCGCACAAGCCGACGGACGCATCTCCATAATGCCCGGCTGCGGTGTAAACAGCAGCAACGCAGGCGAAATAATTGCCGCGACAGGTGCTTGTGAGATACACGCTTCGGCCCGTAGAAGCGTGGGCAGCGGAATGAGATTCCGCCACGGCGGAGTGAGTATGGGAGCCTCCGACAACGATGAATTCTACAGGGCAGAGACCTGTGAAAAGGAAGTGAGCGCAATTGTGAGCGCAATAAAATAAACCCCAAAAGTTTTTTGTCTAACTTTTGGGGTTCACTTCAGAGCAGCGGCTCTCTTGCTATTTTAATACACAGGCAGTTCCGCCTACTCGCTCAACTGCTTTATAACCTTTACAAGCTGCTCACCCAATCCTATGGAGTAGCCCTGCGACACAAATACCACACGATTGAACGTGTCGGCCACCACAATTATGGGGTGCTGCGGGTTCTTTATCTTGAGATTAGAGACGAGCTCGTTGTATATGCCGTTGTCGATATCGGTGCCCCACACCACGGTAGAGGGCAGCCCGGGGAAATCGTTTACAAAGCGCGATGCGGCTTCGGTGTCGGCAAAGAGAAGCACCATCTTCTGCCCCCACTCCTCAAACGGCTCGGCATAGGGCATTACATCGCGCAGGAAATGGTTCGTGGGCTCGTTGCTTGGCGCCACGAGGGCGAGGATATAATAGCCGCGGCCCGTCGCCGAAAGCAGCGAGCGTGCGCGACCTGCGACTGTGTCGTAAAAGAGATTCTCACTGTTGAAACCACCTATCACCTGCAGACGTTCTTTGCTCTCACGCTGCACATAGGGTAGTTTTTTGCATTCGCCCTCGCCCACCGCAAAAAACTCGAGACAGGCAAGCACACCGCCATCGGCAAGGCGTGTGCCTGTGACAAGGAGGTAATCTCCCGCCGCCACGTTGCCCCCCTTTTCAAACAGTGTCTGCAAGGTGGCATTTTCGGGGTAATTCTGCAATTGCAGGCTGCCGTCTACAATCTTGGAAAGGGAGAAGTGAGAGTAATATCGGGGAGAGCCTGTCGCTGGTGTCACCGCCTGACGCAAAATGAGGTTGCCACGGGGAAGGGTGCCTTGCTTCTCGCCAAACACCACATCTACCCAATTGCCGCACTCATAGAATTGCACGTTACCCGTCACCTCGTCGATGCGTGAGACGATACCCAGACTGCGCGCTCCCGCCACAAAAAAAATGTCGCGTGAGTGAACGTCGCTGCAACGCATATTCCATACTCCGCGGGGCGAGATACAGAGCTGCTGTGGGTTCCACTCACCCTCCACCGCGATATTCTGCGCACACCACGCCACCCACTCCTGCGGGTTCTCTCTGAAGCGGGCACGCTCCTCGGCGGTGAAACACGCCTGAAAGAATGTTTTATAAGGAGTGAGCATTTCGTTGCTCACGCGGGGGTTCAACAGATAAGAGTTATAGAGAGAGGCCTCTTCGGGCGAGGCGGGCGTGTTCTCGAAATGGTCGAGCAGCACCTCGAGGGTGATGTCGCGCAGGTCTTTGTCGGCCACCGAAGAGAGCAAAGCTATGGCACGCTCCCTGTCTGTGGAGGCTGTGCGTTGCAGGAACGCCTTTATCACGGCGTGGTTGCCCCTCGACTTTACTATAAGATTTCTCACGCACTCCCTATCGGCCGATATCTCGTCGGCAAGGGTATAAGCCTCATCGGCGCTCATAAAAGTAGCTATATATGCGTTACGCAGCGAGTCCTCGCGGGCAAGACGACGGCTGTTACAATCGGCCTGTTCGGGAGTTACCGCAGGCTGTGTGTTACGCTCACGCGGAGGGGTTATATCCATCTCCACGGTGGCTGTGTAACCGCTTTTCTTGTCAAGCACAAGCAGGGTTGTATCGCCCCGCGACGCCTCGCACAGCGCATATCCGAACGCGCCGTCGTGCGCAGCCCACGCAAGCAGCGTACCAAGACCTGTGGAGAGTGTCGCATAGCCGTTCTTGTCGCTCACGCGTGTAGCTGCGGTAAAAAACTCGGCGTAGTTGTATATCTTATACTCCACCGCGGTGGACACGGGGTTACCCTCGCCGTCTACCACGCGCACCGTCACGGGAGCCACGGGGGCGTAGTTGGCCGTAACATTTATTTCGGTGTAACAGGGGGTGCGGCCCACCACCTCCTCGGGGCCGTCGTAGTATCCAAAGGCCTTTGTGTGCATAAGCATACCACGCGACGCAGGGGCGTTGAACCAGGCAAGGTCGAGCACAGGCTCGGGCTCACAGGCTCCGAGGAAATGCCATTTGCCATCTACCCAAGCCTCAACCCAAGCGTGATTGTCGTCGGTGTGTGCCCAGCGGGGTGTATATACCTGACGGGCGGGGATACCCACTGCACGCAACGCCGCAACGGTGAATGTAGACTCCTCGCCGCATCGGCCGTATGCCGTACGCACCGTGGCAAGAGGCGAGCTTGTGCGTATGTCGGCGGGGGTGTAGGTGACCTTTTCGTGACACCAGTGATTAACCTCGAGCACAGCCTGTTGCATAGAAAGCCCTCGAACCCTCTCTTTCAGTTCCTTGTAAAAGACAACGCGGCTGCTGTCCATATCTTCGTTGTTTACGCGCACAGGCAGCACAAAGTGCAGGAACTCCCTGTCGGGCACGAGCTTGCCCCAAGGCATCTCATCGCGCGCGCAGAGAGCGCAATCGACATTTTGCAGATGGAAAGAGGCGTCGTAGTCGGCTATGTCCGACAAAGGCATATAGGCATAGAGGAACTGCATAGCCTGCAGACGTCTGCCCTGCAACGACGCATCGAAAGCCGCGAAATAGCTCTCATCGGCCACAAGAGCGCGTCGTCGCTCAAAATCGGCCGCAATTCTGCCTGCGCCATCGAAAGAGGGCTCCGCACAAGAGAGCAGGATTTGTGCCGCGACAAACAGCGCAGAAAAGAAAAAACAAATTTTTGTTTTCATAGTATCAATGATTTAACTTTTTAGCACAAGAGACAAAAGCCACAATCGACATTCTCTTTTTCGCAAATATATATACAAACGAGCGAGAAATACCAAGCTTTGCTTGGAGATTTTTCACAGCGAGTGAAAGTATATTCGAGGTTTACCTCAAATTATATACAAACGAGCGAAAGTTTGTTAAGCGAGTGAGTGAAAATTTATTTTCAACTCACAACGAGCGCAAAGAAGGTCGGCGAAGCCAAAAATATAGAGCTCGCTTTAATATTTCTCACAGCGAGTGCAATACCTATTCGAGGTTCACCTCAAATTATATACAAACGAGCGAGATATATGAAGTTTACCTCTATATATTTTGCAGCGACGACGCGAAATAAACGTCGTTTGCCACATACACACCACGCAGAACGACAGACCACAGCCGCGCAGAAAGTTTTTTGCAGTTAAAAATAGAGTATTATATATAATATATATAAAAAAACTTTGTATATTTGCACTTGCAGCACCTCGCGGTGAGTGTGACATACATATAAAAGCGCATTGGCTTTACTATCTTACTGATGGGAGTTTTATACTCCGGCAAGGTATTTTCCTTGTCAAACTTGGCGGTTAAATCAAAGAAAGAATAGTAGCAAAGTTAATGTCCGCGTCCTATGGACGTGGGCAACTTGCATATCTTTCTTTCGGGTACGCCAAGACCTCATCAGTGGATAATGTAAGTTTGTCCACGTTTTTTATGCCCATAAGACAACCATTCAAAATAAGAAACAACTAATCACATAAATATTTGTTCTATGAAAAAATTACTTTCTTTCATTATGCTATTCTGCTGTATGACAGCGATGGCCGACAAGATAGAAATCTCTACCACACTGCCCAACGAAGGCAAACCCGAGCACGTCTATCTGATGATGAGCGGAAGCAATGTCTATTCAAACGCATTGACCGCACCCACACAGACACCCGAGAACTACGGTCTGTTTGCTTTCTATGCCGCACAGGGCAAGAAAGACTGCTATTTCATCTATAGTAAAAAAGCAAGCAAGTGGCTCACCTACACAACGGGAGCTTCTTACAACAACGGAAAGGATTTTGTAAAATTCACCAACCTGCAGAAAGACGCTCAATATTTCAAAATATACAGCGACGGAAACGACGGTTACAACATTCAGCCAGTCACCACATCGGGCGGCACCGACAAATACCTCAACTGGTACGGCGGTGTAAGCAGCAACCCCTATGACAGCGAGAGCACCCTGGGCTTGTGGCAGAGCAGCGCAAGCAACGACAGCGGCAGCCGCTGGCTTTTCACCGAGGAGATTATCATTGAGCGCACATACACAATCAACATCCCCGACGGAGAGACAATAAAAATTGGCAACGACACATACGCCAACGGTGACACATACACAATTGAGGGCTCTTTGCAGAAAAACAATGTAACCGTGGTTGCACCCGAGGGTAAATTTGCGACAGTTGCCATCGATGATATCAACCAGACAGTAAATGTATACTTCGTCGCACAGCCCGAGTTCCCCGCTTGCGCAGAGTACACCAACGCCGTGCTCTACCCCGCACAGCAGGAGATGGTGGGCAAGGCCGAGCTTACAGTTAAGAACGACGTGTACACATTCAAGAATAATGTGCTTGCCGCAGCCTTTATAAAACTGGGCAACGCCATCTATTTTGCAGGCTCAAACGCTATGAACCTTCTCGCAGGCAGCGAGATTTTCAGCGTGGCATTCGGCAACGGCGACAACGTTTCCGCTTCGGCTATGACATTGAAGAGCGTTGAGACACAAAAGCTCGAGGCCAACCCCGAGGCAATTGGCGGTGCAGAGCACTTTGCAGGCGTGCAGCTTGTGGCAAACTACGAATACACCTACAAGGAGAAAACCGTAGCCATTGTATGGCGTGCAGTGCTGCGCGACGGCAGCCACTACCTGCGCACAGAGATGGACCTCACAGGTATCGACGATGTAGATATGTACAACGTGATTCCTCTTATGTACAACGTAGATACAAAAGCGGCAGGCTCCACCCCCAAGAGCGTGGGTAACACACGCGGTGCCGTTCTTATGAGCGACAAGATTTTCGCAGGTCTCGAGCACCCCGTAGCCTACAACACGGTGGGCGGCGCAAGCGGCGACGAGGACAACTGGAAACTCACAACCACAATGAACGCCGTTGCACTCACAGCCGAGTCGTGGGAGCAGATGGCAGAAAAAGAGGTCCCCGAGCGTGTAACAGAGGCTACAGGAGCAGGCTACCCCAACGTATATGCCTACAAGCAGAAAGGCGTGGAGCTTCTCAAGAACCAGAAAGTTGAAATTAAAGTAGAATACACAAGCGGCAGCCATCGCCTTAACTTCGGCGGTGCCGACCTCATAAGCTCAAGCGGTTCTATAGCTGCCAACGACTACCACAGCGGATATTCGGGCACTAACCACGACAAGAACACATTCAGCTTTGTAGCGCCCTACGACGGCACATTTGACATAAGAGTAATTGTACAGGACAAATCGGAGTCTATCGACGCTTCGAGCACACTTACAACAAAGATCTACACAGCCAAAGAGGGCGTTGTGATAAACAGCGACGTTGTGGGCATAGAGGGCCGCTGGAGCCGTAACACTACCTTGCAGAAGGGCGAGACCTGGAAGATTTCGGGCGTTGTGGGCCTCATCGCACAGGACGGCACACAGGCCAACGAGAATATCCACAAGACACAGAAGCGTCGTTCATTCCTCGCATACAGCGAGCGCGAGCGCGCAGTACCCTGGCGCGCATTCCCCTGCTACATCTCTTGGTATGAGCTCAATATCAACCGTAACAACGCAGAGCCCGGACAAGAACACACAAACTTCACCTCGGCCGACATTGTAGACGTGCTCGAGAACTGGAAGAAGAACTTCTATGACCGTTACGAGAGCGCTCCCGCAGCCTTTATCATCGACGACGGATGGGACAACTACGGTACCTGGACATTCCACAGCGGTTTCCCCAATGAGCTGCGCGATATGACATCACTTTCAGAGGAGATGGGCTCAGGCGTAGGTGCTTGGCTCGGCCCTGTGGGCGGATATGGACAGAGCGGTAACTACCGTCGCAACTACTGGAGCAGCAAAGGCGGTATGCAGCTCTCTAACCCCGCATATTACCAGACATTCAAAGACGCGGCATATAACCTTGTAAAGAACCAGGGCGACTACCGTTTCTTCAAGTTCGACGGTATTTCGGCACAGTTCTCGGCTGTGGGCCCCGACGCAGGCGACACAGGTAACGAGAACGCCGAGGGTATCATACGCCTCGAGCGCTATGTACGCGAGGAACTCCGCGAGGATATCTTCTTCAACACCACTGTAGGAACCTGGGCAAGCCCCTTCTGGTACCAGTACACCGACGCTACCTGGCGTCAGGAGAACGACTACGGCGAGGAGGGTGGCAGCAACTCAATCGACCGTGAGCGCTGGATTACATACCGCGACCGTCTCGTATATCATAACTATGTGACAAACTCACCCATCTGCCCCATAAACACCCTTATGACACACGGATTCATCCTCTCGACATTCGGTTCGGTGAGCCGTAACTTCGACTACGAAGTTGTACGTCGCGAGATGCGTTGCGCCTTCGTATGCGGTTCGGGTATGGTGGAGCTCTACAACGACTACGCGCTGATGAACAGCATAAACAACGGCAAGCTGTGGGCCGACCTTGCGGAGTGCATCGCTTGGCAGAAACGCAACGCCGACGTATTGCCCGACGCTCACTGGGTGGGCGGCAACCCCTGGAACGGAAGCGACACAGAGGTATACGGCTGGGCATCTTGGAACGGCACAAAATCGACACTTGCATTGCGCAACGGCGGCAACACCGCAAAGAGCTACACATTCACTCTGCGTGAGGCGCTCAACATCCCCGCAAATATCAGCGGAAGCATCGTCCTGCGCAGCTCGTTCACCGAGCAAGCAACGCTTGAGGGCCTCAACGAGGGCACTGCAATAAACATCGACGAGCAGCTCACAGTGAAACTCCCCGGCAGCAGTGTATACAGCTTCGACGGCATCGACGCTGCGGCAACCGTTACACCCGTGGAGAGCATTACCCTCACAAGCGAGAGCAAGGAGAACAGCGTGCCTGCGAACAAAACTTTGGTTATCAAAGCCACTGTGAACCCCGCAGAGGCTACATATCCCGTAATCTCTTGGACAAGTAGCAACCCCGATGTTGCTACTGTGTCGGGAGGTCTCATAATCCCCGTAAAAGAGGGTGAGACAGTTATCACAGCTACGGCAAACGACGGCTCGGGCGTGACTGCGTCTATCACCATCATTGTAACAGAGAAGATTGTAGAGCCCTATGCCACAAACTTCGACAAGAACGCAAACCCCGTAGGTACCGACCGTTACATTAAAAACATCATCTTCGCCGAGGAAGGAGCAGACGCTCAAACTATCGCCGTGGGCGTTGCAAAACCCTACATCGACAAGAGCGCAGACGAGAACAGCCTCCTCACCTGCACACCCGGTTCAACTATCACAGTGACCTTTGACAAGCAGGCCAACTGGATGAACTCTTACGTGTACATCGATCTCGACAACGATATGCAGTTTTCGTTCAACGACGGCTCTACCGACCAGCTGAACACCGACGTGGTCTCTTTCAGTTTCTACACCGGCAGCTTTACCAACGAGAGCAAAGGGGTGAACTCGGCAGGAAAGACACTCACAGGCGACGCACGTAACACAATGGTGTGCCCCCCTTTTAAGGCTCCCGAGAAAGAGGGCGACTACCGCATACGTTTTAAGATGGACTGGAACAGCATCGATGCAGGCGGACAGATAGCAGCCGACGGCACCTGCACAGGAAGCAACGGTTTCCTTGCAAACAGAGGCTCCATTGTAGACGCCACACTGCGCGTAATTACAAGCACCGACATTGAGACGGTTATCGGCGAGAGCGAGACAGAGTTCATCTATGACCTCGGTGGAAAGCTCCTCGACAAAACCCCTGCAAAAGGCATTTTTATTAAAAATAACAAAAAGATGATTCAGTAATCATCTGCTACATAAACAAATCGAGCGGCACCAGAGAGTTGAAGTGAACCCCAAAGTTTGGACAAAAAACTTTGGGGTTTATTTTATGCGAAAGAAACACGATTATTCAGCATTGCTCAAATATATGCATATGCTTGAAGATGGTTATTCTTTTAATTACATACATAGCACCTATGGGATAAATGGAGAACGACTGAAAAAATTATGGTTATTGTATAAGAAAGATGGATTAAAA
>JAZRLR010000010.1:0-19450 GCA_045646965.1 Bacteroidaceae bacterium
AATTAAAAGTACATCAAATTATTTTGACGGTTCGTTTTTATTGTTCCTTACTTATACACAATTCTATAAAAGAATCGTACGTTGTACTGCTTGTCTGTATGGAATGTTTTCAAGGATCATCTTGCGTTTCAGGACCGCTGTGTTTGTTCGTTCCCGAAAGCGAGTGCAAAGGTAAGGCGATTTTTTGAACTACAAAACTTTTTCGACTCTTTTTTTTGAAAAATTTTCATCTTTTTTCAATCATCGTTCATTTTCAACCATTTACAAAATACACTTTTTTTGGCTATTTTTGCCTTTTTACAAGGTTTGCGCAAAAACCTCGAAAATACCTTCGCAATTAGGCGTGCAAGGTAGAGCATTTTCTTCAAAAAAAATGCGAAAAACCGCAAAAATTATATTCGGGACACCAATTTTAACATTTTTTCGGCTCATAAAAAACAGTTTTAAAGGAAAAATAAGAATCTGCATTAAGCCCATTCCTATTTTTTGCTTAATTTTGTGCCGCTCCAACGCAAGAGCAAACCCCATATTATATATAAGGAAAAAATGAAAAAAGGAATCATATACATTATATATATATTTATAACCCTTCTCTCCGCCCTGCCCTGCGACGCCCAGAACGAAAAAAAGCGCATCCACGGCAAGGTGACAGACAGAGTTACCGCCGAAGCGATACCCTATGCCTCGGTGCGCATACGAAACTCGGCCAACGGAAGCAGTTGCGACAATAACGGCTTTTTCTCATTCTTTGCCCCCGCACTGCGCGACACACTTCTGGTCTCGAGTCTCGGATACAAAGACGTGCGCATCCCCCTCACTGCGGGCACACGCCTGCCCCTTAACATAAAAATGCAGGCCGAGAGCTACGAGCTCAACGAAATCACCATAAAACCCAAAAAAGAGAAATACAGCAAGAAAAACAACCCCGCCGTAATCCTCGCACAAAAAGTGACCGAGCAGCGCAACGACAACTCCCCCGAGCGTAAGCCCTTTTACAGCCGCAACCGTCACGAAAAGTTAAACATCGCACTAAACAACTTCAATTCATCCAAGGAGAGCCACTTCGGCGAGCAGTTCTCTTTCCTCGACCAATACATCGACACCTCACTTGTGTCGGGCAAGCCCATATTATATATATCGGCACGAGAGATGATAGGCACCGACTACCACAGCAGCGCCCCCGAGCGCAAACGTCAATACATAAAAGCACGCAAGCGCAACGGAATCGACGACCTCGTCGCGGCCGAATCCCTGGAAGCCATCTACGAAGAGACCTTCAAAGACGTAGACATATTCCAGGACAACATATCAATCTTCAGCAGTAAATTTGTGAGCCCGCTGTCGAAGCTCGGACGAAATTTCTATCGATACTACATCCTCGACACCCTCGACATCGACGGCGAGCCCTGCTACGACCTAGCCTTTGCGCCGTTCAACGCCGAGTCGTTCGGTTTCACAGGCCACATATACATCACCACCGACTCCACATACTTTGTAAAGCTGGTGCAGATGAACGTACCCCACGACATAAATATGAACTTCGTTGAGTATATGAATATAAAGCAGCAGTTCGACCGCCTACCCGACGGCACACGCCTGCTCAAGAACGAGTCACTCATCGCAGAATTCAAGGTCATAGATGCCGTAAACGGCTTTTACGCCCACCGACAGGTAGAATATCGCGACTACACGTTCGAGAAAGACAGCCTCGCACAAGTGGTGCTCAATTTCCCCGGCGAGACAATGGAACACATTGAGGCCACCCGCCGCAACGAAGAATACTGGACAGAAAACCGCATCGCCGAGGTACTTGGCAAGGAGCAGTCGGTAGATGTTATGATGCGCGAGCTGCGCAGCAACCCCGTCTACTATTGGCTCGAGAAAGGCATCACCTTCCTCTTCACAGGTTGGGTACCGCTTCGCGAGCACGAGCCCCCCGTCTTCTACGGCCCCGTGAACACCACCTTCAGCCACAACGACCTCGAGGGGTGGCGTCTGCGCACAGGCGCTATGACATCGGCCTATCTGAACCCCCACCTCTTTGGGCAGTTCTACGCCGTCTACGGCACCAAAGACAAGAAATTCAAATATATGGGAGAGCTCGAATACTCATTCAAAAAGAAAAAGGAGCACCCCAACGAATTCCCCATACACTCACTGAAACTGCGCTACGAGAACGACATCTTTCAGTATGGACAAAAATACCTTCACACAAACAAGGATAACTTCTTCTTGAGCCTCAAGCGCAAAAGCGATAACAAAATAGGATATGTAAAAAAGGCAGAATTCACCTACACCCGCGAGTTCTACAACCACTTCTCCTATCACCTCACGCTGCGCAACCGCAAGGACATCGCCTCGCACCTTGTCCCCTTTGAACGCACCACAACCACAAGCGAAGGCACAAAAAGCACATTTGTCAAAGACATCACACTCTCCGAAGCCGAGTTAAAACTGCGTTGGGCACCGAAGGAAAAATTCACCCAATCGAAATGGAACCGCCGCCGCGTGAACCCCGAATACCCCGTCTTCACCCTCACGCACACCATCGCAGCCAAAGACTTCTTGGGCAGCGACTACAGCTACAACCACACCGAGTTCAGCTTCGAGAAACGCTTTTGGTTCTCGGCCTTCGGCTACACAAACTGCATACTCAAAGCCGGCAAGGTATGGGATAAAGTCCCCTTCCCCTTGCTCATTATGCCCAACGCCAACCTCTCCTACACCATACAGAAGGAGTCGTACAACCTGATGAACGCAATGGAATTTTTCAACGATGAGTACGCCTCGTGGGACATCACATACTTTATGAACGGCCTCATCTTCAACCGCCTGCCACTTATAAGAAAGCTAAACTGGCGCGAGGTTATATCGTGCCGCGGAATGTTCGGGCGCTTGAGTGAGAAAAACCGCCCCAACCCGCAGAACACTGGCGAGCTCTTCAAGTTCCCCTACGAAAACGACCAGTACCACTATTTGGGCAAAGAACCCTATGTAGAGATAGGCGTGGGCGTGGAAAACATCTTCAAGGTACTGCGCATCGACTATGTGCGACGCATCACATACCGCGACCTCCCCGGCATAGACAAGGACGGCATACGCATACAGTTCCACATACAATTCTAAAAAAGCAGGGCTCACCACCCTGCCTCGTCCCATCCCACGGCTCTGTACCACTCAAGAGCCGCAAAGTCGGCATTTAACACACGGTAACGGCTGTCGCTCTTGGGCAGAAAAAGAGACATAGCCCCGCAGTCGTCACCCACCGAAACCCTTTCTTTAATAATATAGGAATAAAACGACCTATTTGCAGCGGCATACACGACAGCCTTTTCAAAAGCCTCGCGCCAGGCCGCATATTCAAACTGCGGAACAAAGGCGCGCATCACCGCATTAAAATCATAGAAATCGGGGAATTTATACCCCCCTTTTATATACCCGCCGGGCAAATATGCCGCAACACCGTCACAAGCATCGCCCGCCAAAGAGAGAAACCTACTCACAAGCCCAGCCGAGGCGTCGGCAAGCTGCTGCATTGCGTCGAGCCTCACCACCGAGAGCACCACTCCATCATTCACATCCCCCTCATAGGCCGCCACATAAGCATCTACAATATCTCTGCAAGTAGCCGACACAGAAAGAAACAGCGGCACAATTTTATCATACGGAGCACCCGCGCCGGGAATCTCGGCAGGCGAGGCAATGAGCCACTCGGCGCAGCCACGCATCGCATAGGCCACCTCGGCACATTGCATAAAACAAGCGTCAAACATCACCGTGCGAGGCTTCACAGGCAAACCACGCAGCACCGCCGCAAGCTCCTCCACATACACCCTCGCATTATTTGAAGCAGTTCCTGTAACCCTGTCCTCGCCAAAGGAGTACAACTGCGGCAAACGCCCATCGTCGTAGAGCCAGCCGCTGCCGTGCGACTCAAACACAATATCGAGCTGCTCCGTGGGGCAATTCTCAAAAATCCACTCAAAGACACCCCTCATCGACGCAGCATCGCACGACGCCATCTCCCCCTCAAAGCTATGCACCGTCTCATAGTCGCCCTCGCCATCTTTATTAAAAAAACTCAATATACGCGGCGCGTGAGCGTCGTCTATAAAAACGAGCACCCTGCAATCGGCAGGCACCAAAGCCGCCGCCCTGTACACCTCTTTAAGGTCGTTCTGAAAATCGGACGACAAGTTATTATCACCCACGATATAAAATACAAGCTGTCTTGCCGCCGTTTCGCCAAGCGCAATGGGCACAAAAGTATCACCATCGGGCATAAACAATTCGTCGCGGCACGACGAAACGCACAGCGACAAACACAAAAGCAAAAATCCAAGCACACCACCCCTCATTAGCGCGGGCGTGTAAATGTGAATTTATCTCCAAGATAGCGCACCATCTTCTTCTCGCCACGCAGCAGACGACTCTTCACTGTCTGCTCCACCTTCTCGAGCTTCGAGCGCTTTTTTGCAAAAAATATAACCGAAGTTCTATTGGGAAGCCCCTCGTTCACGCTCATATAGTCCTTCAACTCATAAGCATAGTGCTGACGGTCGGGCAAAATACCATTCTCCAGTTTTACACCCTTCACGGGTATCACCTCGGTGAAATAGGCCACCGAGTCGGTGTAATTTATTGAAACACCAAAGATATACACAACATCCTTGTCGTTTTTTGCAGCAAAAGCCGTTGCCGCAAAGAAGGCCGCAAAAAGAGCCGATATAAATATTTTCTTCATCATCTGTTATTTAGCTAAAGAACGCCACGCCGACATTCCGTGCAAATTTAAACAAATATCAGCAGAGGAGAAAAAATATAAGCACTTTTAACAAAGAAAGCTACAAAAACAGCCCTGCGCAAAAAAAACGGGCCGCACTTATCGTGCAGCCCGAGGCTATAAATCTCAAATTCTTATCCAAGATAAGATTTCAACAATTTACTACGTTGATTCTGTTTCAAACGGCGAATAGCTTTCTCTTTAATCTGTCGCACACGCTCACGTGTCAATCCAAAGCGGTCACCAATCTCTTCCAGTGTCATTTCCTGCATTCCAATTCCGAAGAACATCTGAATAATCTCCTTCTCTCTGTCGGTGAGGGTCGAAAGGGCGCGGTCAATCTCGCGCGACAAAGACTCGCTCACAAGCACGTTATCTGCCATAGGAGAATCATCGTTCACAAGAACATCGAGCAAGCTGTTGTCCTCTCCATCCACAAAGGGGGCGTCTACCGAAATGTGTCGGCCCGACACTTTGAGAGAGTCCACTACTTTATCAACCGGAAGGTCAAGCTGGTCGGCAAGTTCTTCAGCCGAGGGGCGACGCTCATTTTCTTGTTCAAATTTCGAGAAGGCCTTGGTTATCTTGTTTAACGAACCCACCTGGTTCAACGGCAAGCGCACGATTCTCGACTGCTCGGCAAGAGCCTGAAGAATTGATTGTCTAATCCACCAAACGGCGTAACTGATAAACTTAAAACCACGTGTCTCGTCAAATTTCTCGGCAGCCTTAATTAATCCCAGATTTCCCTCGTTAATAAGGTCGGGCAAACTCAACCCCTGGTTCTGATACTGTTTTGCTACTGAAACTACGAAACGCAAATTGGCTCGTGTAAGTTTTTCCAACGCTCTGCGATCGCCCTTGCGTATGCGCTGGGCGAGCTCCACCTCTTCCTCAACAGTGATAAGATCCTCACGGCCAATCTCCTGCAAGTACTTGTCGAGTGAAGCACTCTCGCGGTTTGTGATACTTTTTGTAATTTTTAATTGTCTCATTATGCTTCTTGGTACAATTTCAATTTGCAAATATATAACTTTTCAATCTTAATTACAAATTTAGTGCTCAAAAAGTTGTTAAAATCGGTCGGCTGCCACGCAAGCGAAGCTCATTCTTCAAAATTGAGGTGCGGCACCGCTGCACCGCACACCGGTTGAAGGGGAAAGTAGAAAGTACCGGGCCGGGTATCTCAATAATGTGCAAGGCAAACACAAAAGCATAATAAAAAAGCCTCACACATAAAAAACAAACCACAACCTGACGTAACAACCGACCTTTACACTAAAAGGAAATTACACTTATTAGTTCCCTTTTATTTGATTTTCTCCCGCTCTTAATTGTTAAATTTCGTTAAACAGCCACCACAACACATTGTAGAGGGGAAAATATTTTCATTTTTTCTGCGAGAAAGAGCGCGAGGAAACATAACTAACACAAAAAAGCCTTCTCTCGCTGCCCGCAAAACAACGGAAAAAGAGAAAAAAGAACCACGCAGACACTCAAAGAGCGCTGCGTGGTTCATATCAAAGCGCGAGAGAATTATCCGCAGTGGAAATAACGATTCACAAGTTTGAGCATCTCGTCGCGGTCGTTCTCAATTTGAGCACGCAGCGAAGCATCCTCATATGAGCGCAGTTTCTTTATAATACCGTCAATCATCGCGGGGCTGAATACATTGTACTCCTCAAACACTGCGCGCTGTCCCTCGAGACAAGCAGCCGACGCCTCACAACTGTCGGGCAACTGCGCAAGACTCTTCAGTCTCTCCTCATTCTCTTTTTGGTGAATGTTCACATTTACATAGGTGCGCTCGGCAACTTCAAGAGCATTTGCCATCTCAAAGCCGTGACGGCAAGCCACAGCAAGCCCTGCAATGAGCTGGTAGATATCGGCCGAGCCGTCGGGTGAACGCATCTCCACAGTCTGCTTCTGCGTTGTGTCGAAGTCACTCACAGGCTCCAGCGGGTTTGCAATGCGACACATATCGCTCTTTGCAGCCCATCCGAGGGGCACGCGCACAAGCACCGAACGGTTTCTGTCGCCCCAGCACACATTTGTGGGAGCCTCTTGGTGAGGCACAAGACGGAAGTAAGAAGTGGGGTTAGTATTTCCAAACGCAGTGATAGAAGGAGCGAGCTCCATCATACCCGCGATAGCTTTGCGCGCTGTAGCCGACAGCACACCGCCGTCGAGCATCTGGTTTGCACCATCCTTCATAATTCTCATATGCACGTGCAAGCCCGAGCCCGCCTTGCCCGCAGTAATCTTGGGAGCAAAGGTTATGTCGTAACCCATACGAAAGGCAAGGTTGCGTATAATCCACTTTGCAACCATCAGCTGGTCGGCAGCATCACACGCATCCACAGGCAGGAACTCAATCTCGTTCTGTTCATATATGAGGCCGTCGATGGTGAAATTACCCACCTCCGAGTGACCATACTTAATTTGTCCGCCCGCCTGCGCGATATAAGCCATACACTGTGTGCGGAACTCGTTGAACTTGGCATAGGGAGCCGACTCGTGATAACCTTTCTGGTCGGTAGCAGGGAAAACACCCTCGTCGGGAGCAATCACATAATACTCAAGTTCGCCCATAGCCTGGAAAGTCATTCCCGTCACATCGTTGAACGCCTTGCACGCCTTGCGCAAAGTATTTTCGGGAGAGCTCTCGAGTAACTCGCCATCTTTGTTAAAGTAAGAGCAAAGCATCGAGAGAGTGGGAATCTCGGCAAAGGGATCGAGAAAAGCTGTCGAGAAACGCGGCAACACATAGAGGTCGCTGCTTCCCGCCTCGATGAAGGGGAAAAGGCTCGAACCGTCCACACGCTCACCGCAGGTGAGTATCGCGTCGAGGTAAGCCTCGTTATTTATCACAAAATTCAAAGTTTTCAATCGGCCGTCGGCTGCGGGATACATAAAATTAACCATACGCACGCCGTTCTCCTTAATAAAACGCACAATATCGGCCTTTGTAAATTCTTTACAAGGCTTACCCAGATAGGCAACCACCCTATTGGGATTCAATTCCAATTCTTTATTCATAGACATATATCTTTTTTACGTTAAATATCGCGGCACAAGCGCCGCGGCTGCAAAAATATAAATTTTCTTGTAACGGCAACATCTATGAGTAAATATTTTACACAAATAGCAAATACATCACATTTCGCTCAAAAAGAAGATAGAAAGAGGCATTGCCCATTAACCAAAAAATACTAACTTTGCAGCAAATAATGAACAATGGAAGAGCAAACGATAAAAATCACAGCAAAAACAGGCCTTGTACTCGAGGGAGGCGGAATGCGCGGCGTATTCACCAGCGGAGTCCTCGACAACTTTATGGACCGCGGCATCACCTTCCCCTACATCGTGGGCGTGAGCGCAGGAGCCTGCAACAGCCTCTCCTACCTATCGGGACAGCGCGGCCGTGCCAAGTATGGAAACATCGACCTGCTTGCGCAATACAACTACATCGGCCTCAAATACCTCTTCACACAAGGTAATATAATGGACTACAAGCTGCTCTTCCACACCTTCCCCGAGAAGATAATACCCTACGACTACGACGCACTCGCCCACAACAGCACCATCTACGAAATGGTGACAACCGACTGCAAGACCGGCCGTCCCCTATATTTGAGCGAGAAGAACATCCCCACACGCGTCATCGACATTGTAAAAGCATCGAGCAGCCTACCCTTTGTGAGCCCCATAGTACGCGTAGACGGCGAGCCTATGCTCGACGGCGGCATCTCCGACTCCATACCCCTGCTGCGCGCACACTCCTTGGGCTACGACCAGAGCGTCGTCGTTCTCACCCGCAACAAAGGCTATCGCAAGCCCGAAAAACCCACACGCGTGCCTTTTATGTTCTACCGCAAATACCCCGAGCTGCGCGAAGCCATACGCAACCGCAACGCAATGTATAACGCACAGATAGAACTAGTGGAGCAGCTCGAAGCGGCAGGCAAGGTAACCGTTCTGCGCCCCGAAAAGCCCATCGTCGTGGGCCGCGTCGAGCGCGACACACAAAAACTCCTCGACCTCTACCAAGAGGGCTACGACTGCGCCGCAAAAATCAAATTCATCACAGAGTACAAATAACGCAGGCTTAACGCCCTGTCTGATGCAGAATTACAGTCTCCAACGCCTTCTCGCACACGGGGCCGAAGCGACGCGCCCCATTGCCACGCATATGGCAGGTTACCGTGGGGCGATATATTCCGCTGTTGCGATACCCCGCACCCTCGCACAAGCCCGTCACACACCCCTCGCGACGCTCGTCAGTGGGGCGTTCAACGCCGTCGGCAATCGAGCCCTCCCATTTCAAAGAGAAATCCACGAGCGTAGTTATATTTGGCTCCCACTGCTCCACATCGCCCACAGCTACCACAGGCGAGTCGTTTCCCGTAAAAATATAATTTATGCGCAGAGCAGAATAGGCAAACAGCTTGTCAAAATCCTGCACGGCTGCGTCACACAGTTCCGAGAGTCCCCACAAAGAGCAACGTAAAGAAATTCTTCATAACAAAAGTCATTTCTTTCCTTTGTTTATAATATAAATTCCCGCGGTGGCAAGCAGCGCCGCCACGGCATATTTCCAATAAAAAGGCTCGCCAAGACACAGGCACGAGCTCACCGCTCCCACCACAGGTATCAAAGAGTTGAATATCGCCACTTTGCCCACGGGGTTACAGCTCAACAGTTTGTTGTAGAGCGTGAATCCGAGTGTCGAAATACACACCAGCAGAGCAAGGAAAAGAAGCCCAAGAGGTGTCACGCTCGGCAAAGTGGCACCCGCAAGCAGCGAGGGCAGCAAAAGCATCACACCGCCAAAGAAAAGACTGTATCCCGTGCCCACAAACACATCCACACGCTTGCCAAGGGCGCGTGTCATAAGCCCCGCAAAAGCCGAGCAGAGCGCGTTGAGAATAATCATACCATCGCCCATAAAAGTGAAAGCACCACCCTCGGCTCCGCCCACGTTCAGCGCAAGCACGCCTGCAAAGCCCACGGCACAACCGGTGACCTTGCGCGCTGTGAGCTTGTCACTCTTGAAAAACAAGCAGGCAAACAGCACAAGCAGAAACACACCCAGCGAGTTCAGAATAGCCGCACGTGCTCCCGCACTATACGAGAGACCTATGTAGAAACAGGCATAATGCAGCGTGGTGTTCAGCAGAGCAAAGGCAAGTATATAGAGCCACCCTCCGCCACTTTTCACTGCGAAATTCCTGCGCGAGGCACGCGCCACCGACAGAATCAACGCCCCCGACAGCGCAAACCTCACACCCGCAAAGAGCACTTTGCTTCCCGTCATATCCTGCGCAATGCCAAACTCCTCGAAGCCCAATTTAATAAGCGGGTAAGCCCAGCCCCACGACACAGCCGCCGTCAAGGCAAAAGCCACCACCCACAGCGGCCTCTCAAATACACTTTTCTTTTTCAGTTCCATAAATCAAATGCTCTAAACAGAGCACAAAAATACAACATTTATTGCGTGCACAGCCACACAATGTAAAAACCATGCGCGCCACACAGCCCACACACACAGCAGAGCCTGCGCTGCAACAATCAACGGTACCCCATACCTGAACTTTGCGTGCTGCGTCTTGTGCCGCCACACACGCATCCCCGCAAGAGCGCCCGCCCCACCGCCGGCAAAGACCACCGCCAAAAGCGTGCTCTCGGCAATGCGCGAGGAGCCCCTTTTTGCCTTCAACTTATCGATGCCGAAGAGAAGAAACGCAAAGCCGTTTACCGCCGGCAGGTAAAATGCAGCGAAGTACCACATCACCGTTCCGCCGCCCACTACTTAAAGTATTGCAGGTTTTCGAAACCGGGCTTCAGCACCCCCTGCTCAATCTTGTGTATAATCTCCACCACGCAATCGTTGGCAGGCGTGGGGCAACCCACCTTGCGGCCATAGTCGGCCACTGCGCCGTTTATTGCGTCCACTTCGGTGAGCTTGCCCTTTTCAAGGTCCTGCAACATACTCGCCTTCAGCTTTGCGTGCTTGCGTATCGCAATGGGAATTATAAAAAACGAGAAAGCACGCTTGAGTGCATTTCTATAGTCGAGCAACTTCACTATATCCTTACCCTGAACCGGTTCAATGCGAATACCGCCCGCAGCGCACACATCTATACACTCCTTTATGAGAGCCTGCACCACACGACGCGACTCACGAGGGCCTGCCGCCTCGCCAAACGTGCAGCCGAGCACCGCACTCATACCCGAGAAAGCCGCGTTTATGAGCAACTTGCTCCATCGGGTGCCCAGGAAATTCTCCTCCACATCCACCGTGCCCATCGTCTCGAGCAGCTCCTTCACCTTTGCAAAATGCTTGCTACGCTTCTCCGAAATAGAGCCCAGAGAGAACGACAGCGCATCGGGCTCGCTTGTCAGCTCACACACACCCGGAGCCTGCATCGTTGCACCCCACGCCACGGTAGAGCCAAGCACACGCTCCTCGCCCAGCACCGCAGCAATCTGCACCTCGGGCAAGCCGTTCTGAAAGGTCACAAGCACACCGTCGGGTGCAAGAAAACCCTTGAGCATCTCTACCACCTCGGCGTTGTGCTGCTGCTTTGTCATCAGGAACAGAATATCATACACACCGTTCATCTCGTCGGGCGTGTAAGCCACCACAGGCTGTGTAAACTGCATAGTGCCCACCACTTGCGCGCCCTTCTCCTTGAGAGCCGCAACGTGTGCTTTATTACGATTTATCAACTCCACGGGCACACCCGCCTTGCTTATAAAAGCTCCAAGAATAGTGCCCAAGGAGCCGGCACCATATATCGCTATACGCATAAAATTAAAAATCTATTTAGTTTAAATATTGCGGCACCTCGCCACATTTCATCGGCAAATATAGCACAACCCTCACCGCCGTCAAAGTTTTTTTTATTTTATCCCACATCGCCCCGCCCTCGCCACCCCGCTGCATATTACTTTTAAACCAAACCACCACCGTGTAAAATCACGGCAAGCCCCCCAAAAGCAAAAATTATGCAATAAGTTCGCAAATATCAAAAAACCGCACTATCTTTGAGTGACGAATATTATAAAAACAGATGGAAAAACCCTTCAAAGACAAAGTTGCAATAATTACAGGCGGTGCCGCAGGCATAGGACGCTGCATAGCCCAAGAGTTCCGCGCAGCGGGAGCCTGCGTGTATGTGATAGACAAGCAGGCGGGCGACCACTTTGTGGGGGACATCGCAAAGAAAGAGGTACTCGAGGCCTTTGCCGCCGAGATAATAAAGAAACACCCGCACATCGATTACATAATAAACAACGCACTCCCCATTATGCGCGGCATCGACGAGTGCAGCTACGAGGAATTTGAGTATGCAATGAGCGTGGGAGTCACCGCCCCGTTCTACCTTGTGAAGCTCCTCGCGCCCCATCTGTCGCAAGGTGCATCAATTATAAACATCTCTTCGTCGCGCGACCGTATGAGCCAGCCGCAGACCGAGAGCTACACCGCAGCCAAGGGAGGCATCTCCGCGCTCACACACGCCCTCGCCGTGAGCCTCGCAGGCAGGGCAAGAGTCAATTCCATCTCCCCGGGGTGGATTGACACCACGGGCACCACATACAGCGGGCCCGACGCCGTGCAGCATCCCGCAGGGCGTGTAGGCACCCCCAAGGACATTGCAAACGCCGTGCTTTTCCTCTGCTCACCCGCGGCAGGCTTCATAACAGGAGAAAACATCTGCATCGATGGAGGAATGACCAGGCAAATGATTTACCACGGCGACAACGGCTGGAAGTTAGAACCTTAAACGCACACACAATGAAGAGAGAGATAAACCCACAAGAGACATCGCGAGCCGCAGCCTTTGAGCTGTGGATGAGTTCCCCTATGCCTATGGTAACGCTCACCAAGACATTCGACGTGAGCAACCTGCGCAAGGTGAGCAAAAAGAGAGGCATAAAATTCAATGCCCTTCTCTGCCTGTGCATAGGCAGGGCGGCGAGCCGAGTAAAGGAATTCTACCTGCTGCCCGAGCGAGGCAAGCTCTTCCTCTACGACCGCATAGCCGTAAACGTAATTGTGCCCAACTGCAAGGGAGGGATAAACTCGTGCGACATACCCCTCGGCGACGTCACGCAGTTTGCCGACAGCTACAACACCCTCACCGCCCGCGCCGCCAACGAGTGCGAGAGTTCTTTTTTAGAGGACTATATGATTGTGGGCACCTCGGCAATGATTCAGACAGAACTCGACAGCATAGTAAACCAGTACACCGACAAGTTCTGCAACCCAATGGTTATGTGGGGCAGATACCGTAAGCGTTGGTTTAAGACCACGCTGCCCATATCGTTCCAGTTCCACCACGTTCAGATGGACGGCGGGCACGGCGCCGCCTTCCTCGAGCTCCTGCAGAAAGAGATAGACAGCCTGTAATTTTCAAAAACAGACACCCACACCCGGGGGGGCATCACGCCTCCCCCTTTTCGTCATATCCCGCGTCCACGGCTCCTTGTAAATTCTAACGCCCCCTCAAAAGTGCCGCACAACCACTCCACAGGCATATTTAAGAAAATTCTCAACAAACAAGAATACCACAACTACCCAAGCAAGCAAAACCCACCCCACCCATTCGCACATTTACCTATCAAACATAAGCAGTTACAAAACATAAGCCCCTCGAAAACTATTCAAAATACCCTAAAAAAGATAAGAAAAGTTTAAATATTAAAACTTTTTACTCTACATTTGCGAGTAGCAACTTTTATATATAAAAGGAACCGCACAAAGCATTTGAATACCAAAACACAAAATATAAACCACATAAAGAACCGAGACAAAGAAATGATTTTACGCAAATCATACAAAGATATGACCGACAGCGAGATAATCTCACTTATAGTTGCGGGCAACGAAGAGGCATTTCTCTATCTTATTTACGACAGATACGAGAGCGACATCAAATTTTATACTCAGCGTTACTACAACACACTCGATTATCTCGAAGACCTTATAAGCTACCTCTGCATACATCTAAAGGGCGAGGCCGGCGACTGGCAAAAACTAAAATCGTTCAAAGGCAAAAGCTCGTTCAGAACCTGGTTCTGCATAGTTGTTTCGCATCTTTTTCTTGAAAAAAGAAAAGAATTGATAGGTTTGGGAACTATGGAAGACTCTATAGGAGAAAACACCTTGCCCGAGCCTGTTGAAGAAGCCACCAATCAAAATAAGGTGATGGTGATGGAAGCAATCAAGCGATTAAAGAACGAAGACTATCGTTTCATCCTGATTAAAGAACTGCAGGGGTACAACCACAAAGAGATAGCCGAGATGATTGCCAAAAAAAGAATAAAAGAGAACAAAGTGAGCTACTACAACGGCAAAGTCGTAGTACCCGACGCCCACTATGTAGATATGAATAAAGCGAGGGCACTCAAAGAGGTCAAAGCTATTGTAGAACTGATAAATAAAGAGTGGTATGAAAATAAGTGACGAACTCATTGCCTGCTACATCGATGGTACAGCCACAGCCGAAGAGCGCAATATTGTAAGAAACTATCTGTGCGAGCACCCCGAGGAGTATGAACACATCGTGTGCCTTATGGACAACGACACCACAGACTACCTGGGCGAGCAAACAGAGATTACAGACGATTGCACCTCGATGCTCTGCGACAATTACTCAAACATCGCATACTCGGCTGCAGCATTTGCCCCCTGCGTTGGAGAATTCAACGATATAATAAACGAAGAAGAAAAGAAAAAAATTCTCTCAAAGAGCAAAAGCCTGCACTACAGATTAAACAAGCTGTGCGACGAACTCGACGATATATTATAAAAGGTTATGCCCATTATCGAAGGATATATAAAATTAAAGGAGAAAGCAGAGTCCTTCATAGCCTCTGTAAAAAAAACGGAGATTCTTTCACAAGAGAAAGAGCCCCCGCTCCCCTATGCATATCCCTGCGATAACTACATCGACACCATTTTGTCAAACACTCTGGTGCGCACATCCCTTCGCAGCTTTTCCGACAAATACTGCACAGAGCAGATAGGCAACATAAAGGCCACAAGCCGGCCTGTTACCCCAAACAGCCACCCCGGGCTCTGCGACGTGCTACACAGCTGCTGCACCTCCTTGAACGTGCAGGAATGCCCGCAAACATATATAACCGGCAGCCTGCAGGGGATAAACGCGTTGAGCATAGGCACCGACACAGAGCCCATTATCCTTGTGAGCCGCAAAGCCGCAATCGCCCTACCCGAGGCAGAGCTCAAGTTTATGATTGGACACGAACTGGGGCACATACTTCAAAAAAACCTTATGTGCCACACCGTCAAGGGAGTGCTCGACAATTTCAACAACAAGAACGAGGCGTTGGGCAGCATCGTAGCGGGAATTGTCGATTTACCGCTCAACAAATGGTACCGATGCACCGAGTTCACAGCCGACCGAGCCGGCCTTATATGTTGCAGAGACATAGACTCGATAAAGAGATTGTTTAACAAAATATTTGAAAGAAAATCAAGAACAGGTTTTCACCAATTTACCGAGATATATAAGAATCACCCAAACATAGAGTCGCGCCTTGCAAATATCTGCGAGTTTGCGCAGTCACACACCTACAAAAAAATTATAGGCGAGAAAAGATAGAAAACAGCACAGGCATCACTCTAATTAGTATATATAAAACAAGAAAAAATATGAGCTTTGAGATTTCATATATAGTAGCACCCCTTGTGGGTGGAGTTATAGGCTACATCACCAACGACATAGCCATAAGAATGTTATTCCGCCCCTACAAGGCAAAATACCTGTTCGGCGTAAAGATACCCTTCACCCCTGGAATCATACCCAAGGAGAAAGGGCGCATAGCGGCAGCCATAGGAGGTGCCATAAGCGAGAATCTTATGAACAAAGAAATCCTTGAGAGAAACCTCCTTTCCGACGAGATGCTCTCAAAGATTCGCCGCTCCATAAACTCATTCTTCGCCGAGCAGAAACAAAACCCCGAAACCATACGAGAGTTTCTTGCCCATTACATCACACAAGAGGAGATAGAAAAGCTCATCTCAAACACAAAGAACGAGCTCACCTCGCAAGTCTCTACCAAGCTCGGGGAGTCGAATCTCGGAGAACAGATTTCACAAGCCGTGATGCAGCACGTAACAGGCAATCTGCGCAAGAACGGCCTGAATATCAACATCAGCGGCATACTCAAAACCATTATGGGCGACTCTCTGTGGAACAGCCTTGCAAACCTCATCGAGGAGCCCATAAAGAACTACCTCACCAAGAACATCAACCAACTGCTGTCGAACAACGGCCCGCAAATAATAGGCAAGCTTGTAGACAACGGAATAAACGATTTCTCGGAGCTCACAATGCAACAGCTACTTAAAGGCAAGGAGCAGCAGGTAGCCGAAATAACAACCGCCTGCATAAGTCTCTACAATACAATTATCACAGAACATCTCCCCCGCATACTCGACGCGATTAACATTTCGGCAATCATCGAGTCACGCATAAACGAGATGGATATGAGAGAGACCGAGAAACTTATTTTCCAGGTAATGGACAAAGAACTAAAGGCTATCGTGTGGCTGGGCGCTCTACTCGGAACCATAATGGGCAGCGTGAACCTTTTACTTTGACACAAAAAACCAAACACAAATAAAAACTAAAACCACAATAATATGTCCATAATTAACAGCCAGATTGAGCAGATAATCTCGACACGCAAAGAGAAACGTCTGCCGCAGATAGAGAAAGAAATCACATTCCTCTGCAATGTGAAAACACAAATCGAAGAACTCGACTCTATAACCAAGCAGATAAACCAACAGATTACCGACAAGAGAGGCTCCTACTATGTAATGCTCCAGTCCGATCCCTCTATGGAGGCACGTTTTATGGCAGTGTCTACAAGCGAGGTCACCAAGCAGATAAACTCACAGATAGAACGCCTCGAGATTCTCAAAAAGAGATTCTCGCGCGAAGCCGTGCAGATAGCCCTCATAGGCTACGAGCGACAGGGAAAAAGCCGTTTCCTGCAAACCATCTCGGGCCTCAACAACAAAGTAATTCCCGCCTACAACGGAACCAGCTGCACAGGCGCGGTATCGGTAATACACAACACAGGTAAAGAGCTCGAGGTACACATAGAGTTCTACAATAGCAAGGAATTCTTCGACATAGTAAAGGATAAGCTCCAACGCTTCTTCCCCAACAAGCATTTCACACTCGAAAGCTTTGCCGAACTGAAGGAAATCGACCTTGAAGGCTTCTCAACAGAAGACACCACACTATCTTGTGAATTCAGCAAGTTTGTAGACACATACATAAAGCACATTGCCGATTACGAGTCAATGGTTGGACACAGCAAGATTGTCACATCCGACGAAAATGCAATCATACAGAACGTCTCTCAATACGAGGAGTTCGACAGCATACCCGCAGGCGATAATCCCGATTTATACACCCCAAGAAAAAATCTGGACATCAACGGCAACGAGACAACGGTGTGGGTAAAGAAATACTACAACTATGTAGCCGTGAAGTCGGTAAACATATACACAAGTTTTGTAGACCAGCGCATAGGCAACGCCAAGATTGTCCTTGTCGATACCATAGGTATGGGCGACGCATCGAACGCCGAGCGCATCGAGGATGAGATGTTCAGAGTTTTGCGCGAGGATTGCGACGCGGCAATCAATGTGTTCAAGCCCCAGGCTAACGGCGACTCCTTTAACAAACAGCAGAACGAAGTGCTCAAGAAGATAGGTCGTCGCCTCGAAGGCAGAGAACCCAACCGCTGGATATACTATGTGCTCAACCGCGTAGACAAAGGGCACGGATACAACGTGAACGTAATACCCAATATCCTGAAGCAGATACAGGAGACCTTCAATGTAATGAAAGTGAAACCCGTTGCCGATGTCCTCGACATAAACGCCACCGACACCAACGAGGTGAACGACAAGCTCATCACTCCCCTGCTCAACCTCATAACAAACAACCTCGACGACATTGACGAGAAACTCATCATCGAGGCAAACAAAGAGAACGAGAAGCTCTATCTGGAGTATAAAACCCTCACAGACACCGTTGCGGCAGTCGTTTCAAACAAATTTGCCATAAACTCAAACGAGGGCAAGCTCTTCGACACACTCTTCAAGCAGCTCTCCTACTCAAAAGAGCTGCGCGACCTCGACGAGTTCGAGTATGCAAAGAAAAAAGACGAGCCCTGCGAGCTTGTGCGCGATAAGATAGACGAGAAGATACGCAACCTTGTAGACCTTGCTCCACTCCCCGATGAGATATTCCTCGACGTGGAGAAGGGCGACAAAGACACAAACAGTATCTTTGTAAAACACATAAACACATTGCGCAACACCATCTTCGAGAACTTCGAAGAGATAAATACCGATGTGCTCATCCCCTTGCAGGAAAAGGTAAAGGACCAGCTTATATCAATCCTCTTCAACGCAGGAAAGATGGGCAATATCCCCTTGCAGGGCTACTCCATAGAGGAGGGTGCCTCGCAGAAGTGGTTAAAGACACTCATTGAGGAAAAGGTAGAAAAAGAAGCCTATCCCAAGCTCTACGATATGCTCAATTTCATCCTCGACTACAGCATAAACATCGAGGGACTCATAGAGTACAACGTAGCCAAGTGCCTCGACACCATCGACCCGCAGAACAGCCAATGGATTCCTATGCCCAACCAAGAGCAATCACTCGAGGAGCAGGCCGAGACCATTTGGGGAGAGATGGTGAGCCGCATCACCCCCATACAGAACAAGATGCGTCTGTGGCGCAACGACTTTGCACTCATCCCGAGCCACTCCTTCTATGCCCGCGTGCACAAGTTCCGCGACAAGATGGTATTTGGAGACGATGAGACAAACACAAACATCAGAGACTTCTACCGCAACAACCGCCTCACAATCTGGAGAGACGACTTTGCAAACATCTCCTCACAGGATCAGGCATTTGGCGCGTGGAACAAAATATGCAAAGCAATCACCGACCTCTGCACAAAGAACAAATTTCATTTGAGTATAAACGATAAATAATATTACTATGGGACTTTTCGACATTTTTATGCGCAAACCCGCAGACACCCCCGTACTTAACATCTGTATGATGGGCCCCCGCTCTGTAGGCAAGACTACAGTTCTCACATCAATATTTTTTGAGACACAAGACCGTATTTGCGGCTCAAAGCTCAATATGCAGGCACTCGACAGCAACACCGAGAAACTTACCACATACCACACAATGCTTGTCAATGCCGTGGAGAAGGGTAACGCAGCCGAGCTCCCCGCGTCGCCCTGCGAGTCCAATTTCAACTTTGGCCTCGGTCTCAAGGGACGCCGCCCCACCCTGCACCTCAACGTGCAGGACTTCCCCGGTGAGTACCTCATCTCAAAAGAGAGCGAGGTAAATCAATATATGGCACAGGCAACCATAGTGCTCATAGCCATAGACACCCCCTACCAAGTCGGATCGTAGCCATGTCGTTCTGTGAGCCAAGGAGTTGAATACAAATTTTGTCTTCCTAAGACCGCTTGGCCTCCGACTTAGGACTTCCCCGGTGAGTACCTCATCTCAAAAGAGAGCGAGGTAAATCAATATATGGCACAGGCAACCATAGTGCTCATAGCCATAGACACCCCCTACC
>JAZRLR010000011.1:0-6806 GCA_045646965.1 Bacteroidaceae bacterium
CTCATGCCGACTGCGACGCCCGTGCCGACCGCGACGCCTGTGCCGACCGCGACGCCTGTGCCGACCGCGACGCCCACGCCTGCGCCCTACAGAATGCTTTCCTATGGAATGGACGCCGATGAGGACGTTTATGCCATGCAGGCGAAGCTGCATGAGCTGGGCTATCTGAAGAGCTCTCCTACCGGCGGATACTGGTCGATGACCGTGAATGCTGTCAAGGCGTTTCTGAAGGATGAAGGCCTGAGCGTGAAATCCGTCTCCGTCGTAATCTTTATAGGCATCAGATTGAGAATTGCAATACGCAACGGGCGAATATCCTGAGTATTCGCTCTGGTAGTGTCCATCACAAAGATGTTCTCTTGTTTCAGCAGTTCTATCGCTGGCAACAGATCGGGTAATGTCAACGGCATAAAAACTTATTTTAATATTAGGTGCAAAGATACAACAAAGAAACGAAAGATAGTGCAAACACAAGAGAGCCTGCTTGCCGAATTATCTCCTTTATCTCAATTTTGTGAAAAATGTAGCAAAAACCACATTTTTGTACAGGTGTTGGTGTTGTGAGCAGGATATTTTTATATATTCGCGTGTTAAAAAATGTTGCTATGAAAATAATGAAGAGTTTGATGCTGTCGGCAGCGATGCTTTTTGCGGGCAATGCTCTTGCCGACGGAAATATGCAGAAGGATGTGAATGTTGCTCTCTCTGCCACCACAACCGAGGCGACTGCGGCTGTTATGCAGACGGGCGCAAAGACAAATTCCCTGAACCTCGACCTTGGTTTGAGCAGGTTGCGTCTGTGGGGCTACGGGCAGATGTGGTTCGGGTACAACGACGCAAAGGAGCCCTCTAACGACGCTTTGGTCAAAAGAATCATACTTATGGCCGACGCACAGATAACAAAGGAGATAAGTTTCTTTTTAATGTATGACGCGGCAGTGTCGGAGCTTCACGAATACTATGCGCAGTATGCCGTTGCGCCGTGGCTTCAGGTGCGTGCAGGACAGTTCAAGCAGCCCTTTACACTTGAGAGCATCTACTCCCCCACTTTTATGAGCACAATATTCTACGACCCCTCGGTGCTCTACCTCGCAGGTATAGCAAGCGACCCCCTTATGGGAAATAATGTGGCACGCGACACAGGTGTTATGCTCACAGGAGATTTCCTGAAGAACAGCAAAGGGCGTTGCCTGATGAACTACAGCATAGGAGTATTCAACGGCCCGGGTATGAACCAGAAAGAAAATAACAGCCAGAAGGATGTAATTGGAATGCTCAAGTATATGCCCACAGAAAACTTTCTTGTAGAGGGTTCTTTCCTTGTGGGAACAGGCAATGCGCGAGCAGCTTCGCCCTACGGGCGTGTGGCACAGGGTGAGAACTATTCGCGTCACCGTTGGAATGTGGGTATTGAGGCAAAGTGTGCGCCTTTCTATCTGCGCAGTGAGTACATACAGGGAAGCGACGCAGGTATCCACTCTCGTGGCGGATATGTAAACCTGCTTTTTACTCCCGTGGAGCGTTTCGATATTGTTTTTAATTGGGACTACCTCGACAAGAACACAGCTCTTGGCACAGCCGAGCAGAAGGAGATTCCCAATTATGTGACCGAGCAGAATACTTTTACCGCGGGCGTGCAGTACTGGATGTACAAGCGCTGCCGTCTCTCGGCGCAGTATGTCTACACAAAGCCGCGCGTGGGAACCGCAGGCCGTGAGTTTATCTCGCAATTGCAGATTTCTTTCTAACGCCTCTTTGGCTTATCCGTGATAATAAAACCCTTTACAAATAGTTTTTGTGAGGGGTTTTCTATCGCCCGTAAAATGGTGTTTAAGTAAATTTAACCTTGCAGTATTATCGATAGCAATCTGCTTTTTTAAAATAATTAAAAAAAAAGTGATAGTTTTGTGTGACACTTCGGCATTTCGTCCGTCTATGGTATAGACGTATAATTTAAATATAGATATAATGAAGAAAAGTATTTTAAAAAAGCTGTTTGCGGCGGCTATGCTGCTGTGTTCAGCAAACGTGCAGGCAGAAGATTTCAGAGTTGATGGCATAAGTTATAATATCCTGTCAGACAACACTGTAACCGTGACCTGGAAACTTGGTGCAAGCGTAAGCAGCGGCATAAGAATTGAGGGCGCCGGCCCGGGTAGTTTCAACGATGAGCACACGGGCGATGTGGTTGTCCCCTCTAAAGTAACATATAACGGCAAGACTTACACCGTTACGGCCATAGATGATATGGCTTTTAAAAATTGCAGCAAGCTTGCAAGCATCACTCTGCCGAGCACTATAAAAAGCATAGGTGCTATGCCTTTCTACAACACACCCGCCCTGGAGGAGGTGTATATAAAAGATTTGTCGGCGTGGTGCAAGATAGACTTTGCCAGCAGCTGGTCAAACCCTCTTTTAAGTGCAAAGAAATTATATGTAAAAGGGAAGCTTGTGACCGACCTTGTCATACCCAAAGATATAAAGGTTATTAAACACGCTGCTTTTGCAAATGGTAATTTCAGGAGTGTGACCTTGCACAAGAATGTGGAGAGCATAGAAACGGGTGCTTTCTTCGGATGTAAGTTCACAAGCATTGTTTCGAAGATTCCCGCCCACAAACTAAAACCTATATACTATGTATTCGACGAAGGCGTGGATAAAGATAAGTGTGTGCTTTATGTTCCCAAAGGCGCTAAAGAGACTTATGCTTCTACCGAGGGTTGGATGGAGTTTAAAAATATTGTAGAGAAATAACCCCCTCGGTTCGAGAAATAAATAACGCCCCTTGATTTGTGTCAAGGGGCGTTTGGTTTTTAAGAGGTGTGTTTATTGCAACGGTACGGAGTAGAATACCCTCTGTCCTGCTGCGTTGTATCCCGAGATAAAGAGCACGGGCTCGTTCGATGCGTTGGCCTGCTTGACTGCTTTTTGCAGGTCGTCGATGGTGCGCATTGCGCTGCCGTTCACTTTTTGTATTACAACGCCTTTTTTAACGCCGTACTTCGAGAATAGGCCGTCGCTTGTGTTTGTAACCTTGAGGCCGTAGGAGATTTTGAAGAAGTTCTTCTCTTTCTCGTCGATGGGCTTGAATTCTGCTCCCAGAATGTCGAGGTCTACGTTCTTCACCACCTCTGTATTGCCTTGTACGTTGGTGAGTGTAACGTCGAAGGTCTTTTCTTTTTTGTTGCGCATAACCTTCACTTTCACGCGGGTGCCGGGTACTGTCTTTGCGAGTGTCTCCTGCAGCTCGGCCATATTTTTAATTGTTTTACCATTGAGCCCTGTGATGACATCGCCCGCTTCTATGCCTGCCTGTTTGGCTGCACCGTCGTCGGTCACTTCCGACACATACACACCATCTACGGTGCCGAGATTCTCCTTTTCGGCAAGCTCGCTTGTGACTGTGCCGCCTTTTATGCCAAGCACTGCACGCTGCACGGTGCCAAATTCTTTGAGGTCGGAAACTATCTTTGTCATAATAGATGAGGGAATGGCAAAGCCATATCCTGCGTATGAGCCTGTGGGAGAGGAGAGCACAGCGTTTATGCCCACGAGCTCGCCTGCGGCGTTCACAAGTGCTCCGCCGCTGTTACCTTGGTTTATGGCTGCGTCGGTTTGTATGAAGGACTCGATGCCGCCGTCGTAAATACCCAGCGAGCGTGCCTTGGCGCTCACAATGCCCGCGGTGACGGTTGATGTGAGGTTAAAGGGGTTGCCCACGGCAAGCACCCACTCCCCTATCTTGAGGTTGTCGCTGTCGCCCACGGTGAGGAAAGGTAGTTTGTCGTCGGCTTCTATTTTTATGAGGGCGAGGTCGGTATTTGCGTCGGTGCCTATGAGGCGGGCGGGATAGGTGCGGTTATCGTTGAGGGTGACCGATATTTCGTCGGCGCCGTCGATGACGTGGTTATTTGTTACAATATAACCGTCGTCGCTCAAGATGACTCCCGAGCCGAAACCCACGCGGGGCTGTGTCTGCACACGCTGCTCACGCCCCATTCCGTCGCCAAAGAAGAAATCGTAGATGTCGGGGGCACGGCGTATGACGGCTGTTTTCCCTTTTGCAGTTGATTTGATGTGCACCACGGCGTGAACCGATTTCTCGGCAGCCTCGGTGAGGTCGATATTTTGTCCTATGGGCGCAACGGGCATAGCCGCCTTTGTGACAAATGTCTCTTTGAACGACTGCTCCTGCTGTGGCACTATGCTGCGGCTCGCCACATTGTATGCTGTGTAACCGGCTGCGGCGCTGCTCGCAACCACCACAAATGTTCCGAAAATAAGTTTTTTAAATACTTTTTTCATAATTTCGTAAATGGTTTTTGTTAATTATTCTGCTGTGTTTAACAAAAGGCTTGCCTGCGTGTTTGTGCTGTGACAGCCTTTTGCGATGGCAAATATAATCCCATAAACCATATAAGCAATAGTTGAACCCTCGTTTTTGGTTCTATTTAACAGAGACGCGCAGGTTTTAACAATAGTTTAAAGTACCTCTTCCTTTTTTTAACATATTTAAAAGAGCGAGTGATTTGTTCACCCGCTCTTGCTTTTAATATACATCTGTCGAAAATTCCAATCTGTCGTATCCCCACCCTTTCAACGCGTTCTCGTAATCCCGTGCATCAAAATTGTAACCCTCTTTTTTTAATTCCTGCAAGCAGTATGGGCATTGATTCTTGATACCTTTGAACAAAAATTTCATAGCAGGTATCAGTGGGTACTCAATTACGCTGTCTTTAAAGTGCAGATTAACTTTTTCGAGATTTATATTACCGTTTATTAAGTGCTTGTATATATACTTGTAGCCTGACACGCATTTGTTTGTAGCTTGTAACTTGAGAATCTTTTCGAGCTGTTCCTCAATCATAGAGTCCGTGGTGTCGGGGTGTCCCACAATCCAGTTGAAAAGTTCTCCACTGCACTCGGCGTTGTGTTTTTTCTCACCCTGTTTCCATAGTTCTATGGCCTCGGAATACTTTTTCTGGCTCCACAAATAACGCCCTTTAAAATACTCTCCCCAACCATTGCAATCTTCTTCTATTGATGTATCCCACATCACGAGGGCTTGTGATACTACTCGTTTTTGGACGAAAGTGGTTTGGCCCATCCAGCCACGGTTGTGTGCTTTTGAAAATACATCCCAAGCTTTTGAATAATCCTCCACGCCAAAGTATGCCTTTCCGAGCTTTAACAGGAGAGACGGGTTCTTATAAATGTCGGCTTCATAGGCTGCTTTGTAGCTCTTTGTTGCCAAGTTAAAACGCGGGTAGCTCAACACATCACCCGGGCGGCTTATCCGAGAGAAACAGTCGCCTAAAGTCTCGTATGCTACAGAAAGGCTCTCCATAATATCTGAATATTCATAAGAATCCTCGTTTTCGGGCAAAGCCTTACGATATAATACCACAGTTAAATGAGCCCAATAGACAGCCATACTTGGTTCGTCTCTGGTTTCGGCAAGCTCAAGGAGTTCGCTATAGGGCAACTCCTCTTCGTAATCCATAATATAAAGCAGCAAATCTTTTATGGTTACGATATTTAAGCCGTAGTCATTGGAAACATTATAGCCAATCTCTTCGTCGATGTAATCTAATACATTATCGGCACATAGATTTACTTCGAAGCCGTCGTCGGTTACTGTATTTTCCTCTAACCACGCTGCGATTCTTTCTTCGTCGTCGGCATACTCTTCGTTATCGTCTTCTTCATCTTCGTCGTCGCTGAATGTTTCTTCATCTTCGTCGTTGCAGAAAGTCTCATCGTCCTCATCATCTCCTTCGACGTCATCGGTGCAGAACTCGTTCCACGTTTCGGTGTTTGGGAAAGGAAGGCTGCAGCTACCCACTATATTAAACATAAGTGTAGCCTCTTCGTCGGAAACCTCTCCATCGCTGATGATTGTTTCGAAGACGATATTGGAGATATCTTGCTTGGCATCTTCATCGAGCTCCTCTATTATCGCATAGGCGGTTTTTTCCTCCATTTCTATCGCAGCCTCGATAATAGAGGTTGCTTTGTCGTTTGAAATTTTAAACCCGCTCAAGAACTCTGTGACTTTCTCACTTTTCTTCTCTTCTCCTATACCGTCGCAATGTATTATGCTGTGAAGCACGTTTAGTATAGCCTTCAGTTGTTTCAATGACACTTTCATATCGGTAAATGTTTTGCGGTTGTTTTCGATAAAGATATATTGTAAGATGCATATATACAATTGTTTCCAATTATTTTTAATTATTTTAAAATAAGAATAATGCGAATGGGCTTGTGTTACGTTTTTTTTCGTAACTTTGCACACCGAAATCACAGATGGCCGGTCTGTCGCTGTTGTCGCAAGGCAAAAGAGGAAAGTCCGGGCAGCGCAGAGCATCCCGCTTCCTAACAGAAAGCTGTTTGCAAAGGCGGAGTAACGCAGAAGAAAATAACCGCCCGCAAGGGTAAGGGTGAGAAGGTGGGGTAAGAGCCCACCGGCCGTGCAGCGATGTACGGGCCGTGCGTCTCGGGAGCTGCAAGTTCGTGTAAACCGGCGTTTGAGGGTTGCTCGCCCGAGCCGGAGGGTAGAACGCTTTAGCATTGCGGTGACGCAATGTATAGATGAATGACAGACGCCCCGCAAGGGGTACAGAACCCGGCTTATAGGCTGTCTGTGTAAATTATAGAGGTTGCGCAATGAAGTGAACCCCAAAGTTTGGACAAAAAAAACTTTGGGGTTTATTTTATGCGTAAAAAACACGATTATTCAGCATTGCTCAAATATATGCATATGCTTGAAGATGGTTATTCTTTTAATTACATACATAGCACCTATG
>JAZRLR010000012.1:0-72173 GCA_045646965.1 Bacteroidaceae bacterium
AACAGGAACTAAAGAGGTATATCCATTACTACAACAATGACAGAATTAAACTGAGACTAAAAGGAAAGAGTCCGGTGCAATACCGAACTCTTTACCAATAAATTTATCTATTAATCAGTCCAACTTTTTGGGGTCAGATCAGAACTCGTCCTTTTTTTTTTGTTTTCTTGTGATTATTTGCTCAAGGCTTCTTCTACCGCTTTTTTGATGTCGGCTCCGCGCAGGTTGCGCTTGAGGATGGTGCCGTCGGGGCCGATGAGCATAATTTGCGGAATTTCCTGTATGCCGTAAAGCTCGGTGGCGTTTACGTCACGGGGTACAAATATCTGTGAGTAGTTCATACCCTCGTTCTGTATTGACTCTTTGAATTTCTGCTCCTGGTCCCACACGTTCACGCCGAGCACCTCGAACTTGTCGCCGCCGTAGAGCTTGTTTACCTCGAGAAGATTGGGGATTTCGCCACGGCAGGGGCCGCACCAGCTTGCCCAGAAGTCTACAAGTACATATTTGCCCTTGCCTACATAGTCGGACAATGCAACCTCGTTGCCGTCCTTGCCCTTGCCCTTGAAGTCTACATAGGGCTTGCCCACGCTCGTGGCCTCTTTGTAGCCGAGGCTTGTGCGCAGCGACTCAAGTGATTTTATGTTCTTTGCATATTTCACTGCTGCGATGGCAGAGTCGAGCTCCGCTGTGGTGCTGTAGATGTTTCCTGCTACATTGGCAAGCATATATGCGCCGTAGATGTTGTCTTTGTTGGCGGCGATGTTTTTCTTGTAGAAATCCTCAAGCTCCACCTGTGCCTGGTTGCTATATTTCATAACCTCCTCCTGGGGTGCGCCCGACTGCAGGAGCTCCTCATAGATTTTTCTTCTCTCGCCCATAAAATCGTTGAGCTCGGCAAAGAAGGCTGTCTTCTTGTCGTTGGCGCCGCCGTTGTCGGTGACGGGCTGTTTCTCTAAATTAGCGCTTGGGGTGAGGTCTACGTTGATGACGCTACCCGGCTCCACGAACACGATGCAGTGCTTGCGGGCTACCTGTGCGCGCATAATTGCGGGTTCCACGGCATCCTTGGCAAAGGTGAATGCGTTGTTTGTTATCACGCAAGAGTCGATGGCCTCGTTGGTGTTATTGTCTATGAGATAGGCTGTCTTGCCTTCGAGTGTCTCATCGGCTATACCGCTGATTGTGTAGCCGTTGTTCTGGCACGCTGCCATAGAGAGTGCCGCGAGTGCTAAAATTGAAATCTTTTTCATATTGTGATTAGTTGATGATGTTTTGCGTCGCTAAAATATAAAAAATGTGTGAGGTTTGCCCTGTATGGGTGATTTTTCTGCAGGTTTGGGGCAAAGGTAATGTATTAACGCGATGCGTGGTACGATATTTTGATTTTTTAATATAGTTTGTGAATTATTCAAATGTGAGGGTTACGTGCCCCAGGTAACGGCCGTTTTTGTTCATCTGCTGCATAATTACCTCTTTGCCTTCGGCGTTTATGAGTTTTGCCGCCTCTTTGCTGTATGTGTGCGAGTGTCCGCCGAGGATTATGTCTATGCCTTTCGTGGCGGCCGCGAGGCGCTCGTCGTCCCACTCTTCGTTGTACATTTTACTGCCCAGATGTGAAAGGCACACCACGACGTCGCACCCCTGTGCGCGCAGCTTGTCGGCCTCGGCTTGTGCTGCTTTTTCGGGCGAGATGTATATCACTCCGTCATAGTATTCCTTTGAGATGAGGCCGACGGGGTTGGGCGACAGACCGAATACTCCTATCTTCGCTCCCTTACGCTCTATGACAACAGAACTTTTTATGAGCCCGCGGCAGGGGGTGTTGTCGAAATTGTAATTTGCGCACAGCAGGGGAAATTGTGCCGTGCGGGCGAGGTGGGCAAGGTTTACAGGGCCGAAGTCAAATTCGTGATTGCCTATGGCGGCCGCGTCGTAGCCCATCGCGTTCATAAGCTCAATTTCCACTTCGCCCTTGAAGACGTTGTAATAGAGTGAGCCTTGCGAGAAGTCGCCGCTGTCGAAGAGCAGAATATTCTCTGCTCCTATGGAGTCTTGCAGCTGCTCTATGAGCAGTGCGCGGTTCAGAACTCCCGCGTTGCCTCGCTTCTCGGGTTCTATGCAGCTGTGTGTGTCGTTTGTGTGCAGTATGGTTATCTTTTCCTGTGCGCCTGCGGCAATGGTTGCCACAAGGAACAGCGCTGTGAGAAATCTTTTCATCGGGGCTCTATTTTATGGTTATGCGTCCGTCTGTGGATGCCTCTATGGTCTTTCCGTCGCGGCAGTGCATCTTTATGTAATCAATCATAAGGTCGCGTATTGTGATGTCGCTTTTTATGGAGATATCGCTTGCCTTACCGAGTGTGTAGAGCTTGTCGTTTCCCTGTGACAGGTAGTCGGACGTGGCGATGCGATACTTTTTTGTGGGTGCAATCTTCTTGCCGTTCACCGTGGCGCTTGTCAGCTTTCTGTCGGCTGTGATTGTGAGTCTGGCGCCTGCTATGGCCTCGCCGCCCACTGCCGCAATCTCGGCAAAGAGCTGTTGCAGCTGCTCGCCGTCGAGGGTGACAAGGGCGAGGGTGTTCTCAAAGGGAAATACGCTGTAGATGTCGCCAAAGGTTATGTCGCCCTGCGATATGGTGCTGCGCAGGCCTCCTTTGTTTGTGATGGTGATATCTATCTGTTCGCCGCTTTTCAGGCGTGCCATATAAAGCAGGGCGTCGGCGGCGAAATTCATCAGCGGGCTCTCGGGGGGATAGGAGGTGAGCTCCACAGTGGAGTGTCCTATGACGGGCGCTTTTATGCTGTCGATGACGGCGCCGCGTTGTGCGAGAATCTCTCTCACGCGCTCTGCGCCGTTGCTTTTCTCTATTTGTTCAACCTTTATGTTGCCGGCCTCTATTGTGGTGAGTCTCTTGCCTGTGTCGTCGCACGCTGCGAGCAGGGCGAGGAGAGCGGCCGGTAATATCATCGTTCTTTTTCTCATTTTCTTCTGTTTGTATTGAGGGAAATGGCTGTAATAGTTTCAAAAGTAGTATAATATGCTTAAATAGGCAATTGTGAGCGAGAAAAAAAGAGGATAATTTGGCAGGCTCGGGAATTTGAACTATCTTTGCCCCGCTTTCGGCGTAATCGCTGTCAAGGAAGAGTAACTTGATATGTTGCGCTCGAATGATTGAACAATTTAAACAATTCAAACTAATGGATTTAATTAAAATTGCTAAAGAAGCATTTGCTACTGATGTAAAGCGTGAGCTTAACTTCCACCCCGGTGACACAATCACAGTAGCTTACAAAATCATTGAGGGTACAAAAGAGCGTATTCAGCTTTATCGTGGTGTGGTAATCCGCATCTGTGGTCACGGTGACGAGAAACGTTTTACAGTTCGTAAGATGTCAGGTACCGTAGGTGTTGAGCGTATCTTCCCCTTGAACTCGCCCGCTATCGACAGCATCACTGTCAATAAGCTCGGTCGCGTTCGTCGTGCTAAACTTTACTATCTCCGTGCCCTCACAGGTAAGAAGGCTCGTATCAAAGAGATTAAAGCGTAAGCATCTTAATGAGAGAATGCAAATAAAAAATGTTGCCCAATTGGGCAACATTTTTTATTTTGTTCAGTTGTAGGGAGCCGACGAAACGCACTCTTTGTTTATGATACTCTCGGCCATATCCTTGTCTTTTTCGTCAATCATAACCCACACTTCGCCGCCCAGAGTCGCATAGGGCGATGTCACTGCCGACATTGTGTCGTTGCGCAGCATACACGAAATATTATTTGCTTCGAGCAAGCCTTGAAGTAGCTGCGCCTGCCACAGGTTGCCGCCGAAAATCTTTATCAGTCGGTTCTGATTTCTTTTGCTTGTCATATACACCTCCTTTTGTTATTAGAACATTCTTGCGGCTTTCTTGGTTGTTGTACTTTTCACAACGTATATTAATAATCCTTTCTGCCCAAAGGTAGTGGCAAATGGTACAAAAGCGTGCTTGCAATTATTAAAAAATCTTAAAAACGCCTATTTTCTATTCATATTTACTACCTTTGAGCTAACGCCCAAAAATAGACTTCGCTCGCCCGTGAATCTTCAGGCAGAAGTGTTTCGGCCCTTTTTGTAGAACCTATAAAACAGAATATAATTATGTTAGACGTAAAAGCTTGTTTGAGTGAGATTGAGGAGATGATGGAGATGACCATTATGCACCTCGAAGAGGAGTATTCACATATCCGCGCGGGAAAGGCCAATGTCCACATCCTCGACTGTGTGCGCGTGAGCTCATACGGCTCTGAAATGCCCCTCAATAATGTTGCGACAATAACCACTCCCGACCTTCGTACAATAGCCATCAAACCTTGGGATAAGAGTATGATTGCGCCCATCGAGAAGGCGATTATCGACTCTCCCGTGGGTATTATGCCTGCAAATAACGGTGAAGTAATTATAATTGCCATTCCTCCCTTGACCGGTGAGCGCCGCAAAGAGCTTGTAAAGCAGTGTGCACACGAGCTCGAGACTGCAAAAATCAGTATCCGCAACGCACGCCGCGACGGTATCGACGCAATGAAAAAGTCGGTTAAGGACGGTACTCCCGAAGACGTTGCAAAGGACGGCGAGGAGAAATTGCAGAAGATACACGACAAATTTATCAAGAAAGCCGAGGAAATTTTCGCGGCCAAAGAGAAGGAGATACTCACCGTGTAATAGTTGCCGATGGTGCAGGGTATAGTTGTAAAAAGCTCGGGCAGCGTCTATGCTGTCCGCACTGCCGACGGCCAAATCGTCGATTGCAGGGTGAAAGGAAACTTCAGGCTCAAGGGGATTAAAAGCACCAATCCCGTGGCTGTGGGCGACTGCGTGCAGTTTGATGTGCGCAGCGACGGCACCGCCTATATCGTGGATATTATGGAGCGCAAGAACTATATTGTGCGCAAGGCGTCGAACCTCTCGAAGCAGTCGCATATCCTTGCCGCAAACCTCGACCTCTGTTTTCTTGTGGTTACCATAAGCCACCCCGCAACCTCCACCACATTCATCGACCGTTTCCTTGCCTCGGCCGAGGCCTACCGCGTGCCGGTGGTTCTGGTATTTAACAAAACCGACCTCTACACCCCCGAGGAGAACGACGAGCTGCAATACCTCGAGGCGCTCTACGAGAGCATAGGTTATAGATGCCTTCGCACCAGCGCCTCCACAGGCGAGGGCGTGGAGCAGTTGCGCGAGGCTATGCGTGGCAAGGTCTCTCTGCTTGCGGGTAACTCGGGTGTGGGTAAGTCGAGCCTGGTGAACGCCGTGGCGCCCCAGCTGGCGGCCAAGGTGGGCGAGATTTCGAAAATCCACGACACGGGAATGCACACTACCACTTACACCGAGATGTTTGAGTTTATGCCCGACAGTTACATCGTGGACACTCCCGGTGTGAAGGGCTTCGGCTCATACGCAATGGAAAAGGAGGAGATACCTCACTATTTTGTGGAGTTCTTTGCCCTTTCGACCGACTGCAAATATGGCAACTGCACCCACACACACGAGCCGGGTTGCGCTGTGCTCGCCGCGCTTGAGCGTGGCGAAATTGCCCCATCGCGCTACCAATCCTATTTGAGTATGCTCGACGACGAAGACGAGGGTAAATATAGAGTTTCTGAATAACGGAATTTAATATACAAGCAAGGAGGATTGCAATGCAATCCTCCTTGCTTTGTTATCAGGGGCAATGTCATTCCTCTTTACATTGTATGGAGAGTGAATAGTAGTAGTTCCACTCGCCAAAATAGTAGCTGCACGAGACTGTCTTCTCGCCCAGGCGCACCTTGTACGGGCCATCCTTTGTACCTCCCCAACGGTGCGAAACTTCAACGACGGCATAATCCTCGCCAACTTCAATGACATTGACATCGTGGTTCTCCTCATACCTTCCTTCAAGTTCCAGACTGCCGCATTTCAATGATGATAGCGGAATGTAAAACTCCTGCTTGTCTCCCATTGTTCTCCCGGTCACTTCGTATTCTTTTGAAGAGCCGTCGATAAATTTGAGCGTAATCTCTTGTGCCATAGTAAGTAATTTTTAGTGTGTACTGCAAATATATATAAACTGGCGAGATATGTGAAGTTTGCTTCGATATATTTCACTGCGAGTGCAGTATATTCGAGGTTTACCTCAAATATATCAAAATTTTGGCAGTTGTAACAATTCCGGTGAAGAATTATATAGTGACTGAAACATATAAGACCAAAGCCCACAGGGCTTTGGTCTTATATGTCTAAATCAAACTTTAATTATTTTCGTTAATGTATGGTCGGGATGACATTGTACTATAGATTGGAAATGTGATCTGGTTGCTATATTGTTCTTTTTATTTTTGAGGGTGTGCAATCAGATACTCGGCAATCTGCACGGCATTGAGGGCGGCGCCTTTCTTAATCTGGTCGCCCACAATCCACATAATAATACCGTTGGGGTTTGTGATGTCCTTGCGGATGCGGCCTGCGTATACGGGGTCGCTGCCTGCGAGGAAGAGGGGCATAGGATACTCCTTCTTCTCGGGGTTGTCCATAAGGATAAGTCCCTCGCCGTTGGCTACAGCCTCTTTTACCTGCTCCACAGTGAGGGGTTCCTCGGTCTCAATCCACAGAGTCTGTGAGTGTGAACGCAAGGCGGGAACGCGAACGCACTGTGCGCTCACTTGAATGTCGCTGTGCATAATCTTGCGTGTCTCGTTGTACATCTTCATCTCCTCTTTGGTGTAACCGTTGTCGGTGAACACGTCAATCTGGGGAATTACGTTGAATGCAAGCTGGTAAGCAAACTTCTCCACTGTGGGCTCCTCGCCTGCAAGCACTTGACGGTACTGCTCGTAGAGCTCGGCCATAGCTGCCGCACCTGCGCCGCTCGCTGCCTGGTAGGTAGATGAGTGCACGCGCTTGATGTGCGAGAGGTTCTCAATGGCTTTCAATGCTACAACCATCTGAATGGTGGTGCAGTTGGGGTTGGCGATGATGCCGCGGGGGCGGTTGTATGCATCGGTGGGGTTCACCTCGGGAACTACGAGGGGCACATCCTCGTCCATACGGAATGCGCTCGAGTTGTCAATCATCACACAGCCGTGCTTTGTGATAGTGTCGGCAAACTCCTTTGAAACGCTGCCACCTGCCGAAACAAAAGCATAGTCAATGCCCTTGAAATCGTCGTTGTGCTGAAGCTCTTTCACGGTGTAGTCTACACCTTTGAAATTATATACTTTGCCGGCGCTGCGCGCAGAACCGTAAAGCTCAAGTTCGTCAAAAGGGAAATTTCTCTCGTCAAGAACGCGCAGGAACTCCTGTCCCACCGCTCCGCTAACGCCTACAATAGCTATTTTCATATTTTAATCTGTTTTGTTCTACAACTATATGTTTTTCAAATTTCGGGCACGAAGATAATTGTTTTTTATAAGAAATCTAAAATGTAGGTGAATAAATTGCTCTGCGGCGATTAAAATAGTGATATTGACAATGTGTATGCGTGGTTTTTTGCGGCTTTTCCCTGTGTGGGCTTGCCGTGAGGAATCTTTTTCTTGTGAAATATCTGTGGTTGCGATATTTTTTGTATTTTCGTGCGATATATGACAAATATGAATCAAATGGAGAGAGAGTGGCTGCAGCGCGGAGAACTGCTGCTGGGCAGTGAGCGACAGCAGCACCTTGCCGATGCCCATATTCTTATTGTGGGGCTCGGCGGTGTGGGCTCGTGGGCTGCCGAGATGCTTGTGCGCGCGGGCGCGGGTGCCGTTACGCTTGTCGATGCCGACAATGTGGATGTCACAAATATAAACCGTCAGATGCCTGCGCTTGCCTCTACGGTGGGGCGCCCCAAATGCGACGTGGTGGCCGAGCGTCTGCGTGCGATAAACCCGCAGGTGCGTCTCGACGTGAAGAATATCTTTGTCGGCGAGGAGAATATCCCGCAGTTGCTTGCCGAGAGGGAGTTCTCTTTTGTGGTGGATGCCATAGACACACTCCCCTCGAAGTGTGCGCTCATCACAAACTGCTGGGAGCGCGCTATCCCCATTATTTCGAGTATGGGTGCGGGTGCCAAGATGAACTTGTGCGACATAAGGGTGGGCGACCTGTGGAAAAGCGAGCATTGCACGCTTGCAAAGAACGTGCGTCGTGCCCTGCGCGACTACCGCGGCCGGTACAAGCTGCCCGTGGTCTATAGCGCCGAGCAGCCGCGTATCGACGCCATAAAACCCAACCCCGCAGGCGGAAAGCCCATAATCGGTTCCCTCGGCTATTTTACGGCGGTCTTTGGCTGCTATCTTGCCGAATATGTAATAAAGAATATATGATTGAGATAAAAGATATAACAAAGAGCTTTGGCGAGTTGCAGGTGCTCAAGGGTGTGAGTCTGCGCGTGTCACAAGGTGAGGTCGTGAGCATCGTGGGTGCAAGCGGTGCTGGCAAGACAACCCTCTTGCAGCTCATCGGCACGCTCGACAGGCCTTCGTCGGGCGATATACTTTTCAACGGCTGCAATCTTGCGGCAATGAACGGCAGGCAATTGGCGGCCTTTCGCAATAAACACATAGGCTTTGTGTTTCAGTTTCATCAGCTGTTGCCCGAGTTTACCGCCCTCGAGAATATAATAATCCCTGCAATGATTGCGGGGTGCAGCCGCAGCGCGGCCGAGAAAGAGGCTATGGAACTGCTTGCCCTTATGGGGCTGCAGGAGCGTGCGGGGCACAAGCCGTCGCAGCTGTCGGGAGGCGAGAACCAGCGTGTGGCAGTTGCGCGTGCACTGATAAACCGCCCCGACGTGGTGCTTGCCGACGAGCCTTCGGGGAGCCTCGACAGCCACAATAAAGAGGAGTTGCACAAGCTCTTTTTTGAGTTGCGCGACAAGTATGGGCAGACTTTTATTATCGTAACCCACGACGAGGAGCTTGCCCGTCTCACCGACCGCACCATACGTATGGTAGACGGTGTGATAGCCGAAGAACTTGTTAAGAAGGGTTAAAAACGGCAATGCCGCTTTTTACATTTCTTCGCAAGTGTTGTCTATATATAAAAACGTAAAAAAGAAATACCTATGAGAAAGACAATTTTATTGGCTGTGGCAATGATTATTTCGCTTGCCGCATTTTCGCAGAATAACAACGGTGCTCCCCGTGGCAACCGTGGTGCGATGAACCCCGAGCAGATGGCTATGATGCAGACAGAGATGCTGAACAAAGTTGTGGCACTCGACAGCATTCAGTTCCAGGCAGTTTTCTTGATGAACTACTCCGATGCAATGGCTATGCAGGACAGTATTAAAGTGAACCGCGAGCGTCGCGAGCAGATGAAGAAAGAGGGCAAGGAGCGCCGTGAGCGTGTGCAGCCTTCGGCGGAGGAGCGTCGTGCCCGCAACGAGGTTATGGCGAAACGCCGTGCTCTGCGCGACGAGCAGATGAAACAGATTCTCAACGAGGAGCAGTACAAGAAGTATCAGGAATATATGAAACAAGCGGGCGAGCGTTTCCGCGGTCAGGGCCGCCCCGGCCGACAGGGCCGTCCCGGCGGACGTCGTGATGCACAGCAATAAATAAGTGCGCAACCATCAAAAGAGGGCTGTTTGTTTTTACAAATAGCCCTCTTTTTTATATCTTCGCACGTTGAATATAAAAAGAGAATAATATGGCCATCGACCTGCAAATAGAGGGAATTTCAAAAAACTACGGAGAACTTGAACTCTTCAGCGGCATATCTTTTGCCGTGGAGGAGCGTCAGCGTGTGGGGCTTATCGCGCGTAACGGAAAGGGTAAAAGCACGCTTCTTAAAATAATTGCAGGCGAGGAACCGTGCGACGAGGGTAAGATAACCTTGCGCTCCGACATACGTGTGGGCTATCTCGAGCAGGAGCCTCTCTTCGACGAGAATCTCACCGTGATAGAGGCCTGCCTGCAGCGTAACAGCGAAAAGGCCGATGTGATTGCGCGCTACGAAAAGGCCCTTGCCGACGGCGACAGCAAGGCTCTGCCGCGTCTTATGGAGGAGATGGAGCGTCTCGACGCGTGGGACTACGAGAACCGTGCCAAGCAGGTGCTCGACAAGCTGAAGATTACACGCTTCGACCAGCCTGTGAGAGAGCTCTCGGGCGGCCAGAAAAAACGTGTGGCACTCGCCGCAGTGCTCATAGAACAGCCCGAGCTGATGATTCTCGACGAGCCCACCAACCACCTCGATATTGAGATGGTGGAGTGGCTCGAGGAGTACCTCTCGCGTATGACGGGCAGCCTTCTTATGGTAACTCACGACCGCTACTTCCTCGACAATGTGTGCAACGATATTATAGAGATCGATGACCATTGCATATATCGCTACAAAGGTAATTACAGCTATTTCTTGCAGCGCCGCGAAGAGAGACTGCAAAATGTGGCAGCCGAGTCGGCCCGTGCGCGTAATCTTCTGCGCAAGGAACTCGACTGGATGCGCCGTCAGCCGCAGGCACGCGCCCACAAGGCCAAATACCGCATCGACGCTTTCTACAAACTCGAAGAGAAAGCCGCTGCTATGCGCGACGACTCAAAGGTGTCGCTCGACATAAAGGCGCAGTATATAGGCAACAAAATATTTGTTATGAAGGCGCTGTGCAAGGCCTTCCCCGACAGAATTATAACAAAAGATTTCTTCTACACCTTCTCGCGCTACGAGAAACTTGGCATCGTGGGTGGTAACGGCACGGGTAAGTCTACGTTTATAAAGATGCTCTTGGGCAGGGTGCAACCCGACAGCGGTAGCATAGAGGTGGGTGAGACTGTGAAGTGGGGCTACTACAGCCAGGAGGGGCTTGCCTTTAACGAGCAGATGAAGGTGATAGATGTAGTAAAAGGTATAGCCGAGGTTATCCCCGTGGGCAATAAAATGCTCACCGCATCGCAGTTCCTGCAGCATTTTCTCTTTACTCCCGAGAAGCAGCACAGCTATGTGTATAAATTGAGCGGTGGCGAGAAACGTCGTCTCTACCTATGCACCGTTCTTATGAGCAACCCCAACTTCCTTGTGCTAGACGAGCCCACAAACGACCTCGACATTGAGACGCTGCAGGTGCTCGAGGAATATTTGAGCAGCTTCAAGGGGTGTGTGATTGTGGTGAGTCACGACCGCTATTTTATGGACAAAGTGGTAGACCACATATTTGTTTTCAACGGTGGCGGCGACATAAAAGACTTCCCCGGCAATTACACCGAATACCGCGACTGGCGCGACGAGGAGCGTGCCGCCGTGGCGGCCAAGAGCGCAAAGCCCGCTCCCGCAAAGCAGGTAAACCGTAACGACGAGAAACGCAAGCTCACCTTCAAGGAGAAGCGTGAATACGAGGCTCTTGAGACCGAGATTATGGAACTCGAAACAGAAAAAGCCTCGCTCGAAGAGCTTATGTGCAGCGGTACTCTCGACAACGCACAGCTGCTCGAAAAGTCTATGCGCATAAGCACCATAATAGAGCTTGTGGAAAGCAAGACAATGCGTTGGCTCGAATTGAGCGAATATGCCGACTAAACTTGTCTTTTTACCATTTTTTTACAAATAAAACCGCAATACGTTTAGTGTCAATCGCTGCTTTTTATTAATTTTGCTTTTGTAATCGAGGGTTGAACGATACAAAAACAAAAGCATAATGGAAAGTAGAATGAAAATAGACCGTTTCCCCTTCTTTGCAGAGACTTTTCTTGTAGACAGGCAGGGCAGGCTGCGTCCCACCACTTTGTGCGATAATATGCTCACTTGCGGTGGCAGACACGGCGAGGCGCGTGGATTTGGTGCCACAAGTACGCTCGGCTGGGTGCTTGCGCGTATGGCGCTGCACATCGACCGTCTGCCACGCTGGCGCGAGCGTTTCTTTGTGGAAACGTGGGTGCGCAGTCTCTATCACGGCTTCACCGACCGCTGTATAAGGGTGGTGGACGAGGAAGGAAACGTAGCCGCATCGCTCCTGGCGACCTTTGCAATGATAAATCTCGAGACGCGCTCGTCGGTCGATTTGAACGGCGATATAGGTATGCGTCTGGTCGAGTGTATATTACCCGACGAACCTTTTGCCATAAAACGCATCCCCTCTATCTGCCGCGACACGGTGGAGGAGGTAAGTTTCCGTCGTCGTCCGTTGTATAGCGATGTCGATATAAACGGGCATATGAACAGCATACGCACATTTCAACATATTCTCGACCACCTGCCCATAGAGTATATGAATACCCACGAACTGACCGACTTTGTTGTGGCATATATGAACGAGGGTGCAGCCGACGAGGAACTCTCCTATGGAATAAAGGAACTTGCGCCCGACCACTTCCTTGCACAGGTGACCAAGGAGAACGGCAAGATTGCCTCTAAATGTGAACTGAAATTCAAACCCTTATAAAAACTTTTACTATGAACTACGAGGAATTACTTGAAAAATACATCGAAGGCACTGCCACTGCTGACGAGTGTCGCGAAGTTCTTGAGAAGATGCAGGCCGACGGCATATTGGGGGATGTGCTGGTGAGTGAGGCCGCGTCGCTCTTCGCCTGTTCGCGTGAAGAGTTGGAGGAGACCTTTTCACCTGCCGAGGTCGAAGAGATAGAGGCGATGCGTCGCAATCTCGCACTCCGTGGAAATGTAACCCCCACAAACTACGCTTCCGATGAGGACGATTATAAAATGGTAGCCGAAGATGAGGCTCCCTATGGTAATTGAAAATGAAGCAAGGCTTTTTTCAAAGCCTTGCTTCATTTTTTATACATCTTCTTTTGTGTGGGCGGCGTTTCCGTCGCCTCTCTTTTTTCTTGTAAACCTCTCTTCGAGAGCCTGCATCCACTCATACCAGTTGGGGATGTAGAGTGTGGCCACCACGGTGTTAAGTAACATTCCGAATACCACGGCCGCGCCAAGTGACAGGCGGGCATTGGCTCCCGCACCACCTGCAAAAAGCAAAGGCATAACTCCGAGCACAAAGGCAAACGAGGTCATCAGGATGGGGCGCAGACGCACGTGGCCTGCCTCGGCTGCGCTCTCGCGTATGCTGTTGCCGCCCTTGCGGAAGTCGCGCGCAAACTCCACAATGAGAATTCCGTTCTTTGCACTCAATGCAATGAGAAGAATTATACCCACCTGGGTGTACACGCTCACTGGTATGTCGAAAATCCAGCACCCTGCGATGGCTCCAAGCAGAGCTATGGGCACGCCTGTTATGGCTGCAACTGGGCTGCTCCAGCTCTCGTATTGCGCGGCGAGCACCAAGTAGGCCACAAGGATAGCTATGACAAAGATAATTGTGGTGGAGCTGCCTGCCGCCTTCTCCTGGTAGGCAACGCCTGTCCATTCATATCCGAACTCTGTGCCCAGTTCCTCGTTGAAAAGTGCGGCGATGTCGCTCATCGTTTCGCTCGAGCTGTACCCCTGCGCCACATTGCAGGTGACGCTTGCGCTGTTGTACATATTGTATCGTCCCATCTGGTCAATGCCAAGAGTCTCTTCGGGGGTGATGAAACTGCTGAACGGTACCATCTCTCCTTTGCTGTTTGCAAGGCTCAAGCGCAGCACATTGTCTATCAGCTTCTGGCTCTTTTCGCCCGCAGCCATCTTCACCTGCCATATTCTGCCGAGCATCACAAAGTCGTTCACATATATGGCACCCATATAGTAGCTCAAGGTCGAGAGCACGGCGCCCATATCGAGCCCCATAGATATGGCCTTGTCGCGGTCGATGTTAAGGAAATATTGCGGTACGTCGGCTTCGTATGAACTGTTCATACTCTCTACCGACGGTACTTTGCCATAGGAGGCAAGCAGAGCGTCCACGCCCTTTTGCAGCTCGGTGAGGCCGAGAGCCTTGCGGTCTTCTATTTGCAGCTGCAGGCCTCCCACATTGCCTATGCCGGGTATGGCGGGCGGCACTATGGCAAAGCACTGCGCCTCTTCTACCTCTACATAGGCCTGTCGGTTGAACCTCTCCACAATGGCAGCCGCTTTCTGCTCCTTGCCTTTTCTCTCGCTCCAGTCCTTCAGCACCACAAAGACACTCGCTGCGTTGCTCTGCTGTCCGTTGTTTAGTATGCTGTAACCGCTTATGCTTATATTTGTCTTCACTTCGGGGTACGACGAAACAATCTTCTCCACCTTTGCGGCAGCTGCCTCTGTGCGGCTGAGCGAGGCTGCCGGTGGCAGCTGCACGGCAATTATAAAATATCCGTCGTCTTCGTCGGGAATGAATGTGGTGGGCCACACGCCAAACATATATAGCGCAAGCAACGACATTGCAATAAAGGAGCCTGCAGCCACCCACGCTTTTTTTAAAAGGAAGCCCACCACCTTGTCGTAGAGGCGTTGCAGGGCGTTGTATCCCCTGTTGAAGGCTTTGAAGAAAGCACCCTCTTTTCTCTCACCGGCAGGTCGCAAAAGCAGGGCACAAAGGGCAGGCGTGAGCGTGAGCGAGTTAAAGCCGCTCAAAAGGGTTGCAGTGGCGATGGTGAGGGCAAACTGCTTATAGAGCTGCCCCGAAATGCCGCTTATCATAGTTGTGGGGATAAATACAGCAAGCATCACAAGCACCACGCCCACTATGGGGCCTGCAATCTCCTCCATAGCCTTCTCGGTGGCGGCGCGTGGCGAGAGTTTACCCTCGTCGAGGATGCGCGTGGCGTTCTCCACAACCACAATCGCGTCGTCTACCACAATGGCTATTGCAAGTATGAGGCCAAACAGGGAGAGGGTGTTTATTGAGAAATCGAGCAACTCCATAACAGCCAGAGTTCCTATAAGGGAGACGGGTATGGTGAGGCAGGGAATGAGTGTGGCTCTCCAATTTTGCAGAAAGAGAAATATCACAAGGATTACAAGCACTGTGGTCTCTGCAAAGGTGTAGAGCACCTCGCGTATGGAACTGCGCATAACATCGGTGGTGTCGAGGGCTATCTGATACTGCACTTGCGGCGGGAAACTGTTGCCGAGCTCCTCCATTTTCTCTCTCACGGCTTTTGAGACGGCGAGCGAGCTCGAGCCGGGCAACTGATACACGGCAAGAGCAGCCGTGGGTTTCCCTTTGAGGCGCGACGAGGATGCGTATGTCTCGCTGCCTATCTCAATGTCGGCAATGTCGCGCAGACGCAGCATCTCCACTCCGTTGTTTCGTATCACAATGTTTGCAAACTCCTCGGCGTCTTTCAGGCGTCCCTGCACGTTGAGCGTGTACTGAAAGGCGTTGTCGGCATCGGCGCCAAGTGTCTGTCCCACATATCCTGCCGAGATGGCAAGGTTCTGCTTCGAGATTGCCTGGTAGACCTCGGCGGGCGATATGCCTCTTATGCGCATCGTCTCGGGGTTGAGCCACACGCGCATAGAGTAGTTTCCTGCTCCCATAATATTCACAGAGCCCACTCCGGGGGTGCGTGTGAGCTGGTCTACAAGCTGCAACTCGGCATAGTTGGAAAGATAGAGCTGGTTGTAGGTGCTGTCGCCCGTGAGGGTGATGAAAAGAACCACATTCGACGACTGTTTCTGCACGGTGACGCCCTGCTGTGTAACCTCCGAAGGCAGGGAGTTCAGCGCAATGTTTACGCGGTTCTGCACGAGTACCGTCGCCATATCTATATCTGTTCCCACCTCAAAAGTCACCGTCAGCCTGTATGTGCCTGCCGACGACGAGGTGGAACTCATATATATCATATTGTCTACTCCGTTCACCTGCTGCTCTATGGGTATGCCCACTGTTTGCGCTATGGTCTCGGCGTTTGCACCGGGGTAGACGGCATTTACCTGCACGGTTGGGGGTGTTATGGACGGGTATTGGTCTATGGGTAGAACAAAGAGCGATACTCCGCCTGCCACAAGCAGCAGCAAAGAGAGCACGGTGGCAAATATCGGTCGTTCGATAAAGAATTTAGAGAAATTCATAATCAGCTTATTAGGGTTTATACTACATAGGCTCTTGCAGGCTTCTGTGGCTTGTCGTTACGGGGGTGACGGGCATTCCGTTGCGCACTTTCAGCAGTGCTTTTGTCACATAGCGCTCGCCAGCTTTCAGGCCACTTGTCACAAGGCGCAGCGTGTCATCGACAAGGTTGCCTGTTTCTATGGCGCGATACTGCACCACGTTGCTGTCGTTCACCACGTAGAGGAACTTTCCAAGCTGGTCGGTGCCTATGGAGGCGTCACGCACAAGAATTCCCTCGGCTATGCTCTCGTATGGCAGCACCACGCTTATGTAGCTGCCCGGTTTCAAGAAGAGGTCTTCGTTGTCGAGCTCTGCTCTCACGCGCAGGGTGCCTGTGCTCAAGTTTATGTCGGGCGACAGGTAGTCCATCTTTGCTTTCCATCGAAAATATTTGTCATTGCCCAGAGTAAAGGTTATATACTCCTCCTTGCCCACTGCATCGCTGCGTTTCTGCTTGCCGAGCCATTGGTTGTCGCCTATGTCGAAATAGGCATACATTTTGTTGTCTTTGTACATTTTGCACAGCTCAACGGGGCTTGCGGCTCCGGGGATGTAAGTGCCCACAGAGTAGCTCTCAATGCCCACTACGCCGTCGGTGGGGGCTTTTACATAGCAGTAGCTCAAGTTTGTGCGCGCCGTGCCCAGCGCGGCTTTTGCATTGCTCACCTGCGCCTCATAGCTCTTTACGTTGCTCTCGGCTTTCAGGAATTCTATCCTGCTCACCGCATCGCTCTCTATAGCCTGCTTCATACGCTCGTAGTTGCTGCGTGCATACTCGAGGCCTGCCTGTGCGGTGGCAAGAGCCGCCTCGGCTTGTGCCACGGCGTTCTCGTAGAGCGTGGGTTCTATTACAAAAAGAATATCTCCTTTCTTCACCCTGTTTCCCGCCGTGTAGCTCTGCTTCTGCAGCGTGCCGCTTGCGCGTCCCACAATGGAGACGGTGACGTCGGCCTCAAGGTAGCCCGGGTATTCGCGTGTGAGGGTAACGCTGCGCACCACCGGAGTGGCCACCTCCACGGGCAGAGCGTTGCCGGCCGTCTCTCTTTGCTCTCTTTTGTGGCAGCCGCCGAGTGCAACTGCCGCTGCAATAAATAGAATCTTCTTCATATTATGTGATAATTAAATAGTTACCAGCCTCCGCCGAGTGCGTTGTATAACTGCACCAGATATTTGAGGGCTGCTCCCTGCGCCTGCACCAGGTAATCCTGATATTCGAGCAGGGTGCGCTGTGCGTCGAGCACGTCGCTGAACTCTGTGAGCCCCTGTTTGTAGAGCTGCAGGGATAGTTCCAACGTCTCGTTGCTTTTGTTTACCGCTTCTTTGACGGCTGTAATCTGCATCAGGGTGTTTTTATATTCGCTTATAGCCGTTTCCACCTCCTGCATTGCGGTGAGCACATTATTATTAAAAGCTGTTATGCTCTGCTCGAGCACGGCGCGTGCCTCTCTTGTGGCATTTACATCTGCTCCGCCGTTGAAGATATTCCATTTTATGGTGGGGGCAATCTCCCAGGTGAGGCTGCGTGAGTGGAGCAGTTCTTTGGGCTTCTCGGCCGAATATCCTATGGAGCCGGTGAGATAGAATTCGGGCAACCAGTCGCGTTTGCTTGCGCCGAGCATTGCGGCGTATGCCTCAATCTCTCTTTCGGCTTTTCTTATGTCGGGGCGACGGCGCAGCAGCGTGGCAGGCACGCCCAGAGCAAGCGGTTCTATGTAAGAGGGTAGTGCGGTGGAGTCGGCTGCCCAGCCATATAGCTCGCTCGGGTAGCGTCCGAGCAGCACGGCAAGAGCGTTGCGGTAGCTATCTATGGTGCTCTGCATCGCAGGAATCTGTGCGAGGGTGTTGTAGTAGACCGATTGCGACTGTGCCACGTCGAGCTTCGATGCGAGGCCGCTGTTGTAGCGCGCCGTCACAATGTTCATAATCTCCTTTTGCGATGCCACGTTGCTGCGCAGCACCATAAGGCGCACCGTGCTCTCGCGCAACGAGAAGTAGTTTGTGGCTACGTTGGCACACAGGGCGACCATAACAGCGCGAAACTCCTCCTCGGTAGCCTGAAAGAGTCTCTTCTGTGCTTTCGACCGCTCATATATGCTGCCAAAGATATCTATCTGCCAGCTCATAGAGACGGCTCCGCTGTAGTAGCCCGCAACGCTTTGTGTGAAGAAACTCTCGGCGGTGTTTCCGCTGCTCTGGGCGCGTTGCCACCCAAGGGCGAGGTCTACGGTGGGCATCAGCTTGCTTTGCGCCTGTCGCCACACGGCCTTTGCCCGCTTCATATTCTCTATGGCCGACAGCACCGAGCAGTTGTGCATAACTGCGGTGTTTATAAGGGAATCGAGGGTGCTGTCGTTGAAATTGCGCCACCAAAGGTCGTCGTTCGGTACACTTTGCAGGGGCGACTCATAGCCGTTCCACTCCTCGGGCAGAGGGGTAAAGAGATATTCCCCGCTCTTCTGTGCGCGTGAAACAGCGCAACCGAGCGGCAGAATAAGTAAGATAGTCAAGAACTTTCTCATAAGAATCCTTTCCGTTAAGCAGAATATTAAACACTGCTGTAACGGGTAAGGTTCTATAGATGAGAATCTAAAAAAAGATTATTCTTTCATCGGAACAGGAGGTCGGCTTCGTACCACAGGGCAGGGGTGTCGCTCATTTCTATGGTGAGCGTGCCGCCTGCGGCTATATCCCTGTGCTCTATGTAGGGCAGGGCGTGCTCTTTCCCGTTGAGCTTCACGCTCTTTATGTAGATATTTCTCTCGCTGTTATTCAGGCATTTGATGGTAAATGTGCCGCCCTGTACGGTGAGTTCGGCCTCATCTATAATGGGAGAACCCAGCCAGTAGCGTGCGCCTGCGGGCTCCACCTGATAGAGGCCGATGGCCGACATAATGTACCACGCCGACATCTGCCCCATATCCTCGTTGCCCGACAAGCCGTCGGGCTTGTCGCTGTAGAGCTTTTGCAGCACCTCGCGCACCAAGCGTGCGCATTTGTGGGGCTCGCCAAGCATCGTGTACAGGTAGATGGTGTGGTGCGAGGGCTCGTTGCCGTGGGCATATTGTCCTATCATTCCCGAGATATCGGGCGAGGCATCGCCCTCTATTTCAGTCGATGCGGTGAACAGCCTGTCGAGCAGTGCCGCGGCGTTGCTTCTTCCTCCCATAAGAGCTGCAAGCCCCGCAATATCGTGGGGTACAAGCCAGGTGTACTGCCAGGCGTTGCCCTCGCAGTAGTCGTCGGCGCGGTGTGCAGAGTGGTAGGGGTTGAAGGGCTCGCGGAAAACTCCCGTGCTGTCTACGCCGCGTATGAAACCGCTTGCCTTGTCGTAGAGACGTCTGTAGGAGTGGCTCTTGCGGGTGAAATAGTCAAACTCTTCGTTCTGTCCCACGGCGCGTGCCGCCTGTGCCGCAGCTGCGTCGGCTATGGCATACTCGAGCTCGTATGCGACAGATTCTGTTTTGAGGTCGCAGGGTATATAGCCGTGGCGGTCGCGCAGTTCCTTGCCGCGTTCAGGCTTTGTGGCGCTTTTTTTTATGGCGGCAAAGGCAGCCTCTTTGTCTATTCCGGGTATATCCTTTACTATGGCATCGGCCACGACGGGTATGCCGGGGTCTCCCACCATACAATTGGTTTCGTTGCCCCATAGATGCCACACGGGCAGGTTGCCCTGCTTGTCGCAGATATCCACCATAGAGGCCACAAACTCTGCGGCTTTCTGTGGGTGCACTATGGTCATAAGCGGTTGCTTGGCGCGGTAGGTGTCCCATAGCGAGAAGCAGGTGTAGCGCGGGGTGGGGCTGTTGTAAATCTCGCCGTCGGCTCCGCGGTAGTCGCCGTTTACATCGCTGAAGAGCACTGGGGCGGTCATTGCGTGGTAGGCGGCCGTGTAGAATATTTTTTTCAGGGTGTCGTTGTCGCTCTTTATCCTTATGCGGGAAAGCTCATTCTCCCACAGCTCTTCTGCTGCGCTCTTCACCTCCTCAAAATTCCAGTGGGGCAGTTCCTGTGCCATAGCTGCTTTGGCGCCTTCGATGCTCACGGGCGAGACGGCCACTTTCATAAGTATCTCTTCGCCCTCGCGTGTGAAGAACGATGCGCGTGTGTATAGCTCGCCTTTCACCTTTTCGATGCTCTCGAAAGGTTTTTGGAACTCTGCCACGAAGTATATCTTTTGTCGTGCAGCCCATCCGCGGGAGTAGCGGTAGCCCACGATGCGGTTATTGCCCTCTGCAGCGGTGTATGCCTCGGTGGTTCTGTCCCAGCAGCCGCCGTTCTCGAGGTCAATTACTATGGCTGCGTCGTCGGCCTGTGGGAAGGTGTAGCGGTGCATACCCACACGCGCCGTTGCGGTGAGCTCGGCTGTTATGCCGTAGCGTGTAAGAGGCACGGCGTAGTATCCGGGTGTCGCAATCTCTTTGCTGCGGTCGGCAGGTGACCACAGGCCGCTCTCGGGGTTCTCTATGTTTCCGCGGGTGTATGTAACCTCGCCCGTCACGGGCATAACTGTTATGTCGAAAAGGTCGCCTATGCCTGTTCCGCTCAAATGGGTGTGCGAGAAGCCTATGACGCTGTTCTCGTCGCTGTGGTAGCCCGAGCACAGGTCCCACACCTGGCTCACAGCGGTGGAGCCGAGCTGCACCATACCGAAGGGTACGCTCGCACCCACGAAGACGTGCCCGTGCCCTCCACTGCCTATAAGCGGGTTTATGTGGCGGGTTACTCTTTCTCGTTGTGTGGCGTGCGGGGTGCAGGCCGCTGTCAGCAGCAGGGCCGCGAGTATGTGCAGTAGTCTCATCGGGGGGCTTTCTTTAGCGTGAAGTTAATGTGGCAATCCTGCGCAAGGGTATTGTGCTCTATGCGATAGCCGTTGTGTCTCTTGCCGTTGCAGTGTATGCTCTCTATGTAGTGTGCATCGCTGTCGGGGCGTGTGCACTCTATGGTTACGGTTCCTGTGGGTGTCGATATGGTTATCTTGTCAAAGGCGGGGGTGGTGAGGGTGTAGTAGGGCTCTCCGGGGCAGTCGGGGTAGAGCCCCATCATAGAGAATACCGCCCACGCCGACATTGTGCCGGTGTCGTCATTGCCTGGTATTCCGTCGGGGCTGTTTTTGTAGTGCTTTTCGAGTAGCTCCCTGACAATCTTTTGTGTGCGCCACTCCTCGCCCTTGAATCGGCTGAAGAGGTAGGGGTATATGATATCGGGCTCGTTCGTGGGGTCGTAGTAGTAGTTGTCGAATACCTTTTGCAGGCTCTTTACATACCCTTTTGCTCCGCCCATAAGTTTTGTGAGTCCTTTTATGTCGTGAACGGCGGCAAACGTGTAGTTCCACGCCGAGCCCTCGTGGAAGCCGGGCACGTTCTCGAAGTGCTTGCCTGTCTCGGGGTTGAACGAGCCTATGAAATCTCCCTCGTGTGTGAGGGGGCGCAGCGTGCCGTGCTCTCGGCAGAAGTATCTTCGGTAGCTCTGCGAGCGGCGCAGAAACTCCTTGGCGCGTGCCTTGTCGCCCAGCGAGTCGGCAAGCTGTGCTATGGCATAGTCGGCCGAGCAGTACTCGAGGGCGTGAGACACGGAGTTGTCACCCGATAGGTCGTTCGAGAAATATCCGAGCGGTATGAAACCTCTCTCGGTGTAGGGGATTATATCGGGGCGCAGGGGGTTCTCCTCTCCCTTTGTGGTGGCCGATTTAAGCATCGCCTCGTAGGCTGTCTCTATGTCGAAGTTGCGCAGCCCTTTTATCCAGCTGTCGGCAAGTACTATGGCGGCGGGGTCGCCCTCCATAGTGTAGGTCTCGCGCGAGAAGAGCTCCCAGCGTGGCAGCCACCCGCTCTCCTTGTACATTCCCACAATGGAACGCAGCATATCGGTCTGTCGCTCGGGGTAGACAAGCGTGAGCAGCTGATGCAGGTTGCGGTAGGTGTCCCACAGCGAGAATACCGAGTATCGGGTGTGCGGGCTCTTGCCTGTCGCCCCGCTCTCCATACAAGGATATTCGCCGTTTACATCGCTTATTATGCAGGGGTGTATGAGCGCGTGGTAAAGTGCTGTGTAAAAAACTTTTTTCTGCTCGTCGCTGCCGCCCTCCACTTTTATGCGGCCGAGCGTGCCGTTCCACTCTTCCGCAGCCTCTTGTCGCAGGGTGTCGAAGCTCTTGTCGCTTTGCTCGCTGTCGAGGTTCTTGCGTGCATTCTCTGTAGAGACGAACGAAACGCCCACTCTCACGGTTATCTCTTCTCCCGCGGCGAGGTCGTCGTAGCAGAATCGGTAACCTATGTTATCGCCGGCAATTTCGCGGTTGTAATTCTCGTAGAGCTTATATGTGCCGTCGTCGGTACACCACTGCGCCTCAATGCCCGTCATAAGGGGCTGGAACTTCCACGCTCCGCCCGACGTGGGCTTGTGCGAGACGCGCATCACAAAGTAAATGGGAAAGACCGCCTGCGTGGTGTAGCAGAAGGTGCCCAGCAGCTTGAAGCCCTCAATCTCGGTGTCGCTCACCTTGCGCACCATAGCTCCGCACTCGTTTGTGAGGCCGTCGCCCAGGTTGAGTATTATATTTCCTTTGCCGCCGGGGAAGGTGTAACGTTCGCACGAGGTGCGTGCCGTGGCTGTGACCTCGGTGAGTATGCCATATTTCGTGAGGCGGTTGGTGTAGTATCCCGGTGAGGCTTTCTCTTTGTCGTATTCAGAGCCGTAGTTGAAAAGGTTCACATCTATCTCCCCTGCTGTGGGCATCACAAGCAACGACGAGGCTTCGGGGCAGCCCACTCCGCTCAACGCAACGTGTGCATAGCCCGTGAAATATCTGTTATTCATCTCGTAGGGGGTGGAGAGCCAACGGCTGTCCTTGTCGTATGCGTTGAGGTCGGAGCCCGTCACGTTGAACGGTGTTACGCTCATCATTCCGTTGGGTGTGACGGCGCCGGGGTGTGTGGCTCCGTAGTTTGTGGTGCCTATGAAGGGGTTCACCAACTCCACGGGCTCCTGTGCGGCTGCAAAGGCTGCCGCAGCAAATAGCACGGCTGTGAAAATTTTTCTCATAAAAGGTTATCTCTTGTCGAGCTCGCTTATGGCAAAGGTGTATGCTCCCAGTGACACGGCTTTGCTTGCGCCCATCTGTGATATGGTAACGCCTACGCGCTTTTTGCTGTCGTAATCGACGTAACGCTCTTCGCCGTAGACTTTTATCTTCTTCACCTCGCCCTTGGCAAACTGCTTGAACTCCTCGGGGTTGTCGAGGTTGTACACGCTCATCTGCACGAGGCTCACCTGCTCCCCGTCGAGGGTGTGCAAGGTGGCGCGCATACTCTCGAGCAGTGACGGCATTATCCAATGCGCCGCAGCCGACAGGCCTCCGCCAATTGCCACAATTCCGTCTATAAGCGTAACAGCCGTGGCCATAGCCTCGCCCGCCACTCTGCCGAGCGTTTTAAAAGCCTCCTGCGCTGCGGCTTTGTCGCCGTGGCGTGTGCCATCGGCTATTTCGCAGATATCTTTGGGCGAGAGGCTGTGGCATCTGTCGCCGCTCTTCTCGCCATATATGCGTTGCACTGCTCTTATGGCAACTCCTTCTTCCACAATTACATCGGGCATATCCCTGTGTCGCAGGCAGAAGGTCTCGACGCACGAGTTGTCGCCTCTGTTGAGCTTGCCGTCTATTACCACACCCACGCCGAATCCCGTGCCTATGGTGTAGCCAATGAGGTTCTTGTACTGCTTGTTTGAGCCCTCTTCGCGCAGCATTCTGTTAATTCGTGGCAGCGTGCCGCATAGAGCCTCACCGTAGGCAAAGAGGTCGCCGTCGTTATTTATGAAGACGGGAACGCCGAACTTGCCCTCGAGGAAAGTTCCCAGAGCAACTCCCTCGCGGAACGAGGGGAAGTTGGGCAGGTAGCCCCCGATGATTCCGTTAGGGTAGTCGGCAGGGCCGGGGAAGGCGAAGCTTATGGCAACGGGCTTCTCGTCGAGCCTGTCGAAAATAGTTTGAAAGCCCTTTACCATATTTTGCAGGCAGAGGTCGAGGTTGTGCGCCTCGGAGGGTATCGTCACGGGTTCTGTAATGAACTCCCCTGCACGCATCGCACCGAAAACAAAGTTGGTGCCTCCTGCGTCGAGGGTAACGACTGTGCGGTTATCGTTTTTGTACATAAATTATCTGTTGTGGTAGGTTATTATCTTTACGTAATGTGTTATAATTTCAACGGTTGTGGAATCGCAGTCGAATACCGAGTACCATCCCTGCGGCTCGTGGGGCGGGTCGCACAGAAAGTCGTCGCCTGGCTGCCACACCTCGTCGGCGGGGCGTCCGCTGCCGCCCCAGCCCCAGAAGTTACATCCCGCTATGGGGGCTCCCTCTTTGACACTCTCGGCCACCGCGTCAAATATCAGGCGGTAGAATGTGTCGCGGCTGTCGGTGGGTATCCCGATGCCCGATTTATTGCCCTGTCGCGGGTAGCCGAACTCCTCTATTACCACGGGCTTGTTCAGCTTGCGGGCAAGCTCAATGTGCTCTTCTATGTATTTTTTACTCTTCTCACAGGCATTGCCTATGGTGCTGTCGGGGTTCTCGCGCGAAGCCCAGCCCCAGTTGGCAGGCCAGATGTGTATTGTCAGGTAGTCGATGTTTGCGTCTCCGTGTATGCGCTCACACAGCTCCTTGTCGCCGCTGCATCCTATGTAGCCCTCGCTGCCTGTCGATACAAGGTGGTTCGGGTCTATGCTTTTTATTATGGCGGCAGCCTCGGCTATCCAGCCGGCAAACTCCTCCTTGCACTCCTTGTCAAAGGGGCGCGGCTCGTTGCACAACTGCCACGACATAATTGCAGGCTCGTCTTTGTAGCAGCGTCCCGTGATGCTGTTCTTGCGCGAAACGACTTTGCGTATGAAATCGAAATAGGCGGTCTGTGCCTCGCGACATTTTGAGAATTGCGCTGCATACTTCACATACCTGTCGTATCCTCCCTCTATATTTGCATTGGGCGAGTCACCATATCCGCACTCCTTGAGGTAAAAGCCGTATCCGCCGCTCCAGTCCCACGCATTGTTCAGGTATATAACCGCTTCCATACCTCTTTTCTCGAGCTCGGCAATGGCGTAGTCGAGTCCCTGCAGTATGGTGTCGTTGAGGAGCCCCGGTGCGGGCTGCAGGTAGGGCTTGGCGTGGTTGGCGAGTGAACTGCCGGCGTCGGGGCCTGCCAGGATTCTCAAATTTGTGACGCCCATCGCCGCAAGAGCGTCAAGCTCGCTGCAGAAACGCTCTCTGTCGCCGCCCTCTCCCTTCGATGCAAGTATGCTTGCATACCACATATTTGTGCCTATGAACGAGTGCTTTTTACCGTTTTTTACAAGTTGCGTGCCTTCGGTGGTCACAATTTTACAAGTATCGCCCATTCCGCAGGCGGTGAGGAGTGTTGCGGCTATTACGGCGGCGAGTGCGAGGTTTCTCATATATCTGTTTTTTTCAGTTGTTTTGCGAAGATAGCTATTTCCATAGAGAAAAGAACTTTTTGCACGCTTTTATTTTCGGTTTATTTATTAATAATGTGCTGTGGCGCATTTTTTGCGGTTTCTCCTTGGGTTTTATAGAACAATTTATATCTTTGCACTATCAAACGCGCATTGTTTTTGTGCGCAAGCGCCCTTGTGTCCCTCCGCGGCATCGCAGGAGGGGTGGGGTTTTGTGGATTTATTTGATTATGAGTTTGAATATTATAGTTTTGGCAAAGCAGGTGCCCGACACGCGTAATGCGGGCACTCAAGCTATGAACGCCGACGGCACAATAAACCGTGCTGCGCTGCCCGCAGTCTTCAACCCCGACGACCTTGCGGCGCTCGAGCAGGCGTTGCGTATAAAGGAACGTATAGACGGCAGCCGCGTCACGGTGCTCACTATGGGCCCTACGAGAGCGGCCGAGCTTCTGCGCGAGGCTCTCTACCGTGGTGCCGACGATGCCGTGCTCCTCTCCGACAGGGCCTTTGCGGGAGCCGACACCCTTGCTACCTCTTACGCTCTGGCGGCGGCAGTGCGCAAGAAAGGCTCTTACGATATAATACTTTGTGGTCGTCAGGCAATAGATGGCGACACAGCCCAAGTGGGGCCGCAGGTTGCGCAGCAGCTTGCTCTTCCCCAGCTCACCTGCATGAAAGAGATTCAAAGCATAGAGGAGGGCACCGTGGTTGCGGTGCGCGCTATAGAGAATGGTACCGAGGTGGTGAAAGCTCCTCTGCCTCTTCTGCTCACTGTAGACGGCTCACACTCTTCTTGTCGTCCGCGCAATGTTTATCGTATGCTGCGCTTCCATCGTGCCGCCACTCCGCAGGAACAGGCCGCCGAGGGGTTCCGTTACACGGCACAGGCTGCTGCCGATGGGGCTCTCACAATAAAGGAGTGGAACCTCGAATATATAGGCGGCGATGCGTCGCAGTGTGGTCTTGCAGGCTCGCCCACCAAGGTGAAGGCTGTCGAGAGCATCTCCTTCAAGGCCAAAGAGAGTAAAAAATACACGGACGATGCGGAGCAGATTAAATCGCTCGTTGCCGAATTGTTGGACAATCACACGATAGGTTAGCCTATGGATAATATATTGGTTTTTTGTGAGACAGATGGTGCCCGCGTAGCCGAGGTGAGCCTCGAGCTCATCAGCGAGGGACGTCGCCTCGCCGACAGGCTCGGCGTGCAGCTCGAGGCTGTGGCGTTGGGCTCGTGCCTGCACGATGTCCCGTCGCAGGTGTTCCCCTATGGCGTCGATACACTGCATCTTTTCAGCGATGCACGTCTCGAGCACTATACTACACTCCCCTTTGCATCGGCTTTGTGCAAGCTGGTGAGGGAAAACAGCTATCAGATATTTCTGCTTGGTGCAACTATAATGGGACGCGACCTCGCGCCCCGCATAACAGCCGAGCTGCGCTGCGGCCTCACAGCCGACTGCACCTCGCTCGCTATAGGAGACTATGAGGATAAAAAGAGCGGTACCACAATAAAAGATTTGCTCTACCAGATACGCCCCGCCTTCGGAGGTAATATCGTGGCAACCATAGTGAACCCGCACAACCGTCCGCAGATGGCCACCGTGCGCGAGGGTGTTATGCCTTTGTGCGAGTGCCACCCCCGCGACTATCGCGGTACCGTTGTGGAGCACAACGTGTGCGACTATGTGTTGGAGGCCGATTTTGTGGTCGAGGTGATAGAACGCTGCGTGCGTCCCGCCGCAAATAACCTCAAGAACGCCCCCATCGTAGTGGCGGGCGGGTACGGCGTGGGCAGCAAAGAGAACTTCGGGCTGCTCTTCGACCTTGCACATCTGCTGCACGGCGAGGTGGGTGCCACACGCGCCGCCGTAGATGCGGGCTACACAACCCGCGACCGTCAGATAGGGCAGACAGGCCTCACCGTGCGCCCCAAAGTCTATTTCGCCTGCGGAATATCGGGGCAGGTGCAGCATCTGGCGGGTATGCAGGAGAGCGGTATCATAATTTCGATAAACAGCGACCCTGACGCGCCCATAAATGCCATAGCCGACTATGTGGTCACCGGCAGGGTAGAGGATGTGATACCTCAAATAATAACCTATTATCAGCAAAAACGATGAACTATTATAGCGACAACAAGGTACTTGCCCACTATCTGCGTCATCCGCTGCTCAAACGCATTGTAGAGATGAAAGAGCACGGCTTTGCCGAGAGTGGTGAGTATAATTATGCTCCCATAGATTTTGAAGAGGCTCTGCAGGGTTATGAGCAGGTGCTTCACCTTGTGGGCGAGCTATGCGCCGATGTAGTGGCGCCCAACGCTGCGCTCACCGAGGAGGAGGGGCCGTCGGTTGTGGACGGGCGTGTGAAATATGCCCCTGCCACCGAGGAGAATATGAAGGTTTTCCGTCAGGCAGGTCTTATGGGAGTCTCTCTGCCCCGTAAATTTGGCGGGTTGAACTTCCCCGTTGCGATATTTACAATGATACAGGACGTTGTGTGTCGTGCCGATGCCGCGTTCGGTAATCTGTGGGGTTTGCAGGATTGCGCCGAGACCATCTATAACTTCGGCTCGGCAGAGCAGTGCGAACGCATCCTGCCCCGTATCTGCGCAGGCGAAACAATGTCTATGGACCTTACCGAGCCCGACGCAGGCAGCGACCTGCAGAGTGTGCGCCTGAAAGCCACATACAACGAGGAGGAGGGGCGCTGGTATCTCGACGGCGTAAAACGCTTTATCACAAACGGTGACAGCGATGTGCACCTTGTGCTTGCCCGCAGCGAAGAGGGCAGCGTCGATGGACGCGGTCTATCGCTCTTTATCTGCGAGAAGAGCTGTGGCAGGATAAAGACACGCCGCATCGAGGAAAAGATGGGTATTCACGGCTCGCCCACCTGCGAGATAGTCTTTGACCACGCACCGGCCGAGTTGTGCGGCAGTCGCAAGATGGGCCTCATAAAATATGTGATGTCGCTTATGAACGGAGCGCGTCTGGGCATTGCGGCGCAGAGCGTAGGCCTGGCGCAGGCCGCTTACGAAGAGGCCGTGGCCTACTCACGAGAGCGCAAGCAGTTTGGCAAAGCAATCATAGAACTGCCGCCCGTGTATGCGCTTGTGGGTAATATGCAGGCGCGTCTCGACGCAGCACGCAGCCTTCTCTACGAGACAGCCCGCAACGTGGATATGAGCTACCAGTTTGCCCACATCTTGCGCGAGCGCACTCTCACCCCCGAGGAGCGTCAGGAGTCGAAGCTTTTCTCCAAAAAAGCCGATGCTCTCACCCCGCTCATCAAGGGTATGGGCAGTGAATTTGCAAATATGAACGCATACGACTCGGTGCAGGTGCACGGCGGCTCGGGATATATGCGCGACTATGTGTGTGAGCGTCTCTATCGCGATGCGCGCATTACATCCATCTATGAGGGAACTACGCAATTGCAGGTTGTGGCCGCAATACGCTATGCCACAAGTGGTTATTATACTCAAATCATAGAGGAGTACCTCGCAGCGGAGGTGCCCTTGGCTTTGCAATCGTTCAAAGAGCGCATAACCGCTATGGCGGCAGAATATGCCTCGCAGCTTGCGGCGGTGCAGGCGCTCGAAAGCCAGGAGGCTCTCGACTTTCTTTCGCGTCGCATATATGAGTCGGCGGGCTATTGCATAATGTCGGCACTCCTGCTTGCCGATGCGGCCGCCGATGCGGAACTTTTCACAGCGTCGCTTGTCCGCTTTGTAGCGCTCGCCGAGGCCGAGGTGGCGTCCAATGCCGTGTATATCAGAAACTTCAGCACAGAAATATTAACACAATATAAAAAATAAAAAAATGGAAAACGTAGTAAACAAAAAGATACGTGTGGCATACACACTTGTTTCACATCGTAACGGAGAGAGTGAAGAGGTTGAAAAGACAACCCGTGAGCAACCCTTTGAGTTCTTGAGCGGAGTAGGCTATACCCTCGACGCTTTCGAGGATAATCTCAAAGACCTCAAAAAAGGCGATTCTTTCGACTTTACAATCCCCTTTGCCGAGGCTTACGGCGAGTATAACCCCGACCACGTTCAGGATTTCGACCGCGAGGTGTTTACAATCGACGGCAAGTTCGACTCTGCTCACATATTTGCGGGCAATGTCGTTGAGATGATGCGCGCCGACGGCTCGCCCATCCTTGGAACCGTAAAAGAGGTAACTCCCTTTAAGGTGGTTATGGACTTCAATCACCCCTTGGCAGGCTGCGACCTGCAGTTCTTTGGCAACGTGGTTGAGTCTCGTCCCGCCACCGACGCCGAGATGAAAAAATTCTACGACGCATTGCGTGCATCGCAGCAGGGCTGCGGCGGTTGCGGCGGCTGTAAAGGTGGCAGCTGCGGCGAGGGTTGCGACGAGGGCTGTGGCGGTTGTCACTAATTCAAACTCTTTAAGATGAACAGTATAGGAACGCTCCTGCGACTCACTACATTCGGTGAGTCGCACGGAGTTGCCATAGGAGGTGTATTAGACGGTTTCCCCGCGGGTATTGCCGTGGACGAGGAGTTTGTCCGTGCCGAAATGCAGCGTCGCCGTCCCGGTCAGAGTGCCGTGACCACCTCGCGCAACGAGGCCGACGAAGTGCTGTTCCTCTCGGGTATCTTTGAGGGGCGCACCACAGGTACTCCCATCGCCTTTGTAATAAAAAATACAAATAACCATAGCAACGACTATGATAACTTGCGCACGGCCTATCGCCCCTCGCACGCCGACTATGTCTACGATGTAAAATATGGTGTGCGCGACCACAGAGGCGGCGGACGCTCGTCGGCTCGTGAGACGGCGGTGCGTGTGTGCGCGGGCGCTCTTGCGAAACTTGCGTTGCAGCAGAAGGGTATAACCGTGCAGGCTTATACCTCACAAGTGGGTGATATTCTGCTTGATAAGCCTTACACTGCCTACAATCTCGCTCTTGCCGAGAGTAATATAGTGCGTTGCCCCGACAGCGAGAAGGCTGCGGCAATGGAACGCCTCATTCTCGATGTGAAAAAAGATGGCGATACCGTGGGCGGCGTTGTCACCTGCGTGGTGAAGGGTGTTCCCGTGGGGCTTGGTGAGCCGTTGTATAATAAACTTACGGCTGCGTTGGCTTCTGCGATGCTTTCTATAAACGCAGCCAAGGGGTTCGACTACGGCAACGGCTTTGCGGCGGCCTATGGTCGCGGCTCGCAGCAGAACGACATTTTTTATAACAAAGACGGCGAGATTGCAACCCGCACAAATAACAGCGGAGGTGTGCAAGGCGGCATATCCAATGGCAACGACATCTATTTCAGAGTGGCTTTCAAGCCTGTGGCTACAATCCTTATGGAACAGCCCACCGTGGCTCCCGACGGAACAGAGACCATTGTGAAGGCTCGCGGTCGTCACGACCCCTGTGTGGTGCCCCGTGCCGTGCCTGTGGTAGAGGCTATGGCGGCTCTCACGGTGCTCGACCACTATATGCTGCAACAGGCGAGGAGATAATTGCTTGTGCGGTAAATATATTAACATAAAACAGATGTTACAATGAAAAATAATGAAACAAAGGAGAATGTGTGCGGCGATGTGAAAAAAAAATCGCGCTGTAACTCTTTCCGCAAGATTGCGATAGCGGTGTTCTTTGTGGCGGTGTGGGCTGTGCTTGCCTTCTGGGACGGGGATACTCTCTTCCGTGCGGGTGAGCAGTCGCTTTTCCTCTACAAGATGCAGTTCTTCAAGGAGTCTATGGCGCTGCCCGCAGGCTTCCTCTCTTATCTTGGCGCTTTCTTTGTACAGTTTTTCTATTATCCTGTGCTTGGCGCAGCCATATATGTGGCGCTTCTCGCACTCCTTTATAAACTGACAAAGAAAGTTTTCGACATTCCCGGCCGCTGGTCGTTGCTTGCGCTGCTGCCAGTGGTGTTTGTACTCGCTACCGACACGCAGCTCGGATACTGGATTTTCTACATAAAGATTCAGGGATTCTACTATATGGCGCTGCTTGGCACCATAATCTCTTTGTGTGCGGTGTGGCTCGGCTACAAGATGCGCCCCGCTATGCGTGGCCTCTTTATGATAGTGTGGACATTCCTCACCTTCCCCCTGTTTGGAGTTTATTCTCTTGGAGCGGCGGCTGTTATGAGCATCTCTGCACTCGTCGATTCCATAAAAGCGCGTCGCGGTATCTTGTTCGGATTTATTACTTTTGTTGTGGGGGCAAGCGCACTCTATTCAGTGCCTTTGTACTACTATTACAAGGTGTATCCCACTATGGCCGTGGAGCACATCCCCTTTGCAGGAGTGCCCATTACCCAGTGGATTACATATAGCAAGGAGACCTTCCCCGACGGTATTATGGAGTATTGGGTACCTTTTATCCTACTCTTTGTCGTGTATATGCTGTTTCCCCTTTTCAAGGGCTCTTTTGCGGCAGAGTCGAAGGACTGCAAGGCGCGTTGCATTGCTGTGCAGGCTGTTATGCTTGTGGTTATGCTCTCGTTTGTGTGGATTTATTGGTACAAGGATAATAATTTCCGCATCGAGAATATGCAGAGCCGCGCTATGTGGAACGAGGATTGGGAGGCTGTGGCCGAATATGCCAAGGATACCGACCTGCCCACCCGTCAGATTGTGATGAACAAGAATATGGCTCTTCTGAAGCTCGGTAGAGCTCTCGACGAGGCCTTCAAATACCCCGACGGCAGTGCGGTGATTGCGCACCCGGGCGTGGTACACCTCACACAGACAGGCGGTATGATGACATACTATCAGTATGGAAAATTCAACTTCTCTTACCGCTGGTGCATCGAGAACTCGGTAGAGTATGGCTGGCGCAACGAGTATCTGAAACACGCTCTGCGCACGCAGCTCCTTTCGGGAAATCACAAGCTTGCCTCGCGTTATGTAGAGATACTCAAGCATACACTCTTCTACCGCTCGTTTGCCGAAAAGGCTGAATGGCTCATAGAACACCCCGAAAAGATTTCGGAGCAGAAAGAGTATAATATGCCTCTGCTTATGTACACCTACAACGACGCCCTCGAGCTCGACGATTCATACGTTGAGGTGTATGTTTCAAACAGCCTCACAAATACCTTCACACAGAACGATTCGCGTCTTTACACCGAGGCTGCCGTGCTGCAGGCTATGGTGCGCAAGGATGTGAAGCTCTTCTGGAGTACAATGAGCCGCTATCTTTCCAAGGGACGCATCAACCGTGTGCCTTTGCACATACAGGAGGCTGTGGTGCTCTTTACAAACTTGAGTCAGGATGTCAAAACAAATATCCCCATCGACGAGATTGTGAATTTGCGTTTCAAGAATTTCCTCTCAAAGACAAGGCAGTACAAAGGAATGAAGGAGAAAGAAATGGCTCCCTATTTCGAGGAGTTTCGCAATACCTACTGGTATTTCTATTTCTTTGTCCGCGAGATTAAAACCAATTGATAATCAAAAAGTACGGCAAAATGAAACAGATAATAAAATTTCCGCTTATAGCACTTATGGCCGTGGTGGCGGCAGCTTGCTCACCCACGTTGCCCGAGCACTATGTGAACACGGGCACCTTGCCTGTGATACGCCCCGATTACATCGATGTCACCATCCCCTGTAATATCGCGCCCTTGGTATTCAGTATAGAGGACAAGGCCGACGAGTATGTCACACGATTCTCGTGTGGTGCGCAGGAGCTGCTCATTGCGGGCCCCGAGGTGGCTCCCGCTCCCGAGGAGTGGGGTAAACTTGTGGCTGCGGCAACGGGCTCCGAGCTTAAAGCCGAGGTCTTCACTGCAAAAAACGGCAAGTGGAGAGCCTATGACTCCTTTGCCATTAAAGTGTCGCCCGACACCATCGACAGCTACATCTCCTATCGTCTCATACCCCCCTCGTATGTAGCATACGAGCGTTTGAGTATAAGCCAGCGCAATGTCACCAACTACGACGAGAATATTATATACAATAATATGCTTGTGACGCGCGAGCCCGAAGGACAGTGCATAAATTGCCACGCCTACAAGAACCACCGTACCGACAATATGCAGTTCCACGTGCGTCAATACAAGGGCGGTACACTCTTTGTGCACAACGGAGAAAAGTTCAAGGTGAATATGACAACCGACTCCACAATCTCGGCAGGTGTCTACCCAGCGTTCAACCCTCGCTACGAAGTGGTGGCCTACTCTGTAAACAAGACAGGACAGATTTTCCACACAAAGAGCACAAACAGAATCGAGGTGCAGGATGCCGCGAGCGATATCATCCTCTTCGACCCTGTGAACCTCACCGTCACCACCGTGGCCGGCGATACTACAAAACTCGAGGTGTTTCCCTGGTGGTCGCCCGACGGTCGCACGCTCTATTACTGCTCTTCCGACCTGCCTGTGCGCTATCCCGGGCAGGATGTCGTGGATGCCGAGGTGCGTCGATATAAAGATATAAAGTACAGCGTGTTACGCCGTGAGTGGAATCCCGAGACATACGAATTTAGCAAGGCCGACACTGTCTTTAACGCAGCCAAGCTGGGCAAGAGCGCAACTTTCCCCCGCATCTCGCCCGATGGTAAGTATCTGCTCTTTGCTATGGCAGAATATGGCTGCTTCCACATCTGGCACCAGGACGCCGACCTCTATGTGATGAACCTCGAGACAGGCGACTATTGGCCTCTTGAGGCTGCCAATTCACAGCAGGCCGAGAGCTACCACTCGTGGAGCAGTACCGGTCGTTGGATACTCTTTGCGAGCCGCCGCGACGACACCAACTACAGCCGTCTTTATATAGCTCACGTGGGCGCCGACGGCAAGGCTGAAAAGGCCTTCCTGCTGCCGCAGCAGACCTCCGATTTTTACACATTCTTCGACCGCTCATACAACGTACCCGAGTTTATGGTCGAGCCTGTGACAACCACTCCACAGCAGTTTGCCGAGGTTATAAAAGGCGACGCAGTGAAAGTTAAATATGTTAAATCTAAAAGCAAAAATTAACATTTAACTGTTAAATTGTTTGAAAGCGAAAATTCTCCGAATTTGGGTTTCTTATCTCCTGAATTTGGAGAATTTTTGTTTTTGTTTTAAAAAAACGTGGGTAAACGGGAAAAAATAATCACTTTTATGCGAATATTTATTTAAAAGTCTTATTTTTGCACGTTACATAGTGGCTAATTGTGCCAAGGTGTATTATGTGTGTAAAAACAAAAAAAATATAATTAATAAAATTCGTACTTATGTTAAAGCACCGTTTAAGTAAAATTAGCAAGGCCGCTTTGCTGATGTTGTTGGTGATAGGTGGCGTTTTTCAATCTTGTGAAGATGTTTTTGACGAATATCCTTACGATGATGGAGATATGCCTGTGTGGTTGGGCGAGAGCGTGTATGCCTTCTTGAGAGGTAACAACTCGGGTCACACCTACAACTACTATGCCGACATCGTCGACAAATTGGGCGAGACAGAGACCTTTAGCAAAACAGGTAGTAAAACTATCTTCGTTGCCGATGATGCTGCTTTCGAGCGCTTCTTCGAAAACAATAGCTGGGGCGTTAGAAAATTCGAAGACTTCACCGAGTCACAGTTGCGCGTTATTCTCAAGGCATCGATGTTGAACGACGCGATGCTCTTGGATATGTTGTCGGCGAAATCGAGCAAGAGCGAGGACGAGGGTACTTGTCTGCGTCGCACCACCTCATTGGCAGCGATAGACTCAATTCCCCTTGTTATGGCCGACGAGATGCCCAAATACAATAAATATTGGGATGCTCTTCGCGGTACTACACGCGACGCACAGTTGCGCATTGCCAAGGATGCTTCTGCGCCTATGATGGTGCACATCCTCACCGACTATTTGAGAAACAAGGGCGTAACCGAGGATGATATCTCGTTCCTCTTCAAAAAGCAGGGTAAGACCTACAAATTTGGCGAGGCTTATATCTATGACAAGAAAATCGTTGCAAGCGGTGTGCCCTTGACAGAGTTCTCCGACGACACAATGACCATCGTTTGTCAGAACGGTTATCTCTACCGTCTTGACGATGTGCTCATTCCTCCCTCAAATATGGCCGAGGAGTTGCGTCTTCGCGACGATACCGATATTTTCAGCCATCTTATAGATCGCTATTGTCTCCCCGTATACGACGGTGACCTCACAAGTGAGTACAAACGTGTTTATAATATCCCCGAGGAGGTTCTTGACAGTGTCTTCGTTCTCAAGTATTACAGCCAGAACGGAGGTCTCAAAGCATCAGATCCCATCCTCGATTCAAAAGATCAGCCCAACAGCGCCGACGTGCTTCTCTTCGATCCGGGAGCCAACCAGAACAGCTATGGTACAATCGGCGTTCAGGAGGATATGGCTGCGATGCTTGTCCCCGACGATGAGGCTATGCTCGTCTACTTTGGTATTGTAGAGAAAGAGGGAGAGAACGCCGACGGTAAACTTATCCTTGAGGAGTATGTTTACAGCAGATATCCCGATATGCAGGTTACAAACGAGGAGGAGCTTATGCTTGCACTTGACAAAGTTCCCGACAACCTCGTTGCAAAGCTTGTAAACAACCTTATGCAGCGCTCGTTCGTGGCAACCGTGCCCAGCAAGTTCTCTATGATTACCGACGACGCCAACGACGAGATGGGAGTTACTAAAGAGCACGTAAATGAGTGTGTCGTTGCCAACAACGGTGTTATATATATATTAAATAAGGTATTCGGCCCCACAATTTACAACGCAGTTTCTGCTCCTACCGTTATTTTGCAGAATATGCTTGTTATGCGTCACGTTATCGAGCAGCTTGGTTATAACTCATATCTGCTTGCAAAACAGGCACGCTATACACTCTTCTCACCCGATGACGAGTATTTCGTATACTACGACCCCGTGTCTATGTATAGCAACGAGATAAGCCCCGACAACGCAAAGGCGAAGGCTTACGAGCTTCACTACGATGCAAACCACGATAAAAAGACCGACCGTCCTTATCTCTATGCAAAGATGTATGATTTCGATACACAGACATACCAGTTGCTCGACCCCGAGGCTGTTACATACACTCCCGAGGGCCAGGTTATCAGTATGAGTGGCGATATCAAGAACTTTGATTTCGGTAGCGGCAAGGAGTTCAGCAAGTTCCTCTATAACCGTATGACCGACCTCTTGGAGTACCTCATCGTTGTAGACGATGTAGAGCCCGGTAAGAGCTACTACCTCTCAAAAGGTGGCGGTGCTGTAAAGGTTACAAACGTAATGTCAGAGAGACCTACAATTCAGGGTGGTGAGCAGATTGAGCGCGACCGTGAGATTACAGCAAAGACCAAGTATTCACAGGTGAACGGTGTAGCTTATTGTACTATGCCCGCAGGTGACGGAACTTTGTTGAGCGGTAAGAGCCTCTATTCAGGTGTTCCCACACCCTCTACAAGATCACTCTACAAGCAGCTCGAGGCCAACCAGAGCAGCTTTACAGAATTCTTTGAGCTGTTGAACGGTACATCAAGCTCTCCTGTTCAGGAGACTCTCGAGGGCCTCTTCGGTGCTGCAAACACCGACTCTATCCGTGCATATTCAGTGTTCTACACTGCAGCAGATAACTCGGTATACAACGGCGTATCTTTCCTTATGCCTTATCACTACACAGTATACCTCCCCTCTGACGATTCAATCAATGCACTCGTTTCAAAGGGCCTTCCCACTTGGGATGTTATCAAGGCTACAGCTGCCAAGTCGCCCGAGAAGGCTAAATCGCAGTTGCGTCTGCTCAATAAGTTCATTCGTTACCACTTCCAGGATAACTCACTCTTTGTAGATGGCGAGCTTGGTTTTGTAGACGAAGAGGGTAACCCCGAATCTTCAAAGAAGTTCTCTACACAGTCAATCGATAAGGGTACCTATATGGATGTAGAGGTTTCTTATGAGAACGGTACATTGGCAGTTAAGGATGGTTGCGGCAGCATATCATACGTTATTAACAACTATGAGACAGAGAACAAAACCTGGAACCTCTTGAGCCGCGATTTCGAGTTCGAGGTACAGGATAACAAGGATGCAGGTGTAAAATTGCCTTACTCAATCCTCACCAGCTCATTTGCCGTGTCACACGCAATCGACGGTGTGCTCAAGTTCAAGTCACTCTTCGGTTACGATGGTCAGGTTCTGCGCTTTGCCAACGACGGTGAGCCCATCGAGAAAATCTCTGTTCCCCAGAATGTCGATGGTGACGAGATGGCCGATTACATCATTGCATCATCTGTACAATCTTTCACTTCACAGATTGAGGCATTGCAGGGTGTAACCTTCAAGACAGCAGGTTATCTGTTGGACAGCAAAGAGGAATATATCAAGCTCGAAGGCAGAAATATTCTCATAACAGCCGACGGATTCAGAGTAATAAATAACGGCGACGGCACACTCGACTTTGAGGTTGATGCAGAGGGTAATCTCTTGCGTTACTCAAGCACAGGAGAGATGATTGAGTCGGTTCCCGTGGCAGGTTCAAACGAATAATACAGGCGAAGAATAAATATATCAGTTATGAATAAGATAAAACATTTATTACTGCTCGCAATGTGCTGTATGTTGGGCACATCGGCTTTTGCCCAAAAGGGTGCGAGAATTTCCGGTACCATACATAGCGATGCCGAGGGCCCGCTGATTATGGTAAACATTACGGAGCGTGATAAGAGTAATCGTATTATCGAGGCTACTGTAACCGACTTCGAGGGTAACTTCTCAATGGTTGTAAAGAACACAGCCAACGAGTTGGAGATTTCTTACATCGGTTACAAGACTCAAAGAATTCCCATCGGCTCACGCACCGTGTTCGACATCAAGATGGTCGAAGACAAGGTGCTCGACGAGGTTATCATCGAGGCCAAGGAGGTGAGACGTTCGGGAGGACTCGACATTCTTGAGCGAGAGATGACTCACGCAACCCAGAAGATTAGTATGGAGGAGATGGAAGGTCTTTCGTTTGCTTCGGTCGATGAGGCCTTGCAGGGACAGATCGCCGGTCTTGACGTCGTAATGGGTTCGGGTGACCTTGGTTCTGGTACACAGATGCGTCTGCGTGGTGTGTCTATGCTCGAGGGTACCGACTTGCAGCCTCTGCTCGTTGTCGATGACAATATCTTCGAGGTGGACGAGACAGCTATCGACCTCACCAATGCCAACGAGGAGAGCTTCGCCGAGTTGCTTATGATTAACACCGAGGATATTGCCGAGATTGAGGTATTGAAGGATGCCGCTTCTTGTGCAATCTACGGTTCTGCCGGTGCCAACGGTGTTATCAAGATTAAGACAAAGCGTGGTAAGCGCGGTCCCACCCGTGTGAACTTCACATACAAATTCAAGGATAAATGGACACCCAAGGGTATCAACTTGTTGAACGGTGACGAGTACACTATGCTTATCAAGCAGGCGCTCTTCAACCAGAACCAGAACCCCGACGATGTAAACATCCCCGAGCTTAACTACGACCAGATGCACCCCGAGTATCAGAACTACAACAACAATACCGACTGGGTAGACCTCGTGTCGCAGCACGGTTATCGTCACGACTACACATTGAACCTCAATGGTGGTGGTGAGAAAGCGACCTTCCGTGTATCAGGTTCATATACAAGCGAGACCGGTCAGATCATCGGTCAGGACTTGAATACCATCTCTACACGTCTGGCCCTCGACTACTTCGTATCGGAGCGCATTAAGGTTTACGCCGACTTTGCTTTCTCTTATACAAAGCAGAAGAGAAATACAGCCGGTCTTCTCGACATCGCGCAGAGAATTATGCCTAATATGGCGGTGTACAAGCAGGACGAGCTTGGAAACAACACCAGCGAGTACTACAATATGCTCGAGACCGCTACACAGAAGTTGCGCGGCGGTATGGGCTACAAGAACCCTGTGGCTATTGGTAACATCGCAGAGTACAACACAGAGAACTACAGCATCAACCCGATGATTACCTTCGAGTACAACCTCTTGGGCCTCGAGGACAAAGAGTCACAGTTGAAGTATCGCGGTATGGTGAACCTCAACGCCTCTACATCGTCGGCGTCTATCTACAGCCCCTCGGAGCTGATACAGGATGTGTGGACATCGGATGAAAAGAACAAATCAGAGTCTTCCGATTCTAAAGGACTTGGTTTCACAACACGTCACAACCTTATCTTCACACCCTACCTCGGTAGCTCCGACCACTACCTCACAATGACAGGACAGTTTGAGCTTCGTACCAACTCAAGCAACTACCAGTCTTCGTCATCTACAGGTCTGCCCACAGGTAGCATCACCAACTCAACCATTGGTTCGAAGCTTGCTTCGGCATCTTCGGGTAAGGGTGAGAGCCGCAATATCTCTTACTCATATCAGGCCCACTACTCATATACATCAAAGTATATGCTCGGTCTTACAATCCGTGGTGAGGGACTTACCTCTATGGGTGACGACAGAAAATGGGTTGCATTCCCCTCAATTTCAGGACGTTGGAACGTAAGTGACGAGCCCTGGATGCAGTGGGCAAAACCCGTGCTTTCAATGCTTTCTATCCGTCCCGGTCTCGGTTTGAACGGTCACGCCCCCGGCGATAACAACACCTTCAACCGCTATAGCGCATCGGGATTGAGCTACCTCGGTGTCGGAGGTTACAAGATGGAGAATATCCGTCTTACCGACCTGCGCACAACCGACAAGCGTGAGTTCAACGTAGGTTCCGACTTCGGATTCTTCGACGACAAGCTCACCGGTGCTTTCAACTACTATATCTCTACCACATACGACCAGCTTGTATCTAACTACAAGATACCTTCTACAACAGGTTTCAGCTCGTTGGCATACAAGAACTCCGGTACAATGCGTAACTCTGGTTGGGAGTTGAACCTTAACACCAAGCAGTTCAGCGTTCACGACAACTTGGGAATCAGTATGTACTTCAACATCGGTAAGAACTACAACGAGATTCTTGAGATGGAGGAGGCTTACCTCGAGGACAGAAACGGCTCGTACGACTCTCCCTCAAACGGCACATACCTCGGTCGTGTACAGGTGGGTAACCCCTACGGTGCTATCTATGGTTTCCGTTACAAGGGTGTTTACCGTTTCAGCTACAAGAACTGGGAGAAGGCCCTCAAGGAGATTGAGGAAGGTCGCAACGGAACTTGTCCTATCGTATACGACGATAACGGCGACGTAGTTTACAACGCCGACGGTACTCCCAAGAAGATGACACTCTTCTATGACAAGGAGACACAGACAACACACAACAATCACGAGTTCAAGGGTGGTGATGCCATCTATGAGGATATCAACAAAGACGGTACCATCAACCAGCTCGATATCGTTTACCTTGGTAACTCTAACCCCAAGGCACAGGGAGGTTTCGGTTTCACATTCAAGCTCTTCAAGAAGTGGACATTGAAGACCAACTTCACCTACCGTTACGGTGTAGACGTTGTAAACAAGGCTCGTATGGCCTACGAGAGTATGTCATCGTTCGAGAACCAGAGCGTTGCCACAAACTGGCGTTGGCGCAAAGAGGGTGACATCACCGAGATTCCCCGCGCCGTATATGGAAACTCTGCCTACAACTACCTTGGTAGCGACCGCTATGTGGAGGATGCATCTTACCTGCGTCTCTCTTACCTGCAGATATCATATCAGTTCGACAGCGATTTCGTTAAGAAACTTGGTTTGAGAAGCCTTTCAGCCTTTGCTTCAGCCGACAACCTTATCTACTGGTCGAAGTATACAGGTCTTGAGCCCGAGGTGGGTTCAGGTGGCGACGGTATTGCGTATGACAATACAAAGACACCCCGTCCCCGTTCATACACTATAACCCTGTCACTCGGATTTTAATAACGCAAGAGAAGAATACGATTATGAAAAGGATAAAGAATTTATATAGAAAACTCGTAGCAGCGGTAGTCCTCGCAAGCGGATTATTTGCAACTTCTTGTACCGATTACCTCACAATCATCCCCCCCAGCGTTGTCGTTCACGAGAACTTCTGGAGAACAGAGGCCGAGGTCAATGGTATGGTTGCCACTGCATATTTGACAATGTTCAGCTCAAGCGCAATGCGCAGCAGCATTATATGGGGTGAAACCCGCGCCGAGACCGTAGCAATGCGTACAGGTCTCACAGACGACAACATTGAGTATCTTATGGAGGGTTTGTTGTACGACGATAACAGCTACGCCTCTTGGACACAGTACTACAATGTGATAAACAACTGTAACCTCGTTCTCGAGTTCGGTCCCCAGGTTATGGAGCACGATCCCAACTTCACCGAGGGTGATATGCAGATTGTAGAGGGACAGATGCTCGCGTTGCGCGCTATGGCACACTTCTACCTTGTGCGTGCCTTCTGCGAGGTACCTCTTGCAACTACAGCCGTTATGACCGACGCTGCAATTCCCGAGTACTTCCAGGTGACTCCCTTTGAGGCTCTCAACGCAGCTTATGCCGACCTTGAGAAGGCAAGCCGCCTTGTACTCAAGTCGGGTTACACAAGCAACGGATACATCACCACAAACGCGGTGTATGCCCTTATGGCCGACATTGATATGTGGAGAGCTGCTTTCTCTACCTATTACAGCGATCCCAACCACGCCGACGAAGGTATTACCCCCGAGCTCACAGCCAACGAGTATTACAACAAGGCTATCGCCAACTGCGAGCTCATTATGAGCGAGATGCAGAAGGTGCTCGACGAGGAAGAGGAGAAATTGGGCATAACACAGAAGAGATATCCCTATGACCTCATCCCCAACGACGGTGAGACGAAGCAGATAGAGCACGGCTACAGCCGCGCATACAACGAAATCTTCGGTGACAATAACTCTTCAGAGTCTATCTTCGAGTTTCAGATCGACGACAAGAACTACGAGAAGAACAACCACGGCTATGCAGCAGTGTTCAGCACCGAGGGTAAGTCAGAGGGTGCAATCCTTGTAGTACAGAAGAACTTCCTCGAATCTTACTTTGCCGAGGACGACCTTCGCAAGTATGCCTTCACTACCTTTAAAAAGGTTGAGGACCCCAAAGAGTCGGGTAAGGATATCGCAGCCGTTAAGTACACAGCCAAGACAACAGCTATGGACGAGAGCGGTGCAAGAACCTTCCGCACATACGGCGAGTTCGACGCCAACTGGATTGTTTACCGCAAGCCCGAGATTATGCTTATGCTTGCCGAGGCACTTGTGTCTCGTAAAGGCTTGAGCGAGGCCGAGATGGAGCCCGCCGTGGCAAAGGCTATAAACCTTACCAATACCGTTCACAATCGTTGGATTATGGATACCATCAAATCGAAGAAGCCTCTCTCGTTCACAGGTTCAAACATCGAGGACAAGCGAGTAAGTTGCTTGCAGAATGTACGCGACGAGCGTGCGCGTGAGCTCTGTTTCGAGGGCAAGCGTTGGTATGACATCGTGCGTATGGCATTGCAGGGCGAGGTTACCGATTTCTCTTACAAAAACAAGACCACAACAGATCCCGAGGAGATGTTGCGCCGCTACAATCACATAAGCGCCTACTTTATGCCCATCGCAAAGGACGAGATTCGTTTCAACAAGAACCTGCACCAGAACAAATCTTGTCGTTCTTCGGAGGAGAGTGCAATTACCAAGAAATAAAGTGGTGAAATTTGATAAGCAATAAAAGTACATTAAGATGAAAACAATGTTCAAATATAAATTTTTAATGGTGTCGGCGCTTGCGACAGCCCTTTTCACAGGGTACTCTTGCGATGACAACGATTCTTATGTGTCACCGAGCAACAGACCTACAATGTCGCAGATTATACGTCAGGATGGCGATCTGTCTCAATTCGTTGAGGTAGTGAAGGCTTGCGGCTCACATTGTCTCGACTCTCTGTTCGACCACGACAGAGTCTACACCGCGTGGATTCCCGTGAACAACTCGTTCAACGGTGACTCACTCATTGAGGAGTGTTTGGCCAATAACAACCGCGAGGAGGTATTTACATCGTTTGTCAAGCACCACGTTACAAACTACCGTCATCTCCCCAACGAGAGCTACGACGACGATAACAAAGTGCTTATGCTCAATGGTAAGTATGCCTCTCTCACAGGTAACGTGAAAGACGGCTACTACTTCGAGGGTAAGTTGATTGAGGAGACAAACAACACTGCAAAGAACGGTGTTATCCACAAAATCTCAACCCCCGCAAAATACTATCCCTCAATTTGGGAGATACTCAAGTCTATCCCCTCTATCGAGTCTTTCTGGAGATACTGTAACAGATACACAAAGAGAGAGATTGACCACGGTGCAAGTATCCCCGGCGGTTACAAAGACCAGCAGGCTATCTACAGCGACACCGCATATTACGAGGCCAACTCCCTGCTCAACAGCGGCAAGTTTGCTTCTATAGACAAAGAGGACTCTACCTATCTCTTCTTTGTACCCAAGAGCGAGGTATGGGACGAAATCACCGAGGATGCAAAGAGATACTTCCAGTACCAGAGAACAAAGTTCACTACTGCGCAGCTCGAAGAGATTGACTCAATCACAGAACACCGCGGTAAGAGAGAGTATATGGACTTCCTCACCTACAGCCTTAACGAGCAGAAGTTCGAGAAGGGTGTAGAGAAGACATTCGAGAACCTCCCCGACTCAATCGTTCCCAAGAACCGCAAATTTGCAGGTCAGAAGTTCGACAAGAATGTGCTTATGTCATCGGTAAGCGAGACCTACACCACCTCAAACGGTCGTGTATACGTCCTCGACAAGATGCCTTTCACACCCTACGACCTTTGGTACGACACCATCTCGGTTGAGGCAGATGCTCACAATGGAGCCTACTTCGACAACGTGCGTCGCATCAAGGACAACCAGGGCAACTATTCAAATAGAACAGTAGGTTTGAATATCTCAAGAGTTGGTATCTCACGTATCGACCAGAGAAAAGAGATGACAGGTCGTCTTTCAAGCAATGCATATTTGAGCATCAAACAGAACGGTACCAATGCCAGCGGTAACACCACATTCTTTGTGAGAAACTCTCTCGCAGCCAAGTACAACGTGGCGCTTGTAGTAGTACCCGACTGCTTCAGCAAGAACGACTCAATCTACGATGTAAACCCCTTCCCCGACAAAGACGGTAAGGTGGACAAGGTCCAGGAGCAGAAGTGGAAAAACGGTCACCGTATGAAATTGAGAATCGGCCGTAATCTCGACAATGCCAACGAAGCAGTTGAGTACTATAGTTCAGGAACAGACCACCTTTGCTTCGATGTACCCACAGCCGGTATCGACACTATATGGTTGATGAAATCGGACAACGACAACAAAACAAAGGGTGACGGTGAGAGAGTAGTTCTCGACCTCAACTATTGTGAGTCGTTCAACGGTGTATCAACCAAGACCATTGAGCCCGAGGATTATACCCTCGACATCAATCTCGAAATGGTATTCTCAATCAAGCAGGGTCTTACGACAAAACAGTATATGCCTTATCTGAATCTCGACGCAATCTTGCTTGTTCCCGTAACAGAAGAGGGCGAGAGTGACGAGCAATAACTCAATGACATCAATAGATTGTAAGATGAAAAAAAGAATTATAACTATGTATATGCGACAATTTATGCAATTATCGGCGGCATTGATGGTGTTGATGCCGACGACTATGCAGGCATCGGGCTCTCTTGCCGAGAACTCTGCTGCGAGCGACTCTGTAAAGGTCGAAGCAAAAGCTGTTGATGCAATTGAGGAGCGTACCATCACAGGTACTGTTTATGATGCAGCAACAAATGTGCCTATGGCCGGTGTCAGAGTGAAAGCTACCGGTCACGACAGAATAACAACTATGACCAATGCCGAGGGACAGTACAAACTCACTATCCCCTCGTACGTTACATTGTTGAGCTTCTCTACACCTGAATATCTTTTGGTGCAGGAGCCCGTTCACAACAATGATATTATAAACGTGCGTCTCTATGCCGACAAATTCTCGGCCAACTACACCGAGGATATCAAGGCTCTCGAGCACAACTCTTTCGAGACAGGTACCACATCTTCAATGGTAATCGACGAGGATATTCAGAAGAACCTCGGTGCCGATGTGCGCTCAATCACACGTTCGGGTGCCCTGGCCGTGGGTAACGCAATGTACATCCGCGGTATCAACTCAATATTCTCAAAGACACAGCCCCTGGTTGTAGTCGATGGAATCATTTGGGATATGCAGGAGGATAATACATTCTTGCATATGGGTATCTTCAACAACGTGCTCGCTGCCATTGATGTAAACGACATCGCCGAGGTTAAAGTCCTCAAGAACGGTGCCGCCATCTATGGTGCGCGCGGTGCCAACGGTGTCATCGTCATCAAGACAAAGCGCGGTGAGAGTATGGCTACACGCATTACCGCCAATATCTACGGCGGCGTAACCTTCGCTCCCAAGACTATGGATATGATGGGTGCCGAGGATTATCGCCTCTATGCCAACGACCTTATCGGTACAATGGAGAATATCGGCACAAACCAGCAGTTCGACTTCTTGCGCAGCGACAAAGACTTTGTGCGCTACAACAAGTATCACAACAATACCAACTGGGAAGACTATGTATACCGCGAGGCTCTCTCACAGAACTACAAAATAAATGTAGAGGGTGGTGACGACATCGCTATGTACAACTTCTCATTCGGTTACACTGCAGCCGACAGCCCCCTCGAGGGAAACAACCTCGAGCGTATGAACGTGCGTCTTAACTCTGACATCTCGTTGGCCGAGAACTTCAACACACGTGTGGACATCTCTTACTCACGCGTTGCACGTGAGTTGCTCGACGACGGTGTGCGCGAGGACGATTCAGCCTTCCCCGTGAGCTCAATCGGCTTCCTCTCAAAGGTTAAGTCACCCTTCTTGAGCCCCTATCGTTTCTCTGACCTCGGTGAGATAAGCACCAACCTCGACGGTGCCGACGACTTCGCCTATGCTCCCGTGAGCAAGAGCGTTTCATATCCCAATAACCGCCTCTACAACCCCTTGATTATCCTCGAGAATGGTGCTGGCGCTTATAAGAACGAGATGGAGTACACAAATATGGGTATCACCATCGCTCCCGAGCTCAAGCTTGGCAAGTTCACATTGACCGAGACATTCAACTATCTGTTGCACCGTGTGAACGAGGTTTACTACCTCCCCTATGCCAACCCCTCGGGCGCAACAAATACCGACTTCTATGCCGACAAGCTCGGTACACGCATTAGCAACTACGCTTCTTCACTCTTTGGTAAAGAGGCTGCTATCACAAGCGACACCCGTCTCGACTGGAGCAAGCGCTACAAAGCACACGCTATCGAGACTTACGGAGGTTTCCGCTACACAAGTTTCGACTTCGACTCGAACTCAATCGGCGGTGCCAATACAGGTAACGACAACAGCTACGGTGTGCGTGCCGACCTCGATGGTCTCACCACAGGCGGTGACAATAACACCTGGAACAACCTCGCTTGGTATCTCTCTGCCGACTACTCTTACAAGACACGTTACTTCTTGCAGGCAACAGCCTCTTTGGAGACCTCTTCACGCTTCGGTAAAGAGGCTGCCGACGGCATCAAATTCGGCGGTGTTTCTTGGGGCTTCTTCCCCTCACTCCAGGGTGCTTGGATTATCTCTTCGGAGGATTGGTTCAAACTGCCCGCTGTAAACCAGCTCAAGTTGCGTGCAGGTTACGATGTAACAGGTAACGATGCCATCGACTACTACGCAGCTCGCAGCTACTTGCAGGCTATCAAATACTACGACAAACGTATGGGATTGCAGATTGCAAACGTAGAGAACGAGAGCGTTAAGTGGGAGACCACATCACGCGTGAACCTCGGTTTCGATGCTATGATGTTCAACAACCGCCTGGCCTTGAGCCTCGATGTTTACAAGAGCACAACATCCGACCTCCTCGTTCAGAAAAAGTATCCCTTCGTTGCAGGTATGGAGACATACTGGGGTAACGGCGGCGAGCTCGAGAACGCAGGTTTCGAGGCTACCGTGGGCGCGAAGATTATCAACACACCCAGCGTTCAGTGGGAACTTGGCGCTTCGGTAGGCCACTACAAGAACGAGGTTACAGCACTCGACCAGGAGAGCGTGACTTCGGTTTACGGTGGCGAGGTTAAGACTATGGTAGGCCAGCCCGTAGGTGTATTCTGGGGTTACAAGAGCAAAGGCGTTATTTCATCGGCCGATGATGCAGAGCGTCTTGGTCTCTATATGAAAGATGGTGTTACAATCAAGAACTTCAAGGCCGGTGACGTGCAGTTTGTCGATGTATATCAGGGCGACGGCGTTGGTTTCATCAACGAGAAGGACAAGACTGTCATCGGTGATCCCAACCCCGACTTCTATGGTAACATCTTCTCTTCTCTCTCTTATAAGAACTGGAAGCTCGACGTAGTTTGCAACTACTCTGTGGGTAACGACGTATACAATTACTATCGTCAGCAGCTCGAGAGCGGTTCTAACTTCTACAACCAGACACCCGCAATCCGCAACCGTTGGCAGTACGACGGTCAGCAGACAAGCACTCCCGCCATCGCTTTCGGCGATCCTATGGGCAATAGCCGCTTCTCTGACAGATGGATTGAGGACGGTTCTTACCTCAAGCTCAAGACCATCAAGCTCTCTTACGACGTTCCCGTCTCTTTGAGCTGGTTGCAGGGTATCACCGTGTGGTGCGCAGCAGAGAATGTCTACACACTCACAAAATACGAAGGAAACGACCCCGAGTCTTCTGTGAACAACAACATCTTCTATCAGGGTGTAGACGCAGGTCTCCTTCCCCAGAGCAGAAGCTATCATATGGGCTTGAAGATTAATCTCTAATGAATACACATCGCATTATCGGCAGAGGTTCGCCTCTGCCGGCAAGGCGGAATAAACAAAATATAACAATGAAAAAGAATCTTATTTATACAGTTACATTCCTTCTTTGTGGAGCGATGTTTTTCAGCTCGTGCGAGGATTTGCTTGATGTAGATTCAAATCGCGTGGAGTATGAATTTGACGGTTGGACTTTCAACGACTCTGTATATTCTGTGCTCGGTATTCTGAATACAGTTCAGAAGGTGGGTGACAGACAAATCCTCTTGGGTGAGTTGCGCGGCGACCTGCTCACAATCAACGAGAAGGCTTTGAAAGATGCCGACCTGGCCGACATAAGCAATTTTGATTTCGACCCCAATAATAATAAGTATCTCGATGCAACAGGTTACTATGCAATTATCAACAACTGTAACCTCTTCCTCAACCGTGTAGATACCGCCAAGACCTACGACAATGTGCGTCTTATGATGCGTGAGTATGTGGCTGTGAAGAGTATCCGCACCTGGACCTATATGCAGTTGATGAAGAACCACGCTGTCATCCCCTATATCACCGAGCCCATCCTCACACACGAGCAGGCCGAGGAGGCGATGTCACAGCCCGGTCTCGACCAGTTGAGCGTAATCAACGCCCTCATCGAGGATATCGAGAAATATGAGAACCCCGAGCTCTACAGAATGCCTATGTGGAAGATTGACGGTTTCAAGATATTGGACGGTGTGCCCACATCTAAATTGTTTATGCCTATCCGTGTGTTGCTTGGCGACCTCTACTTGTGGAGAGCCGCTCTCAACGCCGAGACAGCTACATATCCTCTTGCAGCCCCCAACTTCAACAGCGATTATATGATGGCTGCAAAATGCTACTACGACTACCTCGTAGAGGATAACGAACTCCACGACCGCTACCAAACAGCCTCTTTGGGTATCTCTGACGAGATTCTCTCGAAGATGGTCGAGGGCAATGCAGTGGAGACTTCTTTGAACGGCTCTCACTCGGCTCGTTTCTTCCAGGGCGACATAAAGAGCGCAAGCAGCTATATGGTTGCAATGATTCCCTTCGCCGACAACGAGAACACCGGTGCAGTCTCTTCACTCGACGAGATTTTCGCCCCCATCGGTGTGAGCGGTCAGAACCAGATTGTAGCTTCAAAGGGTATGGAGAATATCGCTCTTGCACAGCAGTACATCTACCGTGAGGTTAAGGACGCTTCACGCGAGAGCTACAAATACCACAAGGTACTCTCTAAATGGACTCCCGGTGACTTGCGTTACTACTCAAACACAGCCTACCAGCTCGGCGAGGACAAGAACCAGACACGTCACGGCGGTATCATCACCAAGTTCAACGTATCAGAGGGTGAGGATGTAAGAATCGACAACGAGGGTGTTCAGACAATCAAGAAGTCTTGCCTCACAAACAATATCATCCTCGACCGTCCCGAGTACATTTACCTGCGCTTTGCCGAGGCTCTTATGGGCTTGGAGCGTGAGGGCTTCTCGGGTGCAAAAGAGCTTGCTATGGCAGTGCTCAAGTCGGGTGCAAAAGAGGAGTACAAGTTGTGGTGGCACCCCGAGACCAAGATAGAGAAGGTGCTCGACGAGAATGGCAAAGAACTCACAATGCCCCTCTGCCTCAACGGTACAGGTGTTGAGTTCGGTACATCACACGTATATGTATACAAGAAGAACTACAAGGGCGAGTACATCCTCGACTCTAAAGGGCAGCCCAAGAAGTTCTATCAGTACGTTCCCGTGTACCAGGAGATTACATCGTCACGCGGCGATTACGAGCCCGTTGTGTTCGACTTCTCTGACGCTGCCTTCGACGACAACGCAGGTATTCACTCTCGTGGTGCAGGTTACACAGAGTTCAACGACGAGTATGCTCTCGTAGACTCTATAGTTGCCAAGTACAACGGCCTTACTTCGAACGGCGGTACAGAGACTTTGAAGACTCTTGCAAAAGACGAGAACGGATACATCTTGCAGGTGCCCACAGTTGCTGTGAAGAACCTCGAGGATGCAGCCTTGAACGATATGTATGAGACCGACGCACGCGGTAACGTAAAATACAAGGATAAAGCGACAGAGGTTGTCGTTCCCTCTTACGATGTAACCGACGATATGCGTGTCGATTATATGTACGACAAGCTCATCGACGAGATGGCTCTCGAGATGGCGTGGGAAGGCCACCGCTTTGGCGACCTCGTGCGTATGGCAATCTCTCTCGGCAAGCCCGAGTTCCTTGCCGACCGCGTTGCCAAACGTAACGGCGACCTCGACGCTACGCTCCGTGCCAAGTTGCTCAATAAAGCAAACTGGTATATCCCCCTCCCCGACAATTATATGCCCGTTAAGGAGTAATATTTCGGAAATATAATCAATGAATCGGGAGAGGTATGCACCTCTCCCGATTCTGTTTAAATCTATAGCTTATGAAAAAGATTGTAATTCTCACAGGCGCAGGAATGAGCGCCGAAAGTGGTATATCGACCTTTAGAGGTGGTGGCGGCTTGTGGGACGAGTATCCCGTGGAGCAGGTGGCTACGCCCGAAGGCTTTGCAAGCAACCCCTCGCTTGTGCTCGAGTTCTATAACAAACGCAGGGCACAGCTTTTCGAAGTGCAGCCCAACGAAGGACACCGCCTTGTGGCCTCTCTCGAGAGAGATTACGACGTGATTGTTATAACACAGAATGTCGATAATTTGCACGAGCGTGCGGGCTCCTCACAAGTTATGCACCTGCACGGCGAGCTTATGAAGGTGTGCTCGTCGCGTGAGCCGAATAACGAGGCTTATGTGCGCACCCTCTCACCCTCGTCACCTACGATAAAGATGGGCGACCTGGCCGACGACGGCTCGCAGCTGCGTCCTTTCATTGTGTGGTTTGGCGAGGCCGTGCCTATGATTGAGGAAGCCGTGGCTGCATTGAGAGACGTAGATGCGTTTCTGATAATTGGCACTTCGCTCAATGTATATCCCGCAGCAGGGTTGCTCAACTATGTCCCTGTGGGAGTTCCCATTTTTTTGATAGACCCCAACGATGTGCTGGTGACACGCCGCGATGTCACACACATACGCGAGGGCGCCTCGCAGGGTATGCGCCGCTTCATAGAGGAGTATCTGCCTCAAATTGGTTGAAGCAGTGAACAAAACAGTGTGTACAATTGTTAAACCCCTATAAAAAGAGATGTTATGAAAAAGTATTATTGCACAGTGTGCCAGTGGGAATATAATCCCGAAATTGGCGACCCCGAAGCAGGTATAGAGCCCGGTACAGCGTTTGAGAACCTCCCCGAGGATTGGGTGTGTCCCTTGTGCGGTGTAACCAAAGAGGAGTTTGCTCCCGTTGAGGAGTAACCTCTTAAAGCCCTAACTTTTTGAGCAGGTCCTTGCGCCCCATACGGCGCAGGGACTCTGTTATATTACGGCGTTCCTCGGGCTTGTACCAGAAGAAGAACTTCCTCTGTGCCTCTTTGTCGCGCATAGAGCGTGCCACATACACCTTCTCGCCTGTCTCGGGGTTTATGCCCGTGTAGTACATCTCTGTGGCCATTGTCATAGGTGTGGGAGTGAAGTCCTGCACCTGCTCAAGATGGAAATTCAGTTGCTTTGTCTCTGCCGCGAGCTCGGCCATACTCTCTATGGTGCTGCCGGGGTGGCTGCTGATGAAATAGGGTATTATCTGCTGTTTCAGGTTGTATCGGCTGTTTATCGTGTCGAATATCTTCTTGAAACGGTGGAACTGTGCAAACGGGGGCTTGCGCATAAGGCGCAGCACTGCATCGTTGGTGTGCTCTGGAGCCACTTTCAGGCGTCCGCTCACGTGGTTGCGTATGAGCTCTTCGGTGTAGCGGTCTGTGGCCTCGTCCATTGCCTTGTCTCCTGTGCGGTGCAGCAGCATATCGTATCGCACTCCGCTGCCTATGAAGCTCTTTTTAATCTCGGGCATAGCGTCTACCTTTTTGTAGAGCTCGAGCAGGGGGGTGTGGTCTATGTTAAGGTTGGGGCATATCTTGGGCTGTATGCACGAGGGGCGTGAGCACTTGCTGCAGAGCTCGCTCTTCTTGCCTCGCATCATATACATATTGGCAGAGGGGCCTCCGAGGTCCGATAGGTAGCCCTTGAAGTCGGGCAGGGCTGCTATGGCCTTTATTTCGCGCAGAATACTCTCGGTGCTGCGGTTTACTATGAATTTTCCTTGGTGTGCCGATATTGTGCAGAAGGCGCAGCCGCCGAAACATCCGCGGTGTATGTTCACCGAGAATTTTATCATATCATATGCGGGGATGCGCTTGCCGTTGTATTTGGGGTGGGGCAGGCGTGTGTAGGGGAGGTCGAAACTGTGGTCGAGCTGTTCGGTGGTCATCGTGGGGAAGGGAGGGTTTATTACCACAATGCCTTCGTCATACTCCTGTATGAGCCTCTTTGCATTTACTTTGTTCGATTCTTTCTCTATCGCAAGGAAGTTGGCCGCCTGTTTCTCTTTGTTTTTCAGGCAGTCGTTGTGCGAGGCGAGCTGTTTGTCGTTCTCACCGCTTGTGATATCCTGTTTGCGGGTGAGGTATCCTGTCTGTCTTATCTCTTTTGTGATTTCTCGTGCCTCGTCTGCTGTGATATATTCTCCCTGTCGTGCCTCCAATCGCTCTTTCATTGCGTTGGCCAGGGCAAGCATAGGCTGCTCGCCCATACCGTAGACAAGCACGTCGGCACGGCTGTCGATGAGGATGCTCTTCTTGAGGCAGTCCTGCCAGTAGTCGTAGTGTGTGAAACGACGCATAGAGGCCTCAATTCCTCCTATCACAACTGCCGAGTCGGGGAATAGTTTTTTGAGTGCGGTGGAATAGACCGTGGTGGCATATTCGGGGCGCATACTGTGCTTGCCGTTGGGCGAATAGGCATCTTCGGAGCGGAATCTCTTTGCGGCGGTGTATTTGTTCACCATAGAGTCCATACAGCCTGCCGATATGCCAAAGAAGAGACGCGGGCGTCCCATCTTCTTGAAATCGCGCAGGTCGTCCTGCCAGTTGGGCTGCGGCACTATGGCCACGCGCAGTCCCTCGGCTTCCAGTAGTCGTCCTATGACGGCTGCACCAAACGAGGGGTGGTCTATATATGCGTCACCGCTGAATAGGACCACATCCATTTCGCTCCACCCGCGCATCTCTGCCTCTTTGCGGGTGGTGGGCAGCCAGTCGCTCACTTTGCGTTCACTCATTCTCTTTTGTTGCGGGTGTCTCCTTGGCAAGGCTTGCAAGCCAGCCGTTGTAGCACTCCATAAGGTTATTGAGCCCGAGGGCTTTCATATTCTCGTCATATAGCACGGGGCACAGTTCGAGCAACTCCTTGGCGTCCATCTCCTGCGATGCAATGAGAGAGCGCACCGTGAGGCGCAGCTTTGCCAGAGACTCCTCGTCGGCGATGCCCAGGCTGTTTGTTATTCTGTCGAGAAGAGAGTATTTCTTTATCAGAGACAGCTGCTCTTCTGTCACCTCAATGGTTCTTGTTCCCGATGCGTTTGCGTTTATCTTCATAATGTTTTTTGTTGGTAGGGCAAAATTAACCAAAAAATCTGTAAGTCTTATCTGCCGTTGCAAATATTAATTCTCTCTTTTGATATTTACAAGGCGTGTGCCGTCGCTCTGCTCGGTAATCTCCACCTTCACGGCCTCCTCGGGCAGCAGCTCCTCGATGAGCTCGGGCCACTCGATGAAGCAGATGGCGTCGCTGTAGAGATACTCTTCGTATCCCATATTGTAGACCTCGGCAAGCGATTTTATGCGATAGAAGTCGAAGTGGTAGATGGTGCGGCTTTCGGCGTCCTCATATTCGTTTACAATGGCGAAGGTGGGGGAGTTTATGGTGTCCTGAACGCCCATCTCCTCGCAGATGCTTTTTATGAGTGTGGTCTTGCCCGTTCCCATATTGCCGTAGAAGGCAAATATGCGGTTACCTGCCATCGCCTCAATGAAGGTGCGCGCTGCGGCGGGATACTCTTCGAGGCTGTTTATCTTTATCTGTTGTTCTGCCATATTCAGTTTCCTTTGGGTTTCAGTTTTATTATGGGTATGAGCATCTCCTCAAGCGATATTCCACCGTGCTGAAAGGTATCTTTGTAGTACTGCACATAGTGGTTGTAGTTGTTGGGATAGGCAAAGAAGTCGTTTCCCGTGGCAAATATATAGCTTGTGCTTATATTGGGCTGCGGCAGAAAGGCTTTTGCCGGTTCTTTTATCTCGAAAATGTCTTTGCTGTTGCAGTTGAGTGCTTTTCCCAGCTTGTAACGCAGGTTGGTGTTTGTGTTGCGGTCGCCTATAATCTTGACTGCGTTGTCCACCTGTATGCTGCCGTGGTCGGTTGTGATAATCACGGTGTAGTCTTCCTCGGCAAGCTCCTTGAAGAGCCTTTTTATGGCCGAATGGCGTATCCACGACAGCGTGATTGAGCGGTAGGCGGCCTCGCTCGATGCAAGCTCGCGCACCATAAGTGACTCGGTGCGGGCGTGCGAGAGCATATCTATGAAGTTTATCACAAGTATGTTCAGGTCGTTCTTGGCAAGGTTGTGCATACCGTCGAGATACTTCTCGGCGGCGGTCGAAGTGAGCACTTTGTTGTACGAGAAACTATCTTTGCGACGGTAGCGCGCAATCTGTGTCTCTATGAGTGCCTCCTCGTTGAGGTTCTTGCCCTCCTCTTCCTCTTCGTCTACCCACAGATGGGGAAACATCTCTTTTATGCGCAGGGGCAGCAGGCCCGAAAATATTGCGTTGCGGGCATACTGCGTGGCCGTGGGCAGAATGCTTGTGTAGAGCTCCTCTTCTATGTTGAAAAGGTCTCCTATCTCGTCGGCAAGCACGCGCCACTGGTCATATCGGAAATTGTCTATGAGGATGAGGAATACCTTCTCTTTCTTGTCGAGTAGCGGGAAGATGCGCTCACGGAAAATGTCGTGGCTCATCATAGGACGTCCCTCTCTCTCGCCCGACAGCCAGGTGAGGTAGTTCTTCTTTACGAAGCGTGCAAACATATTGTCGGCCTCCTCTTTTTGCGCCTTGAGCATCTCGTGCATCTGGTTATCGGCGCTCTCGAGCTCCAGTTCCCAGAAGACAATTCTGCGATATACCTCCATCCACTCTTCTATGGTGCGTGCATCGCCTATCTGCAGGCTCAACTTGCCGAAGTTCTGCTGGTAGGCCGAGCCCGCCTTTTCTGCCACAATCTCTTTCTTGTGGATGTTCTTCTTGAGCGTGAGCAGTATTTGGCTCGGGTTTACGGGCTTTATAAGGTAGTCGGCAATCTTGGAGCCGATGGCCTGCTCCATAATATCCTCCTCCTCGCTCTTGGTTACCATAACCACGGGGGTCGTGGGGGTTATCTCCTTTATCTGCACGAGCGTCTCGAGGCCCGAGAGGCCGGGCATATTCTCGTCGAGCAGAATGAGGTCGAAGGCTTCGCGCCTGCACGCCTCAATTGCGTCGGGGCCGTTGGTGACCTTTGTCACCTCATAGTCCTTCGATTGCAGAAATATTATGTGGGCGCTCAAAAGCTCTATCTCGTCGTCTGCCCACAGGAGTCTGTATGCCATATTTTCTTCTTGTTTTAGTTTTTGTCATCGCTCTCTTCGTCGTTGTAGTCGGGCTCGTCTATGGTGCGTCCGTCAATATCGGGGATATCGAGCAGGTGCTCCTCGTAGAATTTGCCGTAGTCGGCGAAGCTGTAATACTGCAATAACAATTCAAGGTTCGATTTTGATATTATATAGGTGTTTATACCTTCTATCGCCTTTGCGGCCTCGCCGTTCTCGTAGAGACGCTTGCGATAGACGAACGCCTCGTCGAAGTTGAGGAACTCGCTCACCTGCAGCAGGGCAATGAACGAGAGCTCCCTGAACTCCATTGTGAAGTTACGCACCATATAGCGCGAGAAGTTGTGTCGCGCCACCTCAAAGAGCAGGCGTTTCTCATCGACAGAATCCTTGGGGTAGGCAAGTATAAAGCAGTAGGGCTCGTTGCGGTTTGTGCTGAAAGCTGGCACGGAGTCACCTCCGGTTGTTATGGTGCCGTCGCTCTTTCTGTCCCAGATAGAGAGTGAGATGCCGCTGTGCAGCAGGCGTCCCTCGCGTATTCCCGTGCCTATCTCTTGCGCAATGCGGCTTATGCTGTCGGCGGGGAATTCTTTCACAAGTTTTTCTATCGCCTCCACGGCCTCCTGCTGTTTGTCGCCATAGAGCTTTGCCATAGCGTCTATGAAAAGGAATCGTGCGCGGTGGCTGCCTGTGGGGTATCTCTCGGCGGCGGTGGCGTTCTCCTGCTCCACGGCTTCGTATTCTTTGTTGCGGTAGTGGGCGTATGCTTTAACGTAGATGGAGTCTTCGTTGTGCCTGCGTGCCGCTGCCGTCTCAAAGAAGTCGGGTTGCTGTATGCGTGTGGTGAGCTCATTGTCGGGGTATTCGGCGATGAGTTTGTCGCGGTAGAGCTCTGCTTTCTCGCTCTCGTCCCAACGCGAGCAGGCGAGAAAGAGGTGATAGTAGGCCTCGGCCATTTTTTCAAACTCGGGATAGTCTGTAACCACCTTTTCAAGGTATTTTATTGCGAGGTTTTTCTCGCCTGCCTTGTCTTTGAAGGCCACGCCCGCGTCGAAGAGTGCGTTGCATAGGGCATTGTGTGCCTGCTGTTTCTCTTCGTCGGTTACGGGTATCTGGTTTGTGTAGTATTCGCGTGTGGTGGGCGACGCCGCTTCGCCGTTCTTCTGTCCTTTCTTCCCGAAGAGGGCTGTTTTCTTTATCTTTCCGCCCGCTACGTTTGTGCTGTCGCCCGGAATGCTGTCGGTACCTGCGCCTTCAAAAGCTATGGTGTCGCCGGGCAGTTCGTCGCTCTCTGTGGCTATGGTGTCGCTGTCGCTGCTCAATGTGACGCCGTTGCTCAAGCGCCAATAGTCTTTCAGCTCGCGTTTGTCCCACGCCTTGGAGAATGCGTTTATACCTTGTGCCACCATAGCGCGGTTGTAGAAGTACCATTTCTTCTCGTCACCGGGCTGTGCCACGGCTGCCTCGGCTGCGGCGCTCGCCTTGGCGAGGGTGTTGCCCTCGGTGCTGTTTTTTTTCTTTTTCTCGGCTTCCTTTTCCTGCTTCTCTTTCTCCTTGGCCTCTTTTATGAGCTCGTCGATGATGGGGTTGAGCTCTTCGGGAGTGAGGGTGCTCCAGTAGAGGAGCTCGCTCTGTTTTTCTACTACGTCGGTGTGTGTCACCACATCCTGCAGCACTTTGCTGCGGAATTCAATTGTCTCTCTCTCGGGTGTTTCGGCGCCGAGCATAAGAGCTGCCTTGTCGTAGTTTTTCTTGGAATTGGAGAATTTCTCTTTCTCCCAGTAAATCTTTGCAAGCGACAGGTGAAGCATACCCGTGCCGTATCCGTTGGCCGCTCCCTCGAGTATTCCCTTCTCGTAGGTCTTTGTGGCGGTGACGGTGTCTTTGTCGTTGAGGTGTATATTTCCTATCGCATAGTATATCTGTGAGAGATAGCTTTTGTTCTTTGAGTCGCGCGCCATTTTGTTGAGCTTGCGCAGAATGCTTTTCTTCTTCTCGTTGGTGAGGCTCTCGGTCTGACGTATGCGTGCGTTAAACTCCAGCTCGTAGGGCGGGTTCTTTGCAATTACCTTGTCGAAACTCTTGAATGCAGCCTTGTCGTTGCCCGCTTTCTTGTAGAGCTGCCCCAGGAGATACAGCTCGCGTGCCTTGTCGAGCGTGGAGGCCTCTTTGCGGTTGAGCGCCTTCTCTATATGTGGTATCGCCTCGGCATATCGCGACTGCTTCAGCATAAGGGCGGCCTTTGCGTGGGCATACTCACTCTCGAGCGACTGCGGCAGGCTGTCGCGCTTTATGCGTTGCAGCAGCTCCTCGCTCTCGTAGAGCCAGTCGAGCTGTGTGTAGCATTTGGAGAGCCCTATGCGTGCCTGTGCCACAATCCCGGGGTTGTTTTCATAGAGACGCGATATGTAGATGTATGTTCCGGCGGCCTCGGTGAACTCTCCTTTGTTGAAATAAGAATCGGCCATAAGCAGCCAGGCGCGCCACAGAAAGGGGTTGAACTCTTTCTGCTGATAGAAGAGCTTTTTCTTCTCGCTCAACTTCTTGCCCTGCTCGCGCTTGGGCTTTTTCTTTATGCTGTGGTTCTTGATTGCCTTTTGCGCCTTCTCTATGGCACGGTCGTAGCTGTTATTTCCCATTCCCTTTGTCATTTCGTTGCTGTTTATGAGAAGGGGAAGTGTCTCGAGGTAGTTGTCTTTGTGACCGTTTATCTGGCTTTTCTTACCCTCGCCGTATGCTACGTTGCCGTTGTAAAAGGTGTTATATCGGGCTGTGATGGAGTGATACATACGTGTGGCTGCCGTGTTCTTTTTTCGGCTTGCACAGCCAAATATTGTCACGACAGCCATTAAAATTGCAAGTGTCTGTATGTATCGTTCCACCGTGTGTTTGTTTGCTATATAATACTATATAACTGAAGAAAGTGCCATTTATTGCAGCATCAGCAGAATTTCGTCTTTTATTTCCTGCGGAATCTCAATGCCGCGCGTTTCGAGGCATTTGGCCCAGGTGTCCACCTCGTCGGTGTTCATTGTGTAGAGCACGTTGCGAAACTCCTCGATGTCGCTCTCGGTGTAGTCCTGCTGTTTCTTTCCTTTGTGGACGTCGAGCTCCTCGTCGTCGAAATAGAGGTTCTCGGTGTCGTATCCTTTTGAGCAGTTGCTGTGACGGCCGCAGCACACGCCGTCGTCGCCATCGTGGTCGTGGTGCTCTTCGGTGATTGTTCTGTTGCGATAGAAACGGTTGAGCAGGTAGAAGCCTGCAATCAATAAAACAAATATTGCTATAAGCGCTATGGTTCCGTTCATTGTCTTTCGGTTTTAATATTGCAAATTTAGCGTAAAGAGTGCGCAATTCAAAATATTGACGCATAAATCACCCGAAATTTGATATTTGCGGCGTCGCTATTTGCGGTGTATGGTTTTTTGACAAATTGCTAACGCCGTGTATGATAGCCCCTCCCTGTTTTGCGCGTTTGTTATGCTCTGTGTGGCTAAATTTTGCTCTTTCTCTTGCAAATTGTAAATAATATGTTGTATCTTCGCCCTGTTTTGAGCCGTGGTGTCAAAATGGCGCTGTTGGCAAAATGTCAGAATATTAACTATAAAAAGAATAAAAAGATGGACAAATTTGGTTATGGATTGGGAATGGGTATCGGACAGAACCTTCTCTCTATGGGTGTGAAAGGAATTGATATCGAGAGCTTTGTGGGCGGAATTACGGCAGTTCTCGCAGGCGAGAAAACCGAAATGACACACGCCGAGGCGCAGAAGGTGGTGAACGAGCACTTCCAGAAACTTGCCGAGGAGGCTTATGCAAAGGTGAAATCAGAGGGTGAGGCTTTCCTCGCTGCCAATAAAGATAAAGAGGGTGTTGTAACTCTCCCCAGCGGCTTGCAGTACGAGGTAATCACTGAGGGTACAGGTAAAAAACCTGCTGCCACCGACCGTGTGCAGTGTCACTACGAGGGTACTCTCATCGACGGCACTGTGTTCGACAGTTCTATTCGTCGTGGCGAGCCCGCAGTGTTTGGCGTTAATCAGGTTATCCGCGGCTGGGTTGAGGCTCTTCAGCTTATGCAGGAGGGTGCAAAGTGGAGACTCTATATCCCCCAGGATATGGCCTACGGTGCCAACGGCGCAGGTGAGATGATTCCTCCCTACAGTGCATTGATTTTCGACGTCGAGCTCATTAAAGTGCTTTAATACATTTTTAAGATGAAAAAGGTTATTTCGTGGGTGTGTGCCGCGGCTTTGGCCTGCGTGTCGTGTGCCGATGATGATATCTGCAAGAATGTGGTGCTCAACGACGCCAACGACTCTCTCTCTTACTCTGTGGGTATGTTTGCTTCGAATCATCTGCACTATATGGTCTATGAGGAGATGGGTATCGACTCTGCCACGATAAGCAATTTCATCGCAGGTGTGCGTGCCTCTTTTCCCGTGAATATCACCCCCGAGTCGAGAGCCTATGCCTATGGTTTGAGCCTTGGCGCCGCGGCTATGGATATGCTTCAGGAGGCCGATAAAATGGTGTCCGAGGTCGATGAGAGCTATAAGCTCGACTCGCGCCTCTTTCTCGAGGGACTTGTGAGCGCAGTCTGCGGCAAGTACAAGGTGCTGCAGCCCGAGGATGCGGCCGATTACTACAAGCAGTGCCGCTATCGCAAAGAGAGTGAGATGTTTATGCAGCGCAACGCGCGTCGCGAGAATGTGACCGTTCTCCCCAGCGGTCTTCAGTACAAAATGGATGTAGAGGGTAAAGGAGCAGTGGCAGCCCCCGGCGACATAGTCTCTTGCATCTACAAGGGAACCTTTGTCGATGGCCGTATGTTCGACTCGTCGGCAGGTGAAGCGGTGCAGTTCCCCGTGCAGGGCGTAATCCCCGGCTTTGCCGAGGCTCTCACCACCTTCCCCGAGGGCACACGATGCACCATATACATCCCCTGGGAGCTTGCCTATGGTGCACGCGGTTCAGAGGTTATACCCTCGTACAGCGCCCTTGTCTTTGACCTGGAGATTGTGAAGGTTGAGAAACGCAAATAAAAAGCATCGAATATGAAGACTCTGGAATGCAAGGTTGATAACCTTGACCTTAAGATTTTGAGCATAATATCAAAGGATGCCCGCATTCCCTTCCGCAACGTGGCGGAACTGTGTGGAGTGTCGCGTGCGGCCATACACCTGCGCGTGCAGCACCTCATAGATATGGGTATAATCTCCGGCTCGAGCTACGAGATTGATGTGCGTCGTTTGGGGTATAAGACCTGTACTTATATAGGTATACGTCTCGAGAAAGGCTCTATGTATCGTTCGGTGGTTGAGCGCTTGCGTGCCATCCCCGAGGTGGTGGAGTGCTGCTATACCACGGGCCCTTACTCTATTCTCGTGAAGATGTATGCCAACGACAACGAGCATCTTATGCAGCTGCTCAACGGCTCGGTGCAGGATATTCCCGGTGTCGTGAGCACCGAAACAATGATTGTGCTCGACAATAGCATAAAACGCAATATGCCGATGGAGTAAATTCTTTCGGAATAAGAAATAGCGAGGGCTGCCACAGGCGGCCCTCGCTATTTTTGTGCAGGCAAATGAGAAAGAGAATCGCTCCCGGTGAAAGAAACTCGATTTTTATTTACTATCTTCGCGCAGAAACTTATCTGCAACCTATGAACGATAAATTTAATCTGCACGCCGACTATGCGGCGTTGCACGCAAAATATCCCGCGGGGCTGCCCCGTCCCGTGATAGGCATAACAGCCAACTTTTCCGACGAACGCCTTGCCACTCTTGCCGAGGGCTACTACCGCTCGGTGCTTGAGGCGGGCGGTGTGCCTGTGATAATTCCTCCCTATCCCTGTCGCGAAGCGCTCCTCGAGACGCTCTCCTGCCTTGACGCCGTTGTGCTGTCGGGCGGTGCCGACATCGACCCCCGATATATGGGCGAAGAGCCCGACTACAATCTTCTGCACACCATAAACCCCGCGCGTGACGAGCAGGAACTTATGCTTGCGCTGCTTGCGTGTAACAGAGGGCTGCCCATCCTGGGCATCTGCCGCGGTGTGCAGACACTTGCCGCAGCATTGGGAGGCTCGGTACATCAGGATATATATGCGGCTCTTGGCGACGGGCTGCTCAACCACGACCAGAGCGAGGAGCGCGGCGTGGCTACCCATTGGGTAAATTTAGAAAAGGAGAGCCGTCTTGCCTGCATCTTCGGTAGCGAGAGGCTCTTTGTAAATACATTTCATCACCAGGCGGTGAACCGCGTGCCGCAGGGCTTCAAGGTGACAGCTACCTCGCCCGACGGTGTAATTGAGGCTATTGAGGCCATCGACGGGCGTCCCATAATAGGCGTGCAGTGGCACCCCGAGACATTTATTCTCAAAGAGGGAAATCGCTGTATGCTGCCGCTCTTCTCGTGGCTTGTGGAGGAGGCTGCGCTCTATCGCGCCACGGGGGATATTCACCGCCGCATCCTCTCTTTGGACTCTCACTGCGACACGCCTATGCTCTTCGGCACAGGATACAAACTCGAGGAGCGTTCGCAGGTGGCACTTGTCGATTTGCACAAGATGCACGAAGGCCTCCTCGACGCCGTCACAATGGTCGCTTATATAAGACAGGAGGCGCGTGACGACGCCTCACTCGCGGCAGCCACAGCCAAGGCCGACGGCCTGCTGCGCGGCATAGAGGAACGCGTGGAAAAGAACGCCCCCTTTGTGGAAATTACCGACAACCCTTGCGCCGTGGCCGAAATAAAGCGCCGCGGTAAAAAAGTTATAATGCTCGGCATTGAGAACGGGTATGCCATAGGCAAGGATATTTCAAATGTAGAGCGCTACCGCCGTCGCGGAGTGGTCTATATGACGCTCTGTCACAATGGCGACAACGATATATGCGACTCGGCAAAGGGGGGCAGCGAGCACAGCGGCCTCTCGTCCTATGGCCGCGAGGTGGTGCGTGAGATGAACCGCGTGGGTATGCTCATCGACCTCTCCCACGCTGCCGAGAGTACCTTCTACGACACACTCGAGTGCAGCCTGCACCCCGTTGTGTGCTCACACTCGTCGTGCCGCGCGCTGTGCAACCACCCCCGTAACCTCACCGACGAGCAGATGCGTGCCCTCGCAGCCAAAGGCGGAGTGGTGCAGGTGACTATGTACGGCGGTTTTCTGCGCGAAGAGGGCGAAGCTACCCTCGATGATTTTATGCGCCATCTGTGTCACGCCATAGAGGTGGCGGGCATCGACCACGTCGGCATAGGTACCGACTTCGACGGCGACGGCAAAGTGGCAGGTTGCAGCGACGCCTCACAGCTGCGCAATGTCACACGCGAACTGTTGCGCCGAGGCTTTGCCGAGCCCGAAATAGAAAAAATATGGGGCGGTAACTGGCTTCGCGTGATGCAGCAGGTACAAAAAATGGCAGAATAACCCTCTTTTGAGCCCCTTGTGGCCTGCTTTATGAAGAATTTTAAAAAATATCGATATTTTTTTCGAAAGATAGTTGCATATTAGTAAAAAAGTAGTACCTTTGCACTCGCAAACAGACATAATAATGTCACGGGATGTAGCTCAGTCCGGTTAGAGTACGCGTCTGGGGGGCGTGTGGTCGCTGGTTCGAATCCAGTCATCCCGACGGAAAAAGGCTTTACAAGAAATTGTGAAGCCTTTTCTGTTTTTATGTGCGTTTAGCCTGATTTACAACGCGAATTGATTTCACTCCCTCCAAAAATATAGAAGGGATTTATCGGCTCACCTGCAAAAGTTGGGGGGATAATATAAAAATATTATCTTCTCCAGCAACTCACTCAATTCAATTTCGATGCAGAGTCCACTTTTCAACTCGACTCCACAATAGTTACAGAGTCGCTCTACATCGTCTTTGAATTGTCTCGGTATAATCACTGCTGTATTCTCTTTTTCAACGATTTCACTTGGAGTAATACTACTATCCAAGCGCCCTTTCTGCAATTCTGAACCACAAAATAGGTTGTATAGATTCTTTATTAACATTATGTGTTTTAATACATCTATTAGGGTTTGGGCGGAATTGGACTGCGTTTTGTCGATTTGGGCGAGAATATATACAAATAAAAAAACGATACAAGAGAGTTAGTCTTGCATCGCTTTTTGAGATAAATATTAAGTGTTCTTACTTTATAAAAACCTTTTTGCCGTTAATAATATAAATACCACGAGTAAGATTCTCTATATCTGTAATCCGCATACCATTTAGATTGTACACCGCGTTTTCTTCAAGATCTAATTCTATGGCATTTATGCTAGTTGTATCAACTATTGTTATATGACCATTGACTAATATATATTCATAATTATTGTCATATCCACCATCTAAAATTATTTCATAAGTCCCTGGCAATGTTTCACCTGTGGCATCACAAATTATTTGTGGTAATTCATCAAGAACGCTTTCACCTTCATTATTTACAAAACCATCATACGACATTGTAAATTGAGGGACAGCCTCCATATAATTTATGCTCTTATCTTCAGCAGTTATAACAAGCGGAGCTTTTTCTATATTAACAATAGCATAATTACGACCATCATCGTAAGAATAAATAATATCATAATTATTATCTTCACCACCCGTTACGGCCATTTTATAAGTTCCTGCTGGTGTTTTTTGATTTACATCACATACAATATTAGGAACAACATCAAGAATGCTTATATCGTCGTTGCCTTTGAAGCCCTCATATTTTATTTGATGTTTATGTTCTGCACCATATACACTTTCTACATCTTCAACAGACACAGTCAACGGTGCTTTTTGAATAATTAAAAAACCTTCCTTATATTCAAAGTCATAGTTAATTGCATTAGCGCCTTCGACTGTTATAATGTATTCACCAACATTGCTCATTGTTTTGGCTTTGGTAAATGCAACTGCTTTACTTAATAAAACATTCTCATTATCGTTGTTCTTAAAACCATTATAGGTAATTGGAATAATAGGATTTTTTTCACCATATGTTTTCGACATATTACTTGGCTCTACTGTTATTAGAGCCTTTTCAATTGTCAATTTAGCATTCTTAATATCAAAAACATAATTCTTATCTACGACACGGTTTATTGTTATATCATATTCTCCCACGTTGCTTAATTCTGTTGCAGAACTAATAGCTACGGGAATAACATCCAAGTCTTCTTTTGTCTCGTCGTTTACAAATCCGGAAAATGCGATATTAAATTGGGGGTTTTTATCACCATACAAACGTGTTGCATTAAATGTTTTTGCTGTCAAAGTCGCTTTATTAATTACGACATTCGTCTGTGTCTCAGCCTTTTCATAGTTTGTTGAACCTTTTTGTAACGCAGTTATTGTGACTTCACCAGCGCCTCTTATCGTTGCGGTTCTTCCATTGATAGTTAAAACTGAGGCATTTGAAGATGTCAAAATCACTGGCTGATTGTTATTTGTTACAATTTCAAATTCAAAAGGTTCATCGCCGTATGTTTTTTCTTCAATAGGTAAAATTTTAATTATTTGTTTTGCTTTATTTACAACAAGTTCCCTTTCTACAGGAGTTGCCGTGTAATAATTATTATCGCCAGCACAAGATGCTGTAATGATGCAACTACCACTGCCAACTATTGTAAGGATATTACCGGATATTGTTGCAACAGCCTCGTCTGAACTCTCAAAAAAGACCTCTTTTGATGAACTTACTATTGCATTTAATTCTATTGATTCGTCTCCAAAAGTAACTACAGGCAGTTCATTAAATGTTATTACTTGTGCTATTTTTGATACAGTTAATGTTTGTGTAACAGATGTTGCGGCATTATAATAATCATCGCCACTTTGAGTCGCGGTAATATTTGCAACACCCGCATTCTTTATACTTACAATATTACCATTAATTGTGGCTACTCTTTCATTATCACTTGTATAACTTATAGAAAGCCCCTTGTCGGTGGTTTTGGGTAACGCAAAGTCTTCGTCACCATAATTCTTTGTAGCGAGTTCATACCATTCTATTTTTTGTTCTGCCTTATTCACAATTAAGGTTCGCTCTATACTTTGGGCCGACGAATAATTCTTGTTACCATTTTGAGTTGCTTTAATCGTGGTTACTCCTGGTTTTACAATTGTTATTATATTGCCATCAACAGTTGCGACATCTGTATTACTTGATATATATGTAATTTTAAGGTTTTTATTTGTAAATTGATTGAGTTCTATTTGAGCATCTCCATACACAACATTGCCAAACGGATTAAATGTTATCGATTGTGCTTGACGATTAACCGTGAAGCTACGAGATACAGGTGCCGCAGCATAATGATGCTCATCACCTTGCTGATTGGCTATAATATCCGTAGTACCGGCTCCCACAATTGTAACCGTATTGCCTTCAATTGTAGCAACATTGGTATTTGTACTCTGATAGCTTATGCTTAGACCTTTATCTGTTGTTGCAGGCAATGTAAAAGGTAGGTCTTCGTATGTTCTATCTTGCAACTCATCAAAAATTATTGTCTGCGAAATCTTTTTTACAATAAGTTTACGGGAGACATAAGAAGCCTCTAGATAGTCATCATTTCCAGATTGTGTCGCAATGATATTCGTTTCTCCAGGTTCTTTAATAGTCACAATGTTACCATCTATAGTTGCAACATTGCTGTTTGTACTCTGATAGTTTATTGTCAGCCCTTTATCCGTTGTTGTCGGAAGCGTAAATGGTAAATCGCCGTATGTTTTTGTTTCAATTTCCGGGAAAGTAATAACTTGAGGGCACTTGCTGACAACGATTGTAGACGTGCTTGAATTTATACTACTTACAGGGTTGCTTACTACACAATAGTATTTTCCTGCGTCTTTCATCTTAATTGCAGATATAGAGTATGTATTGTTTGTTGCACCTTCTATGGCATTATCATTATGCATCCATTGATAAGTGTATCCATCATCTAGCACATTAAGAGTGAATGTTACACTTTCATCAACAGTTTTTGTTTCATTCGCAGGTGCCGTAGCAATAACTTCAGGAACAGGGTCGTAATAATTTATTGTCAGTATATTGCTATATGTGCCATCTGCTTTTAACACACGATAGAGCACTTCACCTCGTTCAGGGTCTGTTTCTGTGTAACAATACTCCTCACATTCAATATTTGTCCAACTTGCTCCGCCGTCTCTACTATACTCCCAACGAGAAATAGCACCTATTATATCTGGCATATATAATTTAACAGGTTGATGTGCGGGATTGTTTGGTTGATTGAACTCTACATAATTTGCGAATTTACTCCAAGCTGTAGCCAATTTATAAGCAGTTGATGAACCATAAGGAATGTATAAAGTGATATTAGAAGTATTGCTGAAAGCATTTTCACTGATACTTGGTGGCGTTGATGATAAAACAACCAATTCCGATAATGATGTCTCTTTAAAAGCATAATCTCCAATGCTTTTAACACTGCTTGGGATTGCAACGCTTGTGAGGCTGCTACACCCTCTGAACGCATATTCACCGATGCTGGTTACGCTCGCAGGGATTGTTACGCTTGTAAGGTTGGAGCAACCGGAGAAGGCGCCTGGTTTAATTTTTGTTACACCATTGGGAATAACAAGGTTGGTTACTTTCTCTCCATTTAAATAGAGGTTAAAATTTGTATTTGTTGACTTAAAATCAATATTACACCAAGCAGCAAGGTCGCTTATATGTACCTCTTTGAGGCCGGTGCAACCATAGAACGCAAACTTTCCTATGCTTGTTACACTATTTGGGATTGTTACACTTATGAGGCTGGAGCTACCCTCGAACGCTCTGCTTTCTATACTTGTTACGCTGTTTGGGATTGTTACACTTGTGAGGCTGGAGCAACCAGAGAACGCATAATTACCTATGCATATAACACTGTAAGTTCTTCCGTCGTAAGTTACAGTAGATGGAATGGAAACTGTGCCACTGTAGCTTTTGCCAATCCCACTACCACTAGTGTCGTAGATAACAGCCACGGTTTTTGCCGTAGCATCGATGATACCGTAATAAATGCCGCCTGTATAAAAGCTGTAGGCACTTACGTTAGTCGCTACTATTAATAAAAACGCTACAAAAAAAGTTTTTAATAAGTTTGTTCTCATAAGTATATAAGTTTAAGATTATAATCCCAATGATTTTTTTAAGGCTTTTCTACCATGATTTGAACATATCAAACAAGTCGCTTTTGCAGTGTAAACATACCCCAGCAGTTTCCCAAGACAAGACACATAGTCCCATTCCAAACGATAATGAAAAATATTATTTAAATTAACGCCAAATTTTTTAATCTTTTCAGATGATGCGTTAAACAAACCAGCAGAATTATAACAAAAGGCCTTTACTCTGTCATCTTGTGTAGCTGTTGCAAATTGAGCAAGCCCTCCACCCAAAGAATGCCCGCACACGACTATATTTTTATCAGGAGTATTATTTCTAATATGTTCAACAAGTCCTACTGCATAAATATATCCAGGACTTAAATTTGCTGTTTGTGACAAATCTATTAAAATAGTTAATGGACGATTGCATATATCTGTTCCTCCAAACCCTATTGCAATCTCATCGGTATAATTGTCCACAACTATTCCATAAACCATTTTATTGAAACAGAACTTGTTATTATCAATTTTATATTTTAGTTTTGGAGAATACCATCCTTCCTGTGATAATAGTTGTTGCTTAGGGTGATTTTTTAATTTCACGGTTTTTGTATAAGCACAATCAGCTATTATGAAATATTTAACAAATTCTTTATGTGGTAAAATACTTTTAGATATTTTACGTAATTTAAATAGTTTTATTAATGGAAATATATCTTCATAAATGGTCCTAAAAATTGATTTAGGTTTTAACGCAGATTTACACTTTGATATATCTGTTTTTATAATCTGCAAAAAAGAAAAACAATCAATACCTAATTTTTGACAACCGAGACTTAATAATACAGACTCATTATTATTTTGATGAAAACTATTTATGACAGCATATATCCACTCTATAATATTTGAAATATTGCATAGACACTTTACTCCACCTGCAATAAACGATAATTCATTGTTAGTAACGCCTATTATTTTGTCTATTATTTTTATAATTTTTCCAATACCATTTTGGTCGGTAGATACATATTGATTAAAGAATCTTTTGAAATTAAAGAGGCAACCATAAGCCATTTGCTTATATGTGGAAAAATTGTTTTCTTCTACAAGTAAATATGTATTTCTAATTTTCCTATATTTACGCAATGTGCTTTCATTAGTTTTCTGATAATCTTTAAAGCCAGTTTCAATTATATTTAAAATTTCATTGTGGACGTTACAAAAATCGTTGTATGCTTTGTTTAAGTCTTCTAGACTTGGGATATCTTTGATTTCTTCCTTTTTCGGCAATTTTGAAAAATATTCATAAAAAATATTTTTCTCCTCATCGGTGCTATGACCTTGTTTCTCTTCCATAATAATCAATTTTTCTGCCAACTCAAGTCTCCAAACTTTGGTTGTTTATAAAAGAGTATAAAAACAAGAAAGACGTGAGACTTGTCGCCTTACGTCCATCAATTTGTAGGCATCGCCAAACGCCCTGACCAAATGAACTATGAAGAAACAATATTCCCACGCCGTGGAATATACACATAGCCTATGCGTAGAACACGCATAGACGGTATATACACAGAATGAGCATTGATTGCTCCGGTCCTTGGTCTTAAATTTTGGCGAATTTACAAATTGGGACTTAAAACAAAATGCTTTCTTGCGTCAGTGGATTTCTCCCCACTAACATCGCAAAAATAGTGCAAACGAGCGAAAATCAAATTTATTTGAAAGTTTCACAGCGAGTGTAGCCTATTTTCGCACAGGCAAATATATACATTTTTTTACAATCAATGCTCTTTTGGAATATTATTTCTTCAATTATAAGGAAATGGAAACTTTTTCAGAGGGCAAAAAAAGAGAGTTTCACAGCTCTTCTAAAGTGTTATTCCCCATCTTTAATAAATTTTCGTTTCAATCGTAAATATGGAAAAATGTGAAAATAACCAACAAAACAAGGCGGATTATGTGAAAAGACTCGATTATCTCTGCAAAAAGGTTGTACTATTACAACCTTTTGAAAAACATTTATTATATTTGCAGTGCTTAATATAAATATAAGTTCATATGAAGTATCTCAATATAAAAAAAGCATTGGCAGCTTGGCTGAATTTGCAACCATTGTCGGAGAAGGATAAGGATAGACTTAGCCGTCGCTTTACTGTTGACTTTAACTACAACAGCAACCACATTGAAGGCAACACACTCACATATGGACAAACTGAGATTCTGCTACTCTTTGGCAAGGTTATTGGAGAGGCCGATGTTCGTGATGTGCAAGAGATGACTGCAAGCAATGTCGGCTTGCGAATGATGACAGATGAGGCTGCCATCAAAGATATGCCTTTGACTCAAAATTTCATAAGAACCCTGCACAAGACTTTGTTACGCGAAGATTATACTGTATATCGCAACCTGCCCGGCGGCGTGCAAACCAGCTATGTGATACACGCTGGTCAATACAAGACACGACCCAATAGTGTCATTACAAGATATGGTGACCGTTTTGAGTATGCTTCACCCGAGGAGACTCCAAGCCATATGGCTGATTTGGTAGATTGGTATAACGCTGCTGAAAAAGAAGGGAAACTTTCACCGGTGGAATTGGCGGCACTTTTTCACTACCGCTATATACGCATTCACCCATTTGAGGATGGTAATGGCCGTATCGCTCGATTGATGATGAACTTTATTCTGGCTCGTCACGATTATCCAATGATTGTTGTTCGTTGTCGCAAAAAGAGTGAGTATTTGGAAGCGTTGCACCAAACAGACATAAAAGTTGGCCCATTACCGAGTGATGGCGCTCACGCTAGCATAACAGATATACGTCCGTTTATGAAGTACTTCAACAACCTTGTAGCCACAGAGGTCTATAATGATGTCTTGTTTGTAAGCGAGAAAGATGAGAATGTGTGGTGGTACGACGGAGAACGAATAACTTTCCGCACGCCCAATTACACCAGGATACTACACGCAATGCAAACTTATCCGACACTTACTCTCGCCGATATGAAAGAAGAAACCGGTATAAGTATAACTGCGATACAAAAGCTCCTAGACCAATTAATTGTAAAAAGATATGTTGAACGTTGCGAAAAAGACGGCAGCTGGCGAGTTTTTGTAACACAATAAAAAACAAAATTCCCCAGAACCACCTGCATAATTAGGTAGTCCTGGGGATTATTATGTGTAGTAGTTTACTCAAGCAGTTATACGTTTCAAGTATCTCCTCTTGCCGCAGTCCAAGATAGCGTTTGGTGATTACAACGCTGCTGTGGTTGAATAGTTCCATCAACTTGACAAGTGCAAGCTCGCTATTTTCGCCGTTCATAGTGTAAACCTGTCGGCCAAAGGTCTTGCGGAGTGAGTGGCAACTAAAATTCTTTATCTTCAGCCGGTAGCGTTTCTTGGCCTCTTTCAGAATTACATTTATCCTCTGAATGGAAAATACTGTTCCCTTCTGGCTAAGGAATACCGGTGCGCTAATGCCGGTAGGGGCAATGTGATTATAGCACTCTGTTATATGCTGCCGCAGTTGAGGGTTCAGGCGAATGACTCTTGTTTTGCCTGTCTTCTTTTCGATTATGGTAAACTCTTCGGTGTTCAGTATCTGCCTCCATCTGAGAGCAAGAATATCGGAAATTCTCAATCCTGTGAAACAGCCTATTGCCACAAGAAGCGAGATTTTATAATTTCCGTCTTTTGCTAAATTCCTAATAAGGTTCATTGCATCGGACCACACAAGATAGTCCGCAGTTGTCTTTGAATATTTAAGTCCCATAATGTTCTGTTTTATTGGTTCGTAAATAATAATGAATGTTTTCTTTTCGTGCTTTTTTGTAAATGGTTGATTATAAACGAAACGTTCACTTTGTCTATTAGTGAATGTTTTTGGAGCACAAAAAACGGGAGAGGATTTTGTAAAAAAGCCCTTCTTTCTTAATGGTATTAACAGCAACAGGCGGTGCTTACAAAAGGGAGGATGGTGTTTATGTTGCACCAATAAATTTACTAAAACCATAATTATTGCTAGCAGAAAAAACAAACCACCTTGCCGCAGTCTCTTCAACTGTAGCTTGGTGGTTTAATAGTTTGGTACGTTCATCAAAGGGACTAAAGCCTCAATGGTTACTAGCACCTCGCTATTCTTCCAATAAAATATAGACGCTCTTCGCCCTTTCCGAATCTTACCAGGTATAAATGAATTTTGTGTTTTATATTTAGTTGCTATGTCCCCTCTCTAAAGGCCGGACTATAGCTCTTTCTAT
>JAZRLR010000013.1:0-75149 GCA_045646965.1 Bacteroidaceae bacterium
TTGTTCCAAGATGAGTTGTACATCAATGCAAATCACGCAAGTATGTAGAAATCAGAACAGTTGCCAACTCATTACCTCGTTCTTGAACTTTCCGCATAAACTTTTTATTCTTAGCGGATTATGAGATTATTCCAAAAATAGATATTTTTTTTAGATTAAGAATTACAATAATATCAAATTTTAATAAGCATTGTTTGTATTTGAGATATATCCTAATTCACTCAATCCGTTATAAGCGTTCAGTTCATCAGTAATGCCTCTTGACCCCTCAACAACGAACTGCTGAATGATTGGCTGTAAAGTTGCCTTGTTGGTATTCTCAACAACGAAAGCGTGAACATTCGTAATGTTTTCAATCTCACCGTTAGCATTGATAATGGCACTTCTCTCCATCATGCCAAAGACAGGAGTCTTTGTCTTGGTAGAACGTCCTTGCGTATGAGGTGTACGCATAGATTTGTGTTTCCACTTCTCCTTGCCACCAATATACACCTCATCACATCCAACAGTTCCCTCAAAGGCATCAGCATCGCTTTGTGGATAGAGTGAACGAATCTTCTGTTTTTTTCTTGTTGTCAAAATGTCCTTTAAGTACGATAACACCAAGACCTATTACATTTATCGTGGTAGTAGATAGAACAACACCCATAATAGTATCCGAGATAAAGCCTTTAGGTGTTTTATCAGGGAAGATTACCTTTAATTCTTTTTGTATTGATATTTAAACAACACAAATTATGGGTAACAACGAAAAAACTTCACCGAGAGTCGCTACTCTAGCGTCTAAATTATTGAAAATCCAAAAACACCTAAAAAAGTCAAGTCTGTTGCTGCATCTGCTTTGACGCAGACTGCAAACAAGAGGAGAAAGAAATAACTTCAAGGATAACCTTTTTAGGTATTATCATTATTCCGTTTGCTTGTTGCGGTGTATTTACTGTCACATCCGAATAGTTGTGTGCCAAAGCTATAATATCCTTTGTCTGCGATTACAATGGGCCGTATGCACTCAGACGCTCAGTTAACTTTATTTTCCTCCTTCTCGCTCGGCAAAATAAACAAGTTTCTTTTGCGCTCACTCGTGCGTCAGTTCGCAGGTTCTTCTTCAGTTAAGTTCCTTTTCCTCCTTTGCGCTCGGCAAAACAAACAAGTTTATTTTGCACTCGCTTATGCGTCGGTTCCCGCACAAGCAGCAGATGATGGGCTTCCTCGGCATTGGAGAAGTAATGTGCAAATGAGTTAATGAAAGTCCCATACATTTACAACGGCAACGCAAACGAGCGTTGCTTGCGATGGCTGAAGCTTTAGCTATACAAAGGAGTATTGCACATTGCAATAAAGCCATTACTCGCAAAAAGGCAACAATCCCATAATAGTTGCTATTTCAGAGCGGTCATTAAGGGTTGTTTATAGCTCGTATAAGACACTCTTCAGATGGTCGCAAAATTCAATTTTACACAAACAAAGAAGACCATCATAATTATATTAATAAGCAGAAGCGAAGAGATTAAGAATTTTCACTTATTCTTTATCTCTTCGCCTGCACTTGTCGCTTTATGAATTTCTATTCGAGTGTCGAGAAATCAATATCAGGAGATTCGGTCACATTGCCTTTACGCTCAAAATAGGTTCCAGATTTCATATACTCATCAAAAAAACCTCCCATAGAAAGGAAGAAGCAGTCTCCCTCTATGCCACCTGTATAGTCGAGACGCATCTCTTTGGCACCCGTCGTATCACAAGAGAAACGTGCTTTAGATACAGGAACCCAACGGCCGTCAGTTGTACGTGCCCATTGGTTGGTATAGTATGCTTTTCGATTGATATAGCCCATTACCGGATTAAAGTTTTCAAGAAATGAATGCGCTCCTGTGTACCAAGTAGATGTCTGAGGGCGACGGAATGATGCGATAAGAGACCATTCTCCCTTGTTGTTATCAAAAAAGTAAGCTGTATAAATAGTATTACCATTACCATCAGGTTTTACCCCCACAAGAAAACGACAACGCTCGCCAGCCTTCCAATCATAGTGTATGTAGCTTTGACCACCCGAACCTTCATTTCCAAAATCTTTTATTATCGTATTCTCACCTTTTTTTACTAGTGTCACTCGCATAGTATCAGGTATCTCGGCAGGATTGTCGGTTTCAAAAGGACTCCACACCGAGAATAATACCCTTCTCTTGTGTGGGCTGTTATTCTGCATTCCGAAGTAGCCTTGACTGAATCCACAAGCCATATAATAACTGCTGGGTATATCGCCTTCCTCAGGAACAATAACTTCGTTGTAGAACCACTCCACATCTTCTTTAGGGAGAACATATCCTAAATGCACAGACGGGCCACGACGTCCGAAGTGGGTGCTGAAATCGGGTGCCACAAACGCTATATTTTGCATTTCGCCCCCAACAATAACAGCAGCTACGGAACCAAAGCTCTCACCCTCATTTATTTTAAGACCACGAATATCCATCTTTATATATCCGGGAGTTTTCACCTTGAATGTTCCAACATCTATACGCGAGAAAGTATCACTATTGAGTGTAACCTTTTTTCTCTTGCCTAACAAAGAGACCTCAATGCGAGACTTGCCTTTTGCCTGCAAAGCAATATCAATTTTACCGCACTCATTTGCTCTAAAATAAAAGCTTATTACAGTTTCTTTGTCAATCCAATTGCGTATTGTATTACTGCGTTCGTCAATAGAGGCAGAATTTCCAGAGGTAATATACGCATTACCTGCTGCATTGACTACATATTCACTTTGAGCGACAGCTGGCAAATGAGCAAAAAGAGCAAGCATTAAGGATGCCAGCAATAAAAGTCCTTTGAGTTTCATTGTAATTTATTTTATTGGTTAATATTGTTATCTAACATTTTACAAATATATAAATATTTATCCACTTGCTTGTAAAATTTACGTTTATTTGCAATAAAATTGCGAATTATTAGTGATGCATTAACTTTGCATCATTGTTTGGTCTGATGCGATGAACCTTATTCGCAAATTAGCTAAAGATGGAAATTATAAGATGTCTTTGCTTATTGCACTTGGCTGTTTCACAGGATTGCGAATATCTGATATTCTTGCTTTGCGATGGAATCAAATTCTATATGCCGAGACCATAATTGAGAAAAAGACAGGCAAGCAGAGAACACTCCGCTTGAATCCGCAACTGCAAAAACACATACAGGAGTGCTATGAGCATATACAGCCAATCGGACTGAAAGCACCTATCTTGGTAAGTCAGAAAGGGACGATTTTCACCATTCAGCGCATCAATGTAATCTTGAAAGAGATTAAGCGGAAATATCGCTTGAAAGTGAAGAACTTTTCTTGCCATTCGCTCCGCAAGACCTTTGGACGACAAGTTTACACAATGAACGGTGAGAACAGCGAACTTGCTTTAGTTAAGCTTATGGAGCTGTTTAATTACAGTAGCGTAGCAATAACTAAACGTTATCTTGGTTTAAGACAAGAGGAAATTTTACAGACCTATCACTGTCTGAGTTTCTGAAATATGGGACGGCGACATTTTTTGAGGAAAAAACTGTGTTACCAAAGTTAATAATATATCTTTGTCATAGAATAGTTTTGCAAATGATAACTATAAAAAATATACTGAAATATTTTATTCCATTTGTAATTGTTGCTATTACTTTTATAATAAGTGGTGCGGAGATGTCTGACTTTATAAATCAAGAAAGCCAGGCTGATATTTCATACTCGGATATCAATGTTCATTATTATGATTATGATACACCTAATGCAGACCTGAACCTCCCCCGTCAAATATCAGGTACAAGTAATATCCCTCGCACGCTGAATGTTGCCAAGAGGACAAGTAATTGGCATAAGAATAACTTTGAATTTGTCAAAAGCGGCAAAGTTGTTAATGTCTGCATCTGTAATTTTGATAAAAAAGAGTCTTTAAGCTATCATCTTCGTTTTGTCAAGTCTGCGTCATGGTTGATTAGTCTTGGCAAACTTGTCATTTAGTAGATTGTATAATAAGTCTTTAACGACATTGCCTTATGTAAGAAGGCGATGCCGTTATGTTTGTCGTGTAGACAATAATCTTGAAAATTATACATAATTTAAACCAAATAAACTAAATGATAAAATGGAAAAGAAATTTATTAAAGTTCGCTTAATCAACGATAATGTTATATTTACATCACTAATAGCTGGCGGGGTTATTCTTACACTCATCTTTGATACTCTTGAAATAGACCTTGCAGGATATGTATTAATGGCTATAGGAGTTCTTGGCTTCTGCTTCTTGAAACGTGGATACAAAGATATTGAAACGCAAGAAAAATATTTGGCAAAGGATTTCTCATTTCCTGGGAATATTAAGACCTCAATACTTTCAGCACTGGCTTTGTCGCCAGGGGAGATTGATTTAACTCAAGATGGAAAAGGAACGACCTTGATGTTAAAAATGTATTATAGTGAATCTTCCGGAAAAGCATATTTGCAACTTTTTGAATATATACCTTATCATTACGAACCTTGTTCTGAGATGTACGAATATGAAATCAGTAGGATTAAAAACCTGTTAAAGTAAGATGGAATATATTATCCTTATTACATCTTTAGTTGGCATCGTCTTCGGTGCAGACTATCTTGTAGCCGGAGCGGTGTCCATTGCTAAGAAATATCGTGTGTCTGATTTTGTTATCGGAGCTGCTATTGTTGGAGTTGGTACCTCCATGCCTGAATTCGTGGTAAGTTTTTTAGGGGCATTAAATGGAAATGCTGATGTGGCTATAGGCAACGTTGTAGGCTCTAACATTTTTAATGTTCTGGGCATTGCAGGAGTGACAGCATTATTCTTTCCAATTGCAATAGATAAGAAGAATATGAAATTTGAGATACCACTATGTATAATGGTATCAATACTGCTCACTATTCTTGTATTAAATTTCTTCAATGGAACTCCTGCAACGATAAGTCGCATAGATGGTCTATTATTATTGGCCGGTTTTGTATTGTTTATGTGGTATTCGTTTTTTCGTGAAAGAAAAAACAAGAAGACAATCGTTGTTGATGTAGAAAAGCCATCTCCTTTGTGGATAGCAGTAGCCAAAGTGGTCGGAGGTTTGATGTTGCTTATCACAAGCTGCGATTTGTTTGTTGATAATGCTGTCCTCATTGCAAAATCCTTTGGCGTAAACGACGCTTTCATATCGTTAACGCTTATTGCCTGTGGTACTTCATTGCCTGAGTTAGCAGCTTCTGTAGCTGCGGCAGTAAAAAAAAATACCGATATGGCATTAGGTAATATAATAGGTTCAAATATATTTAACATAACACTTATTCTTGGGCTTAGCTCGCAAGTTATGCCATTAACATCTTTAGGGATAACATTTATTGATTATTGTGTTATGATTGCTGCTGCCATACTGCCTTTGATAATTGGATTAAGAGGTATAATTGGGCGAATAAGTGGTTTGTTTATGATAGTGTGTTTCGTAATTTATAATTGGTATCTTGTAATAAATCAAATAACATAAAAATGGGAATACTTCAAATTTTTACACTTCTAGGAGCATTAGGTATGTTCCTGTACGGAATGAATTTAATGAGCTCTGGACTTCAAAAGGCTTCTGGTGATAAACTCCGTGGGCTGCTCTCTTCAATGACCTCTAATCCCTTTAAGGGCGTTATAACAGGTTTAGGAATAACTTCAGTCATTCAGTCATCATCAGCAACTACCGTTATGGTAGTAAGTTTTGTCAATGCCGGTCTTCTTACCCTTGTGCAAGCCATAGGTGTTATTATGGGTGCAAATATAGGTACAACAGTAACAGCATGGCTTGTGTCTTGGCTTGGATTTAAGGCAGACATTTCAATTCTGGCCATACCTTTAATGGCATTTGGCTTTCTTTTCTCAAACTCCAAAAAGAACCAACGTCAGAATATAGGTGAACTTATTGTTGGTTTCTGTTTGTTGTTTCTCGGACTTTCTTTTATGAAAGAATCAGTGCCGGATTTGAACGAGACACCACAGGTACTGGAATTCGTAAAAAGTTGGTCAAGTTATGGATTCAGTTCCGTACTTATTTTTTTAGTTTTTGGCACGGTGCTGACTTTAGTACTCCAATCGTCTTCGGCGACAATGGCTATCACGCTCATTATGCTAAGCATGGGATGGATTCCTTTCGATATGGCCTGTGCAATGGTGCTTGGTGAGAATATAGGTACAACAATCACAGCCAACATTGCTGCGTCGGTTGGAAATACACAGGCTAAACGAGCTGCTATGTCGCACACGATATTCAATGTGTTTGGTGTTATGTGGGCGTTGGCTCTATTTCGCCCATTCCTTGCTCTGGTTGGTTGTATAACCGAGAATCTGTTCGGTTTGCCCAATCCTGCATCAGAAGGATTTGCAGTCAGTGAATCAACCTCGGCAGAAGGTACGGCTGCTTTGTATGGACTCTCTATGTTGCATACGCTGTTTAATACCATCAACACACTTGTATTGATATGGTTTATTAAATATATTGAAAAAGCAGTTGTGTGGATTATAAAGGCACCCGAAAATAAAGACGCTGAAATATTTAGGCTTAAATATATTTCGGCAGGTCCTGTAGCTACTCCGGAACTTGCTACCGAACAGGCATTCGATGAAATTATACATTTCGCTCAAATATCAAGAACAGGGCTCGGGTATGCAAAATTGGCAATATCCGAGAATGATTCCAATAAATTTGAAGAGTTACGTGCTAAATTGGTTAAATACGAGGAGATTTCGGACAGAATAGAATATGAAATTGCTTCATTCTTGAATGGCGTATCGTTGGGAGACATCAGCGAGGCAACTTCTATAAAGATTAAGGCAATGTACAAGATAATAGGAGAGCTGGAATCGCTAGGAGATTCAGGTGAGGCCATCAGCCGTATTATATTTAGAAGAAATATTCATAACAAGAAGTTTAGTGCTGAGGCTATATGTAATCTTAAAAAGATGGCAGATACTGTTGATACCGCATATGGTGTAATGATTGAAAATCTTGAGGCTGCACATCAAGGAACTCTTGTTGATATTTCTAACGCCTATAATTCCGAGAATCGTATTAATGAATTAAGGAACATTCTTCGAGAATCCGAGATTGAGGAGATGGAAAACGGCGAAAAGAATTATCAAGAAAGTGTATATTATATGGATATTGTTAGTGAACTTGAACGTATGGGAGATTTTATTATCAATATATCTCAAGATTTAAAAAAGTCGTTTATTCATAAATAATTAGCAAAGAAAATATTTATATACAGTGGTTCTTGTAAACTACAAAGAACCACTGTGTTTTTATTGCCAGCCTCCTTTACCAAAATGTGTAAAACGCAGTCGAATCCGGTTTAACCCCTAAAATATATGCTGATTAAGCAATTTTGTTCCCAGTTATATGGTTCAGAATCGCAGAATAGCGTTCGGGTAGTGCTATCCCGGATGTCATCGAAGAAAAAGAGCGCATCGTGATTATACCAGAGAAATTTATAGACGATATTGAGCATATCGCTAAATACAGAGTCGGGTTGAAATACTCCCCACAGAAAAAGAGAAAGAACATTGCCTTATGTTAGATGCTGTAGAGTTCTGTTGTGACTAATTTGTGACCACCTGAAAAGTGGTCGCTATTTGGTCCACGAAATACTTTATAAAGGTCAATATAGGCCCGTTTAAGACCTTTGAAGGTGGAATAAGGTAATTTGTATATAAAATGGATTTGGAGGTTACAGAATGGTTCTAGACAATCTCTAATGCCATTCAAATATAGCAATGAAAAAGAGAGCTGTCCACCTGGACAACTCTCCATAAAGTATTAGGTTTTAGCAATTATTTAGAAAGTGCAGCAGAGATATCAACTGCGATAGAGGGTAGCCCAATTTTACTTTTGGGTCACCCTTATTTCTTTTTAAAAATATCAATGACTAAACAAGGTTGTAATTTGGTCGCTGAGCCGGATTTTATCTGTTAGGGTATCAGTATAAAAGAGCGAGAGTTTGGCTATCTGCATAATATAAAAGACAAATATCTCAAATATGTGGTGTCAATGACTTCGTTGGTTGCTCGTGATGGTGGTACTGGTATTACGCATCTTCATTTGAGGAATTTTTTGATGCTTGATGAATTGGATTAAGCATAGAATGTTTGTCATTGCCGTAGAATGTGATTGAAGGCTTGCGCAAATAGTGAAATGCAAAGCTTGCTTTAGCGTTTTACAACGGCAACGCGGATGAGCGTTGCTTGCGACGACTGAAGCTTTAGCTTTACAAAGGAGTACGGTTCGCCGTCCCAAAGCTAAGGCTTGCCAAAGGTAGCCGGCTAGTTCGCAACACCTTAAAAATGGTCGCAAAACCGTCGCAAAAATAGTCTTTTTGGGGCGTTTTTATAGCAAAAATAAGGGTAAATCAACTTATACCGTCGCAAGAAAAATTTAGACTTTTATAGGAGATTTTGATAGGGTAGAGGAGTTGCTGTTTACAGGTTGTGTGATTAAAAGCGAGAACAAAAAAAGAGAGTCACCCTAAAAGAATGACTCTCCATAATGTATTATAAATCAATAAGATTTACACTGCCTTCGGCTTCGCCTCGGCGAGTAATGGCTGTGCTCGTTGCGTGTGAAAATTAATTTTCACTCACTCGCTTGCACATTACTTGCTGAGTGCAGCCGAGATATCAACTGCGATAGCAACAGTTGCACCTACCATAGGGTTGTTACCGATACCGAGGAAGCCCATCATCTCAACGTGTGCGGGAACTGAAGAAGAACCTGCGAACTGAGCGTCTGAGTGCATACGGCCCATTGTATCGGTCATACCGTAAGAAGCGGGACCTGCAGCCATATTATCGGGGTGCAATGTACGGCCTGTACCACCACCTGAAGCTACAGAGAAGTAGTTCTTGCCGGCGAGGATGCGCTCCTTCTTGTATGTACCTGCAACGGGGTGCTGGAAACGTGTGGGGTTGGTAGAGTTACCTGTGATAGATACGTCTACGCCCTCTTTCCACATAATTGCAACGCCCTCGCGTACATCGTCGGCACCGTAGCAACGTACTTTTGCACGGGGACCGTCGCTGTAAGCAATCTCGCGAACGATATTCAACTCACCTGTGAAGTAGTCGAACTGTGTCTGAACGTATGTAAAGCCGTTGATACGAGAGATGATCTGTGCAGCGTCTTTGCCAAGACCGTTGAGGATGCAACGGAGAGGCTCTTTGCGCACTTTGTCGGCTTTAGCGGCGATTTTGATAGCGCCCTCGGCAGCGGCGAATGACTCGTGACCTGCCAAGAATGCGAAACATTTTGTCTCCTCACGCAACAGACGGGCTGCGAGGTTACCGTGGCCGATACCTACCTTGCGGTCGTCGGCTACTGAACCGGGGATACAGAATGCCTGCAAACCAAGACCGATAGCCTCGGCTGCGTCAGCGGCATTTGCGCAACCTTTTTTCAATGCGATGGCAGCACCTACAACGTAAGCCCATTTAGCGTTCTCGAAACAGATGGGCTGTGTCTCCTCACAAGTTTTGTAAGGGTCGATGCCATACTGCTCGCAGATTTCGTTAGCCTCTTCGATGCTTGCGATTCCATTCTCATTCAATACAGCAAGGATCTGCTTGATACGACGATCCTGACTTTCAAATTTTACGGGTCTTATCATAGCTTAATCCTCCTTATTCTTTACGTGGGTCAATGTACTTAACTGCACCGTCCTCCTCTTTGAAGCGGCCGTATGTCTTTGTAAGGCTCTTTACAGCCTCGTTGGCGTCGGTACCTTTCTTAATCTCGTCCATAAGCTGACCGAGGTTGATGAACTGGTAACCGCAGATCTCGTCGTTCTTGTCGAGAGCGAGCTTTGTGATGTAACCCTCGGCCATCTCCAAGTAACGTGAACCCTTTGCCAATGTACCGTAGAGTGTACCTGTCTGGCTGCGGAGACCTTTTCCGAGGTCCTCCAAGCCGGCGCCGATGATGAGACCACCCTCGGAGAAAGCCGACTGGCTGCGGCCGTAAACAATCTGCAAGAACAACTCGCGCATAGCTGTGTTGATAGCGTCGCAAACGAGGTCGGTGTTGAGAGCCTCGAGGATTGTTTTGCCGGGGAGAATCTCCGATGCCATAGCGGCAGAGTGAGTCATACCCGAGCAACCGATTGTCTCAACGAGTGCCTCCTGGATAATACCGTTCTTGATGTTCAAAGACAGTTTGCAAGCACCCTGCTGGGGAGCGCACCATCCGATACCGTGTGTGAAACCTGAAATGTCGGCAACCTCTTTTGCCTTAATCCATTTACCCTCCTCGGGTATGGGAGCGGGACCGTGGTTGGGACCTTTCTTCACAACACACATGTTTTCTACTTCGTGTGAATAAACCATAATTGTTATGTTTAAATTGTGAAACTGGTGTAATTTGTTTTACAAATGTATTTATACATCTCTTTCAATTTGCGAAGATAGTGAAAAATGCAGATTAATGCAATGTGTTGCTCGAAAAATGTTTGTAAATTTTCCTTTTGTGCTAAAAAAATATAATAATTATATGTTATTTGAAATAATTGCTCTCTTTTTAATGATTTCTGTATACCTTTGTAAGAATTTTCTTTTATAAAATAGTTTTTTTATGGGAATTTTGAAGAACAAATTATTTAATCTGTTGCTTGCGGCTGTGTGTGTGGTGGCTGTTTTTTGTGCGTGTGACAAGGCCGAGGTGGGGCGCGAGTATTCGGGCTATTTCAGAAATGTATTCGATGTGAAGAAATCCTTTGTATACCCTGCGTTTTCAGACACTTTTTACATTGTGGGCAATAAAAAAGAGTTTCCCCAGCTCGAAACAGAGTGCAGAGCGTATATGACAATGAAATATTTCTTTGACGCCTATGCGATGGATAAACCCGAAATGAGCATAGCCGATGTGATAAGCATTGTCCCCGTGAACTCTATGAGCCGCAAGGAGAATGTGAAGGTGAAGAACTATAATTCTCCTTTTTTCAACGTGGAGCCTATTGTCTTTTACGATATGAGCGGCAATGTGTGTGACGAGCCCTATACCTACATCTGGGCCGATAGCGCAACACAGAACGTAGCTGTGCGATACAAGCAACCGCTCAATCTTGAGCATCGTATGACGGTGGACAGCCTGCGCGGCGACACGCTCTTCTTCCGCCTCTATGCGAGTCTCAAGGATAAGGGATGGGAGGAACCTGTGAATGAGGTCTTTCGCTATGACGAGGCTCCCGATGTGAACTGCCGCATCCTCTCCTATAAGATGGATTGGGATATGATTATGAGCGAGCTCACCGAGGCAGAGCAGGCCGAAATTGTGAAGATAGACAGCCTCACAAGCAATATCGCCATTGTGGTTGAGAAATGTAAAAAAGATGCCGACGGGCTCTATATCCCCGCAAAGGGCAGAACAAACGATTGGTTCAGGAATAAGTTGTACAAAAGAAAATAACTGCGATAGGCTTACAGGGCAAATATAATATGGATTTTAAGAAAATGATAGATGTCGTTGTGCAGCTGCTCACGCAACCTGCAAAGGCGTGGTGGTCCATCTCTCACAAAGGGAGCAGGAGTGCTATGCTCAACGGTTATCTTTATCCGCTTATAATGCTGTGCTGTCTGTCGTCGTTCCTTGGCACTCTTTTTAAAAACGAACTCGGGTTCGAGAGCTTTTATTACGCTATGGTGAGAATGGGTGTGCTGTTTGCCACGCTGTTTTTTACATATCATCTCTCGGCCTATTTCATTGCGAGAATATCTACAGCCTTTATGAAGGCCGAGTATGACCGCAAGCTCACCGACCTGCTCACGGGCTACTCTATGGTGGTGGTTCTCTTGCTCGATATGTGTCTGGAGCTTTTCCCCAACTTCAGAATAATAGGCTGGATATTGCAATTCTACACGGTGAAGATTGTGTGGGACGGTGCCGCTGTGCTGATGCGCATACCCGAGGACCGTCGTCTCGCCTATACGATGGCTGTGTCGCTTCTTGTGATAGTTGTGCCCATAGCCCTGGGATTTGTGATGTCGGAATTATCGACAAATTTAGGATAGTTTTATGGATAAGAAGATACCAAATATAAATATAAAGAACAAACGTGCCACGTTCGACTATATAATTACCGATACCTACACGGCTGGAATTGTGCTCACGGGTACCGAGATTAAGTCGATACGTCTCTCAAAGGCGAGTCTCGTGGACACCTACTGCACCTTTATAAACGACGAGCTGTGGGTGAAGAATATGCATATAGCCGAGTATTTCTATGGCTCTTATAATAACCACGCGGCCCGACGCGACCGCAAGCTGCTGTTGCAGCGCAAGGAACTCGGCAAGCTGAAGCAGGCTGTGAAGAACCCCGGATTTACCATTGTGCCCACGCGCCTTTTTATAAACGAGAAGGGGCTTGCAAAGCTTGTGATAGGTTTGGCGCGAGGAAAGCACGAGTATGACAAGCGCGAGTCGCTCAAGGAGCGCGATGACAAGCGTGAGATGGATAGAATGAAGAGAAATTATTGATATACCACAAGGGGCGGAGCATAGTGCCGCCCCGTGATGTTATAATATGGATTTAAGAGAAGAACTAAAGAAAAGAATACTCATACTCGACGGAGCTATGGGTACTATGATACAGCGTCACTCGTTGCAGGAGGAGGATTTCCGTGGTGAGCTCTTTAAAGAGCACGATGTGCTGCTCAAGGGAAACAACGACCTGCTTGTGCTCACCCGCCCCGATGTGATAGGCTCCATACACGAGAAATATCTTGTGGCAGGTGCCGATATAATTGAGACCTGCACGTTCAATGCCAATAGAATTTCGCAGAGCGATTACGCCTGCGAGGATTATTGCGTGCGTATGAACCTTGCGGCGGCAAAGCTGGCGCGTGAGGTGGCCGACAAATATTCCACACCCGAGAAACCCCGTTTCGTGGCGGGTTCGGTGGGCCCCACAAGTCGCTCCTGTTCTATGAGCCCCGAGGTGGAGAATCCTGCTTGCAGGAACCTTACCTTTGACACGCTTGCCGCTGCCTATGTGGAGCAGATGACTGCGCTCATAAACGGCGGCGTGGATGCGCTGCTGTGCGAGACTATCTTTGACACTCTCAATGCAAAGGCGGCTATATATGCAGCCGAGGAGGCTATGAAGATTGCCGGTCGTGAAGTGCCCGTGATGCTCTCGTTCACGGTTGCCGACAGCAGCGGACGCATACTCTCGGGGCAGACGATAGAGGCTTTTACGGCATCGGTAATGAGCCGCAATATCCTCTCTATAGGTCTTAACTGCTCTTTCGGAGCAGGGCAGATGAAGCCTTTCATAAAACGCCTTGCCGAGATTGCCCCCTGTTACATTAGCGCCTATCCTAACGCCGGTCTTCCCAATGAACTTGGAATGTATGACCAGACACCTGCGCAGATGGCGGCTCTTGTAAATGAATATGTAGAGGAGAGCATAGTAAATATCATCGGCGGCTGTTGTGGCACGACAAACGAGTATATAGCCGAGTATCCCGCACTTGTGGAGGGACGTGAGCCTCGCCGCCCCCGTCCTTACCCCACAGAAATGTGGCTCTCGGGCCTGGAGCGTCTGGTGGTGAACGGCGAGAGCAACTTCATAAACATAGGCGAGCGTTGCAACGTGGCAGGCTCTCGTAAGTTTCTACGTCTGATAAATGAGAAAAACTACACCGAGGCGTTGAAGATTGCACGCACACAGGTGGAGGACGGCGCGCAGGTGCTCGATATAAATATGGACGACGGTCTGCTCGATACAAAGGCCGAGATGGTGAATTTTCTCAATCTGCTTGCGGGCGAGCCCGACATTGCAGCCCGTCCCATTATGGTGGACTCTTCCGACTGGGAGGTGATACGCGCGGGACTCAAATGCTTGCAAGGACGTGCCATAGTGAACTCCATCTCTTTGAAAGAGGGTGAGGAACTCTTCCTCGCACGCGCTGCCGAGGCCAAGCGTTTGGGTGCCGCTGTCGTGGTTATGGCGTTCGACGAGAACGGGCAGGCCACCACATACGAAAGAAAGATAGAGGTGTGCGGTCGCGCCTTTTCATTGCTTGTCGATAAGCTGGGATACGAGCCGCACGATATAATATTCGACCCCAATATCCTTGCCGTGGCAACGGGTATCGAGGATCACGCGGCTTATGCTCTCGATTTTATTCGCGCCTGTGCGTGGATAAAAGAGAACCTCAAAGGGGCACATATAAGCGGTGGAGTGAGCAACCTTTCGTTCTCGTTCCGCGGAAATAACTATGTGCGCGAGGCTATGCACGCGGTGTTCTTGTATCACGCAATCTCGGCAGGTATGGATATGGGTATTGTGAACCCCCAGACATCGGTGCTTTACGAGGATATTCCCGCCGATGTGCGTGAGGCGATAGAAGATGTAATCTTTGCCCGTACTCCCGAGGCTACGGAGCGTCTCATTTCCGTTGCCGAGCAACTGAAAGGCAAGGAAGTGGGAGCGGCACATCACGCCGACTATGCGTGGCGCGCGGCTTCGGTGGAGGAGCGTCTCAAGATGGCTTTGCTCAAGGGCGTGGGTGATTTCCTCAATGAGGACATTGCAGAGGCCGTGGAGAAGTACAAGACTGCCATAGCTGTGATAAGCGGTCCTCTTATGGCGGGTATGAGCTATGTGGGAGAGCTCTTTGGTGCTGGAAAACTCTTCTTGCCGCAGGTGGTGAAGACTGCGAGAACTATGAAGCAGGCGGTGGCTGTTCTGCAGCCCCTCATAGAGAGTGACAAGAGTGCGCGAGAGACCTCGGCCGGGAAAATTCTCATTGCCACGGTAAAGGGCGACGTTCACGACATAGGAAAGAATATCGCGGGTGTGGTAATGGGCTGCAACGGCTACGATATAATAGACCTCGGTGTTATGGTGCCCTCGGAGACCATAGTCTCGGAGGCTGTGAAAAACAATGTAGACATTGTGATTTTGAGTGGTCTCATAACTCCTTCGCTCGACGAGATGATTACCGTGGCACGTGAGTTGCAGGCGGCAGGTTGCACCATACCTATGATGATTGCAGGTGCTACCACAAGCCCTATGCACACGGCATTGAAGATTGCCCCTGTGTACAACGCACCCGTGATACACGTTAAGGATGTGTCGCAGAACGTGCTTGTCGCTGCAAAGCTCCTGGGTGACGAGGCGACACGCAAAGCGTATATAGACACGGTGAGGGCGGAGCAGCAGGCGCTGCGCGAGCAGGCCGCCGAGAAAGAGAGTGAGCGTCTGCGCACACTCGACGAGGCACGCGGCAACCGTCTCAACCTCTTTGCCGATGAGAAAGAGCACGGCGAGGGGTGTGACTGTGGTTTCTGCAAGCACTGATAACTATTTGGCCGGCAGGCTTGTTTGCAACAAAAAAGAACTTGAAAATTAAAAAAAAACATCAAAGTTTTGTACGATGAGTGACTATAAAAAATATAAAGGGCTGACACAGGCCGAGGTGGAAGAGAGCAGAGCCAAATATGGCTGCAATGTGCTCACTCCGCCCGAGAAAGAGTCGCTGTGGAAGAAATTTCTTGAGAAGTTCGATGACCCCATAATAAAAATACTGCTTGCGGCGTGGGTGCTCTCAATGGTAATATCGGCAGTGCACTGCTGGGGCCCCGACCAAGCCGGCGTGCAGGCTTTCTTTGAGCCGCTCGGCATCTTTTTTGCAATACTTCTGGCGAGCACAATAGGCTTTGTGTTCGAGGTGAAGGCGGCAAAGGCTTTCGAGGTGCTCAACACCGTGAACGACGATGTGCAAGTGACCGTGGAGCGCGACGGCCGCATACAGCAGGTATCGCGCAAAGATATTGTGGTGGGTGATATAGTGCTGCTTGGCACAGGCGACGAGATACCCGCCGATGGTGTGCTCGTGGAGTCTGCTTCGTTGCAGGTAAACGAATCGACGCTGACAGGTGAGCCCGTGGTGACAAAGACCACCGTGGAGGCTGACTTTGACTCCGATGCTACATATCCCTCGAATAGGGTACTGCGCGGAACGACCGTCGTAGACGGCCACGCGGTTATGTGCGTGGAGCTCGTGGGCGACGCCACAGAGAATGGCAAGGTGAACCGCGGAGCGCAGATAGAGAGCGATGTGGAGACTCCTTTGCAGATGCAGCTCAAAAAACTGGCCGATGTAATAAGCAAATTTGGTTATGCAGCGGCGGCGGTGAGTTTTTTGCTTCTTTTGTCGAAACTCTTCTTTGCCGACGAACCGCTCACTGCGATGGGCGTGGTGTCGGCTATGCTCAATAACTTTATGATTGCCGTGACGCTTATCGTGGTGTCGGTGCCCGAGGGGCTTCCTATGAGCGTTACATTGAGCCTTGCGTTGAGTATGAACCGTATGCTCAAGGCAAATAACCTTGTGCGCAAGATGCACGCCTGCGAGACAATGGGTGCAACCACGGTGATATGCACCGACAAGACTGGTACCCTCACGCAGAATATGATGCAGGTGCACGAGGTCAATTTTTTCACTCTAAAAGGTGGTGCCCTTGCCGACGATGAGGCCTCGCAACTGATTGCCGAGGGCATAGCGGCGAACTCCACTGCCAATCTCGACAAGGCTGGAGGTGTTACTAAAACCATAGGAAACCCCACCGAGGCTGCGCTTCTTCTGTGGCTCGACAAAACAGGAGTAGATTACGCGGCGTTGCGCGACGCCGCCGACGTTGTGAGCCGCCTCACCTTTTCTACCGAACGCAAATATATGGCTACGGTGGTAACTTCTCCCTCGCAGGGCAAGAGGGTGCTCTATGTGAAGGGCGCTCCCGAGATTGTGCTCGCTCTTTGCGAGAACGTGGCCTCGCCCGACGGTGCATCGAAGGGTGTGGAGGAGAGCCGTGCCGCAATTGAGAACCGCCTCGCGGAATATCAGAGTATGGCGATGCGCACTCTGGGCTTCGCATATCAGATTCTCGAGGAGGGCGACAGCGATGCGCCCTACAGCGACGGCACTCTTTGCAAGGATGTGAAACTTACGTTTGCAGGCTTTGTCGCCATATCAGACCCCGTGCGTGCCGATGTGCCCGAGGCTGTGCAGAGCTGTCTTGCCGCAGGCGTAGATGTGAAGATTGTTACGGGCGACACCCCGGGAACGGCGCGTGAAATTGCCCGACAGATAGGAATCTGTGATGCCTCACTCCCCGCCGATGCTGTGATAACAGGCCCCGACTTTGAGGCACTCACCGACGATGAGGCTGCGAAGCGTCTGGCAGGTCTCAAGGTTATGTGTCGCGCTCGTCCTATGGACAAGCAGAGGCTCGTGCGTCTGTTGCAGGAACAGGGTGCGGTGGTCGCAGTCACAGGCGACGGCACAAACGATGCCCCCGCGCTCAAGGCTGCGCAGGTGGGGCTCTCGATGGGTGACGGCACTTCTGTGGCCAAGGAGGCGAGCGATATCACCATAATAGACAACTCTTTTGGTAGCATAACACAGGCTGTTATGTGGGGGCGTTCGCTCTACAAGAATATACAGCGTTTTTTGCTTTTCCAGCTCACAATAAATGTGGCGGCCTGCTTCATAGTGATGCTCGGCTCGCTTGTGGGCACGTCGTCGCCTCTCACAATTACGCAGATGCTGTGGGTGAATCTCATTATGGACACCTTTGCGGCGGCGGCTCTTGCTTCGTTGCCTCCCCACAAGTCGGTGATGAACGAGAAACCCCGCAAGAACAGCGATTTTATCATAACTCGCAGTATGGCGGCTAATATTTTCGGCTATGCGCTGCTCTTTGTGGTGGTGCAGCTGGCTCTTCTGTTGCATTACTACAACGATGGAGTGCTCTCGCCTGTGGAGATGTCGAAATTTTTTACAATTTTTGTGATGCTGCAATTCTGGAATATGTTTAACGCAAAGGCATATATGACAAAGGCCTCGGCTTTCAAAGGGCTTGCGGGCTCGGCTACTTTCCTTGCCGTGGCGCTGCTCATAGCGGCAGGTCAGTGGGCGATAGTGACATTTGGCGGCACAATGTTCAGCGTGGTGCCTCTCTCTGCCTCTGTGTGGTGCGAGATTGTTGTGGCGACCTCTTTGGTGCTCGTCGTGCCCGAAGTTGTTAAGGCTTTTAAGGCTTTGTATAAAAGATTTTCAAACAAATATTAATATAACGACAAAAAATTATGGAATCTGTTGCTTTGATAGAGTGGTGCCTCGAGCACCTCAATTACTGGACAATCACCTTTTTGATGGCGATTGAGAGTTCTTTTATTCCCTTCCCCTCCGAGGTGGTTGTGCCTCCTGCTGCGTGGCTTGCCGCTGACGCCGAGAGTGGTCTCAATGTCTACCTTGTGGTTTTCTTTGCCACGCTGGGAGCTATGGTGGGTGCATTGATAAACTACCTGCTTGCTTTGTGGCTCGGCCGTCCCATTATCTACAAATTTGCAAACAGTCGCTTCGGACATATGTGTCTCATAGACGAGCCTGCCGTTAAAAAGGCCGAAGAGTACTTTGAGAAACGTGGTGCGGCATCTACTTTCATCGGCCGTCTCATCCCCGCGGTGCGTCAGCTTATATCTATCCCCGCAGGTCTTGCGCGTATGAAGATGAGCACATTCCTTATTTTCACCGCTCTGGGTGCAGGTATATGGAATGCTGTGCTTGCCGCTCTCGGATGGTATCTCTCAAAGGTGCCCGGCATAGAGACAAAAGAGCAACTCATTGAGAAGGTTACCGTTTACAGCCACGAAATTGGTTATTGCTTCATTGCGCTTGGAGCGTTTATCGTGGCTTACCTTATATATAAAGGGTGGAAAAAATAAAAGAATCGAATTTCTACATAGAAAAATCCCGTTTGAGACAATCTCAAACGGGATTTCCTTTTGTATGTGGGTTACCGCAGGGCGTAATCGATAGTTGTTACTACACGCACCTTTTTTATCTGCGGGGTTACATCGCCGCTTGTGATGCTGAACTGCCCCTGGTTGGCTTTGCGTATGTCGCCGAGCTTGCTCTGCGAGTCTTCGGCAAATTTCTGTGCCACGGCGCGGGCGTTGCGTGTGGCTTCTTCAATCATTATGGGCTTGAGTTCGTTGAGCTTGGTAAACTCGAATCGTGTCTGGTAGTTATAGTCGGTTGTGATAGCGATATTCATCTTCATAAGCTCTACCTGCTTCTGCATAAGGGCGAGGACATTGTCTACCTGCGACGATATTACTGTGATTACCGCTTCGGCCTTATAGCGGTATTTTATCTCGTTGCTGCTGTAGTTGTCGGCCATACGGTCGCGCACCTGCGGCGCCGAAATTATTATCTCGTCGTCGCTTATGCCGTTGCTTTTAAGAAAAGATGTTATGGAGCGGCTGTTATTTTCCATCTCTTTGTATAGCTGTTGCAGGTCGTTGTTTACGCATTTGTATGGCAGATACCACACCACGCGGTCGGCTTTCACCTCGCGCTCGGCAAGGCCTTTGACGGTGACAAAACGGTCGCGGTCGGCAAAATTGTCGATACCTGCTTTAATAAATAAACCTAAAATAATGATTCCTGCCGATAACAGGGCTGCGCTGATTGTTTTCATATTATTTGGTGATTATTTGTGTACAACGCTGCTAAAGTATATAAATATTGTACTTTTGTCAATATTTGAACCGAATTTATGCTTTTTTAAAATAAAAATCTGCTCAATTGCATAAAAAAGATAATTAATTTATATCTTCGCAGTTGGTATTGCGGCTTTTGCCTTGCAGTGCATTTAACTTAATTATGAAAATATAAAAAACAGAATATAATGAAGACACGTATTGAATATGATTCAATGGGAGAGATTCAGGTCCCTGCCGATGCGTACTATGGCGCACAGACTTTGAGAGCTTTGGTTAATTTTAAAGATGTAAGCGGACTTTCGATAAGTGAGCACCCCTATTACATAAAGGCTTTGGCTATGGTGAAATGGGCTGCAGCGCACGCAAACGTATCGCTCGGCTCGCTCGACGAGACTATCGGTACTGCAATTAAAAAGGCTTGCGAGGAGATTATGGAGGGCGCATTGTGCGACCAGTTCCCTATCGACCTCGTGCAGGGTGGTGCAGGTACCTCGACAAATATGAATATCAACGAGGTGGTTGCCAACCGTGCATTGGAGATTCTCGGTCACAACAAGGGCGAGTATCAGTATTGCAGCCCCACCGAGCACGTCGATTTGTCGCAGTCTACTAACGACGCCTATCCCACTGCGTTCAAATTGTGCTTCATCTTGCACAACGAGGACCTCGTGCGCGAGCTTCAGCGTCTTATCGCTGCTTTCAGAGCAAAAGGTAAGGAGTTTGCCTCTGTCCTCAAGATGGGACGTACACAGTTGCAGGACGCCGTTCCTATGACTCTCGGTCAGGAGTTTGAGGCCTTTGCGGTTACTCTCGACGAGGAGGTGAGCCGCCTCAACGAGGTTGCGTCGCTTTTCCTCGAGGTGAACCTCGGTGCTACAGCCATCGGTACCGGAATTAATACCGTTCCCGGATACTCGCACACTGCGGTAGATGCGTTGCGTGTTATCTCGGGTAAGAAATTTGTGCTCGCCCACAACCTTGTGGAGGCTACATCGGATGCCGGTTCTTCGGTTATGTACTCTTCGGCACTCAAACGTCTTGCCGTTAAGTTGTCAAAGATTTGTAACGACCTTCGTCTCTTGGCCAGCGGTCCCCGTTGCGGCTTGAACGAGATTAACCTCCCCGCCGTGATGCCCGGTTCTAACCTTATGCCTGGTAAGATGAACCCCGTTATACCCGAGCTTGTGAACCAGATATGCTATAGCGTAATAGGTAACGACCTCACTGTGACTTTTGCAGCCGAGGCAGGTCAGTTGCAGCTCAACGCTATGGAGCCCGTAATCGTTCACTCAATGCTTTCGTCTATCAGAATGCTTATCAAGGGACTTACACGCTTGCGCGTGCTATGCGTCGATGGCATTACAGCCAACGAGGGACACTGCAAGGAACTTGTGATGGGCAGCATCGGTATCGCAACAGCTTTGAACCCCGTAATTGGTTTCGAGAATACCGACAGAATTGCGAAACGTGCCTTGAAGGAGAACAGCAGCATCTATGACCTTGTACTCGAAGAGGGGCTGCTGTCTAAAGAGGAACTTGACGAGCTTTTGCGTCCCGAAAAGATGATTGCACCTCATATGATTAAGTCGAAAAGACGTTATTAATATAAGAAAGGCTCGTTCTTAAACGAGCCTTTTGTTTAATTGCCAAAGCGCATATTATGGTGAAAAACTTTTTCTTTATACTTGTGGCGGTGCTCCTTGCGGCTTGCAACGGTGGCACTCCTCCCGTGAAAGATATAATAGCGAATATCCCCGTCGGTGTTCCGCAGTTGCCTTCGCACGTTGTGCTCGACACTGCGCTCTACACACAGCGTGTGACGCTCGAGTTTGATGGCAATGAGGTGAATGTGTCGCAGCTGCCGCAGGGCGTTTCAATGGAGCGCCGTGGTGCTGACGTAACACTGCGCTCTTCTCTCAAAGGGGTGGAATATGTGGTGAGCGGGTGCACCGACGCCGGCTCTCTGCTCATTGTGAGCGAGTTCTCGCCTCTGCTCACGCTCAACGATGTGGATATACACTCGGTGGGGCGCGATGCTTTGGGTGTTTCGTCGAAGGAGATGATATTTGTGCGCGGAACAGAGGCCACCTTCTCTGACGAGGCGAGAGGCACTGCCGTGGACAAACAGGCGGCTGTGCTTGCCCTGATGGGCGATGCTGTGCTGTGTGGCGGCACCGATATTTGCCTGCAGGCAACCCGTCGCGACGCTGTGCGCTCCACAGGTATTCTGTATGTAGACGGTGCGCACCTCGCCGTGGAGTACGCGGCAGCCTCGGCGGTGAATGCCACAAACGGCTTTGTGATGGTCTCGGGCGAGTTTTCCGCAACGGCGCTCAAGGATATCGTGAAGGTGAAGAAAGGTAACTTTGTAATGCTCGGCGGAACGGTTACTTTGGGTGCCGCAGCCGAGAAAGCCGATGCCGTGCAGGCAAAGAACGTATATCTGTTCGATGGTGCTCTGATTGCCGACACGCAGGGTGCCGCAGCCAAGGGACTCAATACCAAAGAAGCGGTTTTTTTGCTCGGTGGCGAGCTCAAGGTACACACATCGGGTGCAGCGCTCTTCTCCGAGAAAAAAAGCGACTACAGCTCGTCGGCCTGCATAAAAAGTGATGCAAATGTCTATATACGAGATGTGAATCTCTCGCTTGTGAGCGAGGGTGATGGCGGCAAAGGTATCAACTGCAACGGTCTGTTGCAGATTGACGGCGGTCTCATATCGGTAAAGACTACAGGAAACGATGTGAATCACCCCGTGGATATAAACGCTCACGCCTCGGCCAAGGCGATAAAGTGCGACAGCACAATTCTTATCACCGGGGGTTATATAGAGGTCATAGCTCTGGGCAGCGGCGGCCGTTGCGAGGGACTCGAGTCGAAAAGCAATATTATAATTGACGGTGCCGATACAAAACTATACATCTTTGCCTACGACGACGCCATAAACTCGGGTGGCGACATCGTGATAAATAACGGCAAGGTATACACCTACTCGGTAGCCAACGACGGCATCGACAGCAATAAGAAGATTACTGTGAACGGCGGCGTAGTCATTGCAAACGGCTTCCATACCCCCGAGCAGGGCATAGACACCGACAACGAGGGCGACTTCACCGTGCGCGGAGGTACCATTCTTGCCTACGGCGGTTATATGGGATATTCTCCCTGCACCCCGAAGGGGCACGACACCGATGTGTGTCTCTTCTCGTGGGGCGGTGTAGATGCCGAGAAAGGTAAATATTTTAACTTGGCCGACAGCGACGGAAATACATTGCTTTCTTACCGTCTGCCACGCAACTTGAACGATGCGGGCTTCCTTGTCTGCTCGCCCGATATGCGTCGCGGCAAGAGCTACCGAGTCTTCTTCTCCGATACGGTGCAGGGCGGCGAGCCGATGGGCTGCGGGCTCTACGGCGGTGCCATAGCCAATGCACCCGCAGTGGCAGAGTGGGAGCAGAAGGGCCTCCTTGTGATAAGGGACAGGAACGGCGAGTTCTCTTTTGTAAATCCCGATACTTTGAAGCATAAAGGTGGCTTTCCTCCGCAGGGTGGTGTGCCCGGAAACTTCCCACCTCCTCCCGGTGGCTTTCCTCCGCAGGGTGCGGGCGGGCAGCCTCCTATGGGGTTCTTTGCTCCCGCCGATGCCGGGGAGTACGATGCAAATAATCTGCCCGGTGGCGGTTGGTAAAAGAGATTCCTCAAAAGCTTTTGTGATATAAATCCCTCGGCTATGAGGGATATTCAAAAGACAAAAGCGCGTGCCGAAAACACGCGCTTTTGCTTTTTAAATCTAATGTATCTTTTTAAAATAATGTAAATTTCAAGATAAAGAGCACTCCGAGAATGGCCATCGTCAGTGATATTTTTCTAATGTTTCCGATGATGATATTTATCAGTACATAAGCTGTCAGACCGAGAGTGATTCCGTTAGATATTGAGTAACTGAGGGGCATCATAATTATGCAGATAAACGCAGGTATCGCCTCCGAGAAATCGTTGAACGGAACGCTTCTGATGGGCTCAATCATAAGAAGGCCCACTATCACAAGGGCGGGAGCGGTTGCAGCCGCGGGGATAGAAAGGAAGAGTGGTGAGAAGAAGAGCGATGCGGCAAAACACATACCCACGACAAATGCTGTGAGGCCCGAACGTCCTCCCTGGGCAACACCCGCCGCGCTTTCTACATAGGTGGTGGTGGTCGATGTACCAAGGATGGCTCCCGCAGTGGTTGCGATGGAGTCGGCAAGCAGCGCCTGGTTAATTCTAGGAATCTTACCATCTTTATTCATTATTCTCGCTTTGGTGCAGACGCCGATAAGGGTACCCACGGTGTCGAACATATCGATGAACATAAATGTAAACACCACAACGAGCATATCGAGAGTGAAGATATTCTCCCACTCAAATTTGCAGAAGATGGGGGCAATCGATTCGGGCTTTGAAACTATACCGTTGTACTCTGTCACGCCCATAGGTATGCCGATTAACATAGTCAAAAGTATACCTCCAAGAATGGCTCCGGGGATTTTCTTGGCATAGAGCAGGCCGGTGATAAGAATACCGATGATTGCCAAAAGGGCCGAGCCCGAGGTGATGTCGCCAAGTGCTACAAGGGTGTTCTCGTTTGAAACAATAACACCTGAACTCTCAAGTCCGATGAATGCAATGAAAAGGCCTATACCGGCTCCGATTGCATTTCTCAAACTCATAGGAATGGCATTTACTATGGCTTCGCGCACATTTGTAAGTGTAAGCAGAATAAATATAATACCTTCAATGAGTACGGCTGTGAGGGCAAACTGCCAGGAGTAACCCATACCCAGGCACACGCTGTAGACAAAGAATGCATTCAGTCCCATACCGGGCGCGAGACCAAACGGGAGTTTTCCTATAAATGCCATTGCAAGGCAACCGATGATTGCGGCGATGGCTGTAGAGGTGAAGACTGCACCTTGAGGCATACTTTCGAGCTTGCCGAATATGGATGGATTGACGGCGAGAATGTAGGACATTGTGAGGAACGTAGTTGTTCCCGCAATAATCTCCCTGCGGACTGTTGTGACAGAGGGGGTGAAACCAAAAAGCTTTTTCAGCATAGTATTGTGTTATGTATGTGTTTCTTAAAAGTAAAACAATCCGCTGTGGCTTTGTCACAACGGATTGTATATTGCAGATATGTTGCGGCTTGTCGTATGTTTTACAAAAGAGTGATGTTTTCTTTTGATTGCCGTTTTATATCTTAATTATTTACTTGCCTGATAACGCTCGTTCAATCCCTTGATAACCTCGCTTGTGATGTCGAGCGCAGAGTTTGCATAGAGAAGGTTGTCGCCCACGCGGCTTATGATGAGGTCGTAACCCTTCTTGCTGTTATAGTCTTTGAGGAATGCATTTATAGAGTCGTGCAGAATGACATTGTTTTTCTGTGACTCGGTGGCGAGCTCGCCTGCAAGACGCTCCGAGAGTCTGTCATAGTCTTCGCGTCTTTTCAAGATGCGGTTCTGCTCGTCCTCGGCACGCTTCTGTGTTGCGTATACGTTGTTTTGTATCTTGCGCTGGAAATCGTCGATATCGGCCTGGATGTCGCGTGCCTTCTCGCTCAATGTCATACGCATATTCTCTTCTTTGCGCAGCATCTCTTTGTTGATATTCTTCGAAAGCTCGTAGTTGGTGAGCAACGAGTCGATATCGACAAATGCTATTTTAATGCCCTGCGCTCCCTGTACAACGCACTCGGCCACGGGCTGGGGCTGTGCTCCTGTGCAGTTTACAAATGTGGTGGCAGCTGCAACTACGGCTCCTGCCAGTAAAAGGTTTTTCAAATTTTTCATAGTTTATCTTTTTTGTTTTCTGTTAATTTCGTTTATCGCCATAGGGTTTGCACGTCTGGCGTCTTTGTCTTGCGACTGCGCGCATTTGATACCTCTCTTGCGCATATTCTTGTTTCCGCCAATGTGTATATTGGGGAATTTACCATTTTTTTTAATTATTATGGTAATTGCTAATAATACAAAACTAATTGCAATTATTGGCAGTGTCAGCAGTAAAGTTTTAAACATTTCTATTATATTTGCTCCACAAGTGTTTGGTATTTGCCACATCTGCTTGGGAGTGTTCGTTTCTTTGCGGTTGCGAAGATAACTTTTTTGCGGGTTATTCTCCTTTTTTAGGTGATTAAAAATATCAAAAAGAGGGCAAATATTTCATTTATTAAAGATAATTTACAGTGTGAAAAAATATTTTAACAAATTTAAACAATAATTTATGGATAAAATCAGCTTGGAACCCAAATTGGTATTCGATTATTTTATGCAGTTGTGTGAGATTCCTCACGGCTCAAAGAACGAGGCGCAGATTTCTGCTTTCTTGCAGAACTTTGGCAAAAGCCTCGGATATGAGACTATCGCCGACGAGGTGGGCAACGTGCTTATTAAAAAACCTGCATCGCCGGGTTATGAAAACCGCAAGACTATAATATTGCAAGGACATATGGATATGGTGTGCGACAAACGTCCCGATGTGGAACACGATTTCACAAAAGATCCCATACGCACATACATTGACGGCGAGTGGCTCAAGGCGCAGGGTACAACTCTGGGTGCCGACAACGGTATAGGTGTGGCTGCAGGTATGGCTGTGCTTGCCGACAATTCGCTGAAGCACGGCCCTATAAACTGTCTCTTCACCATAGACGAGGAAACCGGCCTCACTGGTGCCGAGAAGCTCTCTCCCGAATTCCTGCAGGGCGATATCCTCATTAACCTCGATTCGGAGGATGAGGGTGAAATTTTCATAGGCTGTGCGGGCGGTGTGCGCAATACAGCGGTGTTCCGTCATTTGTGGCAGCCCGTTGCCGGCCGTATGTTCTATATGAAGATAGATATTGCAAGCCTCACCGGCGGACACTCGGGCGACGATATCGACAAAGGTCGTGCAAATGCAAACAAACTGCTTGCCCGCTTCCTTTTGCGCATTGCCGAGAAGTATGAGTTCTATCTGTGCGATATTTCGGGCGGAAGTCTTCACAATGCGATACCTCGCGACGCATCGGCTGTGATTGCCGTGCAAGAGGCCGACAAAGAGTCGGTGCGCATTGAGTTTAATCTCTTTGCCGCAGAGGTGCAGGACGAGTTCAGCGTGACAGAGCCCACAGCGCGTTTTCTGTTGCAGAGCACCGACCCTGTGAACCGTTGCATAGACCCTGCCACTGCTATGGGGCTGATAAAATCGCTCAACGCTGTGTTTAACGGTGTATTTGCGATGAGCCAGGATATGCCCGGCCTTGTGGAGACATCGAGCAACCTCGCTTCGGTGAAAAGAACCTCGGAGAACGAGATTACCGTGATTACAAGCCAACGCAGTTCCATAGAGTCGGCTCGCACAAACGTGTCGAACTGTGTGCGCGTGGCCTTTGAGCTCGGCGGTGCCAAGGTGGAGACAAACGGCGGTTACCCCGGCTGGAAACCCAACGTGAAATCGGAGATTTTGAAGGTGGCTTGCGATACTTACAAAGAGATGTTTGGCAAGGAACCCAAGATTAGAGCTATACACGCAGGCCTTGAGTGTGGTCTCTTCCTGGAGAAGGCTCCCGCACTCGATATGATTTCATTCGGCCCCACAATGCGCGGCGTTCACTCACCCGACGAGCGCTTGAACATTCCCTCGACCGAGCGCTGGTGGCAGCATCTTGTGGCATTGCTCGAAAAGGCTCCTTTAAAGTAGGAAATGCAATAAAAAGCAATATTCATCGTTATAACTATGTTGCAAAAGAGACATAGATGGAACTTTTAAAAAGACTGTTATATATAATGATGTTTTCTGTCATCATCGTTGCGTGCAACGATGATGACGATTTTTCGTCGAGTGCCGACCTGCGTCTTTCCTTCTCGTGCGATACTATATCTTTTGATACGATATTTACCACGGTGGCCTCGTCGAGTAACGGAGCGATGGTTTATAACCGCAACGGCAAGAGCTTGCGTATAAGCAGCGTGGAACTGTTGAGCGGGGGTGAGTCGGGCTTTCGCATACTTGTGGACGGGCAATACGGCACCTATATGCGCGACTTTGAGATAAGAAGTAAGGATAGTCTCTACCTCTTTTGCGAGGTGACGCTTCCCGAAAATAAGGCTTCGCGCCCTGTGCAGCTGTACGACATTGTGCGTTTTACGCTCGAGAGCGGTGTGCAGCAGGATGTTGTACTCTCGGCTTGTGGACGCGACGTTACCTTTTTGCGCGGCGTCACAGTGCGTGCCGACTCTGTGATAACTACCGGGCACTATGTGGTATATGACAGCCTTGTGGTTGCTCCCGGAGCTCTTCTGACCGTGGAGCAGGGCACGACGCTCTATTTCCACGACAATGTGCCGCTCGTGGTGAGAGGTACCCTGTCGGCAGTTGGTATAAAGGAGGCGCCCGTGGTGTTTAGGGGCGACCGCACCGACAATATCTTCAGTTACTTGCCCTATGACCGCCTGCCGGGGCAGTGGGGCGGAGTTATGCTTGCCTCCACAAGCAACGGCAACGTGTTTGAGTATTGTGATATTCACAGCGCCGACTACGGCATAAAACTCGAGCCGGGCGACAGCACCGTGCAACGCCTCACAATGAACGCCTCGCGTCTCGAGAATTTCTATGGCCACGCTCTGGAACTTTATCAGGCTCACGCACGGGTTACAAACACGCTCATAGCCAACGCGGGCGGTAACTGCGTGAGGGTAGTGGGTGGCGATGTGGAATTTATTCACTGCACCATAGCAAATTTCTTTGTCTACACGGTGCGAGATGTAGCGCTGACGCTGCATAACTCCTATGGCACAACGGCGGCTCCCCTCTATGGCGCCGACTTTGTGAATTGCATAATAACGGGTATAAAGAAAGACGAGTTAATGGGCTACCTTTCAAACCTTGGCGACACGGTGCCCCATTGCGTGAACTACCGTTTCGAGAACTCTCTTGTGAACACCGTAGTGGGCGACAATGAGAATTTTGTGAATGTGGTGGTGGACGAGAGCTCTGTCTCACCATTTGCAAAGGAGCACTTTGTGAGCATCGACCACGATGTCTTTTTGTATGACTTCCATCTTGCAGAGGGCTCTTCGGCGTGTGCGTTGGGCAGCGATGCGGTGCTCGACAACGAGCTGCTGCGCTACGACAAGGATGGCGTGGAGCGTTGTGTGGGAGAGGTCGATGCGGGGTGCTATCAGTTTGTGGCAGAATAGCTATTTAAACAGGACAAGACAAAAAACCGTAGAAGCGTGCTCTACGGTTTTTTGTTTTTATTCGTGGTGATAAGGCAGGTGGTTTATTATCGTATAGGCTCTGTAGAGCTGCTCTACAAAAAGCAGGCGAATCATTTGGTGCGAGAAGGTCATCTTGGAGAGTGACAATTTCTCGTGTGCCGCGTCATACACCTTTTGTGCAAAGCCATAGGGGCCTCCTACCACAAAGACAAGGCGTTTTGTGGATATATTCTGCTTGTGTTCTATCCAAGCGGCAAACTCTGACGAGCGGAATTCCTTGCCTCCCTCGTCGAGGAGTACTATGCGGTCGCCTGCCTGAAAACTCTTTAGGATGAACTCTCCTTCCTGCTCCTTCTGCTGCGCCTCGCTCATCTTGCGTGCGTTCTTGAGCTCGGGGATAATCTCCGTGTCAAACTGCACGAAATGTCCCAAACGCTGTGTGTAGTCCTTTATACCTGCTATAATATTATTGTCGATGGTGCGTCCCACCACCAAAAGGGTTATTTTCATCGTTTTGCTTATTTTGAGTGCGAATATATCTCTTTTTTGTGTAAAAAAGAATAAAAAGGGCGACAGAAAAATGTGACGACAAATAACCTTTCGGTGACATTTGCATTTGATTTTTACGCGATATAGTGCCGTAAATCAAACATTATTTTGTAAGTTTGCATAGAATTTGGAATGAAAAATAACGGGATTTTTATGCAAAATCCTGGGACATAGAACTATATAGTTTATTCTCGAAGCCTGAAAACCGCCAATTTGCAGCAACAGAGAATAGGCAATGATGGTTCACACCTTGTGGTGTGGGCTGTTTGTGCTTATTCCGTTGCGCGGTCACTTGGCGGTACCACAGGCTTGGAAGGAGTTCATATACAAACAGCTTACACCATATTATTTTATGATTCATATAGGCGAAATGATAAAAAAGAGGTTGCGCGCAATGGAAAGGCCTCCCTCGTGGCTCGCAAAGAAAATCAATTGCGACCGCACAAATGTCTATAAGATATTTCGTCGTGCAAGCATCGACACGGCGCTGCTATTGCGCATCTCGGCGGTGCTTGAATATGATTTTTTCTCTGATTTGTCCAAAGAATTCTTGTATAGGTGTGACAAATAGGCTACAGATGCGTGAATTTTGTGCACACATTTTGCTCCTTGTGTATAAATGATTTATGTTTCTTTGCGAACGTATCTTCTATGAAAAGGCTGTGTGTTGTAATTGCCCGGTGCCCGCTTGCGGCAGGGCCGGCGCGGAATTAAAACAAACCTTGCTCCCCGGCTTTGTGCTGCGTGCATTGGAATCACTGCGGTCTTCTTAAAAGATAAGTGTTATATAATTGAATCATCTTTTGCAAATGGCTCCCGTGAGGGAGCCTATGCTTTTTTTGTACTTTTTTAAGGCTCTGCGGGTTTTTAGGCAAAATAAATATATGGCTCTTTTGCTACAATTGGGATAATTGAGTATCTTCGCAAAAAAATGTATAGCTATGAACATAAAAGACGAACTGATAGACAGACTTATCGACCTCTCTTTTGCCGAGGATATCGGTGACGGTGACCACACAACTCTCTCTTCTATCCCTGCCGATGCGATGGGAAAGAATATGTTGCTCATTAAAGAGGACGGCGTTCTCGCCGGCGTGGAGATGGCAAAGCGCATCTTTGCCCGTTTTGACGAGAATCTTCAGGTGGAGGTGCTCATCGAGGATGGCGCCGAGGTGAAAAAAGGTGACATCGCAATGTATGTGACAGGTAGCGTGCGCTCGCTCTTGCAGACAGAGCGCCTTATGCTCAACGTAATGCAGCGTATGAGTGGTATCGCTACAATGACACGCAAGTATGTGCGTCGTCTCGAGGGTACAAACACTCGCGTGCTCGACACCCGCAAGACAACTCCCGGTATGCGTATTATGGAGAAGGAGGCTGTGCGCATCGGTGGTGGTGTAAATCACCGCATCGGTCTTTTCGATATGATTCTTCTCAAGGACAACCACGTCGATTTCGCCGGCGGTATTGAGGCTGCCATTACACGTGCGCAGGAGTACTGCAAAGCCAACGGCAAGGATTTGAAAATTGAGATTGAGGTGCGCAACTTTGACGAGTTGCAGCAGGTGCTCAACATAGGTGGCGTGCAGCGTATTATGTTTGACAACTTCGATACCGAGAAGACAAAGAAAGCAGTGGAGATGGTTGCAGGACGCTTCGAGACAGAGTCGTCGGGCGGCATCACTTTCGATACTTTGCGCGACTATGCTTTGTGCGGCGTCGATTTCATCTCTGTGGGTGCGCTCACTCACTCGGTGATGGGACTCGATATGAGTTTCAAGGCTGTCAAATAGTCTCTTTGGTCAAATATTTGTGACCATTGGTTGAGTTTTATTTCTCCGATGGCCTATTTAACGTATATTGCAGCATATTTCGGGCGCGGGCCGATGTGCCCGCGTGCCCGATGTGCAGCACGCGCGTTACACGAAAACTTTTGAGACTATGCAATTGAGCAAAGGAACCGTAGAACATATAATTTATACTCTCTTTTGGGGTACATTGTTTTTGTCGCCCTTTTGGGGGTATTTCCTTGGTGGGTTTCATTCTCAATTGGATTGGGAGCTTATATGCAAGTATTGGCTCTATCTGCTCCCTGCGCTCGTACTTTTTTCGATAAACAACTATCTTTTGATGCCTTTTCTTCTTTACCGAAAGAGGAGAAGGCGTTATCTGTTTTTTCTCATCTGTTCCATCTCATTGGTCTATATGGCTTTTGTGCTTATAGTGCCGCCCGTCGAAAAACTTGCACAGGTGCCTAGTCGCCCGCCTGTGGGGCTGTTTAGGGGGAAACATTTGGAACGCACCGTGCCTTACAGAACCGTGAGCGTGAAATACCACGATGCCCAGGAGAGCGTTCACGACTTTTTTGTGGATAACACAGCTCGCAGGGTGATACTGCTCCCTTTGTCTCGCGGGGCAGAAAAGGATATGTCCTATGTATTTTTTCACCCTGACAGCGTGCAGATTTTGCTCATAGTTTTTGTGCTTGCATTCAATATCTGCGTGCGTCTCTTTTTCCTCACTATGCGCAACGACGAGTATCTGCGCGAGGTCGAAGAGCAGAAATTGCGAAGTGAACTCGGGTATCTGAAGTATCAGATAAATCCGCACTTCTTTATGAACACGCTCAATAATATACACGCGCTCATAGACATAAACCCCGACCTTGCGCGCCGTGCGGTGATTGAGCTCTCCAAGATAATGCGGCACGTTCTCTACGAGTCTTCGTCGTTGCTTGTTTCGCTGCATAGTGAGATAAAGTTTATGAAGAGCTATGTGGGGCTTATGCGTTTGCGATATACCGATGTGCTGAAACTGGAATTCTCTTTCCCCGACAATGCCGACGACTGCGTGGTGCCCTCGCTCATATTTGCCTCGTTCATAGAGAATGCCTTTAAACACGGGGTTTCGTATAACAGGGAGTCGTTAATTAAGGTGAATCTTAAGGTGGAAGACGGATATATTTATTTCAATTGTGTAAATAATTGCAACGCCACAAGAGGGGAAAGTTCAAGCACGGGCATAGGGCTCGAGAATGTGCGTTCGCGCCTGGCGTTGATATATGGCGACAATTACAGCCTCGAAATTAAAAAAGATAATACGATATTCAGTATAGGACTAAAAATACCGGCACGGAATGATGAAATGTATATTGGTTGATGACGAACCGCTGGCTCTGTTGCAGCTGCAAAAGTATGTTGAGCGCATCTCTTTTATTGAGTGCGTGAAGGCTTGCTGTAGTGCATCCGAGGCGCTCGAGGTATTGTCGCAAGAGGAGATAGATGTGATTTTTGTGGATATAAATATGCCCGATATAAGCGGCCTGCAGCTTGTGCGCTCGCTTGTGAATCCGCCCCTCGTGGTCTTTACTACGGCCTATTCGGAGTATGCCATAGAGGGTTTCAGGCTCGACGCGGTCGATTATCTGCTGAAGCCCTTCTCGTTTGAGGATTTTATGAAGGCTGCAAATAAGGTGCAGAAACTTTACACGCTGCAACGTAAGGCTGTGCAGGGTGCTGCCGAAGAGTCTGCCGTGCTCGACGACAGCCTGTTTGTGAAGTCGGATTACCGTATGCTGCGCATCCCCATTTCCTCGATAAAGTATATCGAGAGTATGAGCGAGTATGTGCGCATATACATCGAGGGGCAAAGCAAGCCCGTAATCTCGCTTATGAGTATGAAGAAGATTGAGGAGTTTCTCCCATCGTCGCTTTTTATGCGTGTGCATCGCTCTTACCTTGTGAACCTTAACAAGGTGGTCGAGGTGTCGCGTATGCGCATTGTCTACGACGGTGATGTCTTTGTGCCCATCGGTGATATGTACAAGGATAACTTTTTTGACTACATAGAAAAGCGCTTCCCCGGTAAAAACAGTTGATTTGTTGTGCCGCGCGGGAACCCTCTGCGTCTTTTGTTTGTTTGATATTCAGATATTTAATATTTAAGTTATGGGACACGAAGATTTTATGCGCAAGGCCATTGAACTTGCTGTGGATAATGTGAAGAGTGGTGGCGGCCCGTTTGGTGCCGTGATAGTGCGTGACGGTAAAATTATAGCTACGGGTGCAAACAGGGTTACTCCAAATAACGATCCTACGGCCCACGCCGAGGTTATGGCGATAAGGGCGGCGTGCACCAAACTTGGAACCTTTGACTTGAGCGGATGCGTCATATACACCTCGTGTGAGCCGTGTCCTATGTGTCTGGGTGCAATCTATTGGGCGCATCTCGACAAGATATTCTATGGCGCAAATCAGCACGATGCCGCAGCGATAGATTTCGACGATTCCTTCATATATCGTGAGCTTGAGCTGCCTCCCACAAAAAGGCATAAGCCCGTGCAGAATATCTTGCACGACGAGGCGCAGGCTCCTTTTGAACTGTGGCGTAACAAAGAGGATAAGGTGGCTTATTAAAATATAATTGGGCGGCTTGTGGCCGCCCAATCTCTTATTTAAGAGTCTTGTATCGAAGTATGTGTGCGCTTATGCCCGTTGCAAGCAGCACAAAAAGAAGGCTTTGCCACGCTTGTGTGGCCACCGCCACAGCGCAGTAGAGCAACGTGCCCCACACAAGGCTCACCGACACAATCTTCACGTGCAGGGGTATGGCTTTGTTTTCGCGGAAATTGCGTATATATTTCCCTAAATGTGGGTGCGAGAGCAACCAATCGTAGAGCCTGCGCGAACTGCGGAAATAGAGCGCGGCCGACAGCAGTAGAAAGGGGGTTGTGGGCAACAGAGGAAGGAAGATTCCTGCAATACCCAGAATCAGGGAGAGTGTGCCGAGGAAAGCAAGTATATATTTCATTATCTTTTTATTCTATATCTGTGCAAAGATACCTATTTTATCTCTAACGGCACATGTTTTGTGGTAAGTTGTGCTGTTTGTTTGAACACGCTTTGAAATAATCAGGCAAGCTTGATATTAATTTGTCTTCGCCGAAGTTTTTTGCGCTCGTTTGTTTCATTTTTTAGAAAAAAGTCGTACATTGCGGGTGCTTTGTTAATTGTATATAATATTAACCATAATAACAACACAATTATGAAACGTATGATACTTCTGCTGGCTACGCTGTTTGTTGCGGGTGCAGCTTTTGTGAATGCTCAATCGAGAAATGAAAAAGTGCAGTCGAACCCGGTATATGGCTTGTGGCAGTATGTCGAGGAGCGCCAGGCACCCGATGGCTCTGTGCAGTATGTGGGAAAGCCCATCTACAAGAGCATTAATCAGGATAACACTTATTTTGCGATGATGACCATCACCATAGATGTTCAGGGCAATGAAAAGGAGAAACCCTATACCGTTACCGAGACTTTCATTACACAGCGCGGCGAGATTGAACTCACAGCCGACGGCAGCTACCTCGAGTATATCGGTGAGCACTACAATAACCCCTCTCTCACAAATACAATTACAAGTATGAAGTATGAGTTCAAGGAGGGAAGCACCGATGTGATGTACATCGAGTATCTCACAGCAAATAACGATAACACTTGGTTCAGCGAGACTTGGGTGAGAGTGCAGCCTCTTGGTGCAAAGAAATAGCAGCGCGGCTGCATTGCAGTTATAATCAGAGGAGATTCCTACGGGAATCTCCTCTGATTATATTATATAGATGCCGGCGTCAGCTGAAGTCGGACATATCGATAAGTTTGTTCATTATGGCATAGACCGTGAGACCGGGGATACTGTTTATGCCTAACTTTTGCGAGATATTGCGGCGGTGCGATATAACGGTGTATATGGATATGTTAAATTCATCGGCAATCTCTTTGTTTGTGAGTCCCTTGGCAACTGCGGTGAGTATGTCGCGCTCGCGCGACGAGAGCTCGTTTATGTCGTTGCGGGGCGATTGCGTTGTCTCTTCGAAGGCGCTCTTGAGCTTTTGTATTATGCGGGCTGCGTTGTCGTACACGCCTATGCAGCCGTCGTATTGTCGCAGGGCGTTCTCGTCGTAGCTGCCGTGTGTGAGGGCTACGATGGCGATATTCTCTTTACCGAAATAGGAGCGTATATCGAATCGCTCGTTATAGTCTATCACCGTGGGGTTTATTATGATTATATCTGCATCGCAACTTTGGGCGTTGTAGTAGCCCGGGTTTGTGAGTGTCTGCACCACGGTGAACTCGGGGTTGCGCGCAATTATGGCCTGTATGCCGGCCGCGATAATCTCCGAGGGTTCTATAAGCAGAATCTTGTATTTATTTGCTTTCTCCATTGTGCTTTTCCATTGTCTCCACAAGGGGGATGAGTAACTTGTTCTCAATGAGGGAGTGCTTGCAGAGGTCGATCTCTACAAGGTATATATCCTGCAGAATCTCAAAACGCAACGAGGTGGCGCTATCTTCGGGCAGGTATTTTATGATGATATTTTTCAGGTCGTTGAGCTTTTCACTCACGTTGCTGTGGCTCTGCTCAAAGCTTTTTATGGTGTAGGGGTTTTCTTCGTCTTTGCTTGTATTTTGCGATTTAAGTGCTTCGATATAGGGAAATACCACCTCTTCCTCGTATTTGAAATGGCTTGTGACCTCGTTGTCGTAGTCGTCGTAGAACTTGTCTATGAGGCGGTGACTCACCTCGTCGAGCTCGTTTACAAGCTTATGTATGCTGTTGTGTATGGCGGGGAAACATACCTCGCTGTAGTATTTGTGTGAGGCGCGCAGATAGGTGGTTATGCTCTCTATGTCGTTCTCGTCGAGGCTCTCTATCTGTGGGGTGTAGTGACGAAACGAGTATATGTTACATATTTCGAGAAAGAGATTTGTGGATATGCCGTATCGGGTACATATCTCCGATACAGTGGCCTCGCCGAATCCGAGACGTATGCCCAGGCGCTGGAGTATCGACAGCAGTCTGTTGTCGGCGGCCAGGATGTCGGCGAGTTTCATATTTTTTTTGTATGTAGCTTCAGTTGTCATAGTTGTAGTTTTTTAAAAGAGACCGCCCACGAAATAGACTATGTAGCCTGCAATCCACGCCACGGCGGTGTTATATACGATTGAAAAAAGTGCCCACCAATGGCTTCCCGTCTCGGTGGCAATGGTCATAACCGTTGCTATGCAGGGGAAGAAGAGCAGAATAAATACCAGGAACGCGGCGGCCGAGCGGGGTGTGAAATCGCCCGATTTCTTGAGGTCTTCCTGTATGCCCTCCTCGGTGTCGCTGCTGTAGAGCACGCCGAATGTGCTCACTACAAGTTCTTTTGCGGGGATACTTGTGAGAATGGCCACACTCGAGCGCCAGTTCTGCCCAAGGGGTTCCATAACAGGCTCTATTGCGCATCCAATCATTCCTATGTATGATTGTGAATAGTTCTCTTTTGTGCTCTTGTCGCTTTCTGTGGGGCGGGGGAAATAGCTCAATCCCCAAATTACGATGGTTGCGAGCAGTATGGTGGTTCCAATTTTTCTTATGTATTGCTCACACTTTTCCCACATATGGCGCAACGTGGCGCGCACTGACGGCATACGATAGGGCGGGAGCTCCATAACAAAGGGGGTTTCGTCTTTCTTGAAACGTGTGCTGCGCAACAGCCGCGCGGTGAGTATGGCAACGGCTATGCCAAGCAGATAGAGCCCAATGAGCACCGTGGGGGCGTAATTGGGGAAGAATGCGCCTGCAAACATAACAAGTACGGGCAGGCGTGCGCTGCACGACATAAAAGGTGTTACAAGTATTGTAATCAGGCGGCTGCTGCGGCTCTCAATAGTGCGTGTCGCCATAATTGCGGGCACGTTGCAACCAAATCCCATAAGCATAGGAATGAACGACTTGCCGTGCAAGCCCATCTTGTGCATAAGCCTGTCCATAATGAAGGCCGCGCGTGCCATATAACCTGAATCTTCCATTAGGGAGATAAAAAGATATAGTATAAGTATCTGTGGAATGAAGACGGCGACGCTGCCCACACCGCCTATGATTCCATCGACAATGAGGTCGCGCAAAATACCTGCGGGCACAAGGGTAGAGGCCGCTTCGCCAAGGTAGACGAAGAGTGCGTCTATCCACTCCTGTGGGTATGTTCCGAACACAAATACTGTGGTAAACATTAGCCACATCACAAAGATGAATATGGGGAAGCCGAGCCAACGGTTTGCTACAAGGCGGTCGATGCGTCGTGTCTGCTTTTGTGTGTCTTTGTTTCCCGCGGTGTATGTCTCTTGCAAGGCTCCGTTTATAAAACCATATTTCGCATCGCTTATAGCTGTCTCTACATCGATATTTGTGCGCGATATGATTCTCTTGGCTGAATGCTCGGCTATCTGCTCCCAGCGTGCCAGCCCTTTACAATTCTTCAACTGCTCCAGAGCCTCCTTGTCCTGCTCGAGCAGCTTGAGTGCCCAGTAGCGCACGGGGAACTGGTGGGGCAGGTCGTCGGCTTTGTGCAGCTCCTCGGACAATGTGGCGAGCTCGCTCTGCAGGGCGTTGCCGTAGTTTATGTGTATGTGGCGTATGGTGCTGTTTCGGCCCTCAAAGAGCTCTATCACAATGTCGAGCAGCTTGTCGAGCCCTTTGCCTGTCTTTGCAATGACGGGTACCATAGGTATGCCCATCATAGCTCCCAGGTGCTCGTAGTTTATCTGTGCTCCGCTTGCCATAAGCTCGTCGTACATATTTAGGGCGACGACGGTGCGCAAGTTCATATCTATGAGCTCGGTGGTGAGATAAAGGTTGCGTTCTACATTGGATGCCACAACCGAGTTTATTATGACGTCGGGCATCTGGCCGAAGAGGTGACGGCGCACATATATCTCTTCGGGGGAGTAGGCTGCAATGGAATATGTGCCGGGCAGGTCGGTTATGTTTATGCGGTAGCCCTTGTAGTTGAAGCTGCCGGTTTTAGCATCGACCGTGACGCCGCTGTAGTTACCCACGTGCTCGTTCTTGCCCGACAGTGCATTAAAGATAGATGTCTTGCCGCTGTTTGGGTTGCCCACGAGAGCCACGTTTATCACATTGTCCTGCCTTGTGGATACTTTGCGCTGTGTGCAGTTGCGACAGCTGCAGCCGTTGCACTCCTCGCACACCGACATACAGGTGAACGAGGGGGCCGGTGTCAGTTCCTTCTTTGCCTCCTCCTCGGGAAGCACTTCTATCATATCTGCCTCGTTGCGACGCAACGATACATCGTATCCCATAACGTGGTATTTTACGGGGTCGTGCATAGGTGAATCGAGTACCGATTTCACCTTCTCTCCTCGTATGAATCCCATCTCCATTATGCGTTTGCGGAATCCTCCGTGTCCCGACAGACGTACAATGATGGCTGTCTCGCCATTTTTCAGCTCCGAAAGTTTCATCTTTGACAATTAAGCCTTTTTCTGTTTATCTGTGGCAAAAGGGGGCGCCTTTGTGCCTATTTTTGCATTTTAATGCAAAAATAACCCTCTTTTTATACTCTCGCAATAGTTGTTTTCTTTAAAAATATCTGTTTGTTAGTTATTTATGACTATGCGACTCTTTTTTTGCACAGAATAGATAGATATTGTTACCGCATAGCATAAAAATCACACTTTTTGCGATTGTGGCTTTGCTGCTGCGGTTCTATTTTTGCAACGTAGAAATAGACCATAAGTAAATTGTATTATCCCTTTTGTTCCGTGCTTTTCTGCTTTGAGTGTGGAACGTAACATAGGGCACCGCTTTGATTGGCGGTGCCCTATGCTGTTTAGTTTAAGTATTCAAAGGTTGTCAGTTTGCAAGGAGAGAGAGCAGGCCCACAACTCCTATGGCTACGGCGGCCACGCTTGCAGCTTCGCTGTTGCACACTGCCACGGGGCGAGGTGCGGGGGTATGTACGACCACGGGTGCGGGGGTATGTACGACTACGGGTGCGGGCTGATGTACGACTACGGGTGCGGGCTTGTGTACGACCACAGGTGCGGGCTTGTGTACGACCACGGGTGCGGGCTTGTGTACGACTACGGGTGCGGGTTTTTGCTGTCTGTTGCCTCTGCGCACATCTTTTCTGTTTTTCTCTATATGTTTGTTGTTTACTCTTGCCACTTTTCTGTCGCCTTTCTTCTCTTGTTTTTCAATTGCAACGGGCTTACGGTAGTTGTCGTTCTTTGCCATCATCTGTGCAGGCATAAGCATTGCGCTTACAATCACTGCCATCATAATCATCTTTTTCATAACTTACTTTTTAAAAGGTTATACTTTGTTTGTTTCTTGTGTGAGCAAAAGTATTAATGAAAAAGCACCCCGCCAACGTTAATTTCCTAATCGTCGGCGGGGTTTTCCCTATTTGTGAGGGGATATTCCCCCTCGGTGGTCAATCTTTATTTGTTCTTGCCTACGTATGAGCTTATTGAGAGCAGCCAGGCTACCGCAATGCTCACAATCATTCCGGTGGCACCGAAGAGTAGGAAATTGGCATCGCTCAATGCGCTCATAGCAAACACGACCGCCTCACCGGCGATGAAGCCTGCAAGCGCTGCGTAACCTTTGACGCGTTTCATAAACACGGCGATGAAGAACAAACCTCCCAAGCCGCTGGTGAGCAGTCCTAACGCTTCGTTAAAGAAGTCGAGGAACGACTGAATGTCCCACGTTGCCATAAACAGGGCAAGCAAAAGGCCTACCATACCGCTGACAACCGATGCCCAACGGGCTACTACAAGCAACTGTGAGTCGGTGGTTGAAGAACGGAAACGCTTCCAGAAGTCGATGGAGAATGCCGTTGCCACGCTGTTTATATTGCTCGAAATTGTGCTCATAGTTGCGGCAAAAATAGCTGCAATGAGCGCACCGGCAAGGCCGGCAGGCATTTGGCTCATCATAAAGAACGGGAAGATAGCGTCTGATTGTCCCATTGTGATGTCGAGCTCGGCGGGGTGTGTCTTGTAGAATGTGTAGAGGCCGGTACCTATCATATAGAACGCTACAGACACAAATACACTCATCACACCGTTTACCAGAATACCGCGGCCGGCCGATTTCTCGTCGGGAGTGGTGAGGTAACGCTGAATGACTGTCTGGTCCGAGGTGTAAGATATGAGGTTATTGGCAAGGCCTCCAAGGAGGATTACCCACCAGGTGGCCTGTGACCAGGAATTACTCCAGTCGAAGAGGCGCAGTTTGTCGTTGGCGAGCGCAATGTCTATGCAACCGCTAATTCCACCCTCTGTGCCCATAGCCAGATATACAACCGCAAAAACAGCACCAAAGACAAGTATGAAGCCTTGCACCACGTCGCCCCATATAACCGCTTCAACACCTCCCATTGTGCAGTAGACTATGGTAACCAGTCCCATAAGCACAATGCACAGGTAAATGTCTATTCCTGTAACTGCGGTGAGTGCCAGCGAGGGAAGGTAGAGCACAATGGCCATACGCACAATCATAAAAATGGAGAAGAGCGTCGAGGCAAGCATACGGGTGAAAAGGTTGAAACGTTGCTCCAGAATCTCGTAGGCGCTGGTGACGTTGAGCTTGCGGAAATAGGGGAGATAGTATTTTATTACGGGGAAACTTACGAGGAGTATCATCCACAGCATAGGGTAGTAGGTCCAGTTGGTGGTGTACGACTTTGCTGGGATAGTCATATAGGTGATAGCCGAGAGCATTGTGGCATAGATGCTTATGCCGGCAGCCCACCAGGGGATGCGACCACCTCCCTTGAAGAAATCGTCGGCGCTGTTCTCCTTGCGCATAAAGTATATGCCCATACCAAGCATTGCGACAAGGTAGAAAATGAGCACTGCCCAGTTGAGCCAGCCGAAGTCCTTGTCGTTGCTCACCTCTATGTGTGTGACGTCGGCACTGCGCACGCCGGGCATAAGCTCGCCTCCGCTGTAGCTCCACCCCTTGCCGCCGACCTCGGTGGTGAGGCAGGCTCCGGCACGGGCGAGAAGGCTGTCGCCGGGCAGTGTGCCCCAGGAGTCGGTTATAGTGTGGTATGTGAGCACGTCGTTGCGGAATTTGTACCACTCGGGGGTGTGACGCAAGTAGAGGCTGTCCTGCTTTCCTGTGATTGCGTCGAGGAAAATATCGTGGTCCACTCCTCCAAAGAACAGCACGTGGCTATATCCCATAGCGCTGCAGGTGCTGCCCACTATGGCGTTTATGCGTTGCTCACGCTTGTCGTCGGCTACGTTGTCCACCCAGGCGAGTGCGGGTGATGTGCGTTTCCACTGTGTAGTTGCCGCAGTGCCTTTTTTAAGCTCGGCGAATGAGATGTATACTCCGTCGGTGTGTACTTTGGCTGCTTGACTTTCTGTTTGGGGTTGATAGCCGCCAAAGACAAAGAATGCATAGCCCGCAGCTGTGTTCTGCACCGTGGCGCAGGGTTGCAGGCGGCACTTGTCGGGCAGGGTGGCGGCTCTGCTCCAGTTCTTTCCTTCGCAGGGGAAGGGGAGGGTGTATATTTCGTTGTTTGGAACGCCGTTAGTCTGTCCTCCCGCAACCACAAGAATTCCGTCGTGGTATGCCGCTGCAAAGTTATCAAGGGCTTTGGGTAAAGAGGGTATGGGTGTTTGTGTGCCATCGGTGGCATTTATATACAAGCACTCGCAGAGCGAGGCTGTCTCGTTCATTCCTCCTAAATACACAACGCCTCCCGGTACCTGTACGCTGGCTCCATAGGCTTGCGGGTAGTATACTTTCCGGCCTCCGTCGGCGCAGGGCACGTCGGGGAAGTTGCATCCTCCGTAGGTCGCAAGCTCGCCCTTTATCCAGCCGGCATAATGTCCCGAAACGGCTTTGTCCATTGGCTGCGCGGGTGACACGGTTACTTGGTTCTGCGCCGTGCACAGCAGCGAGCAGAGGAGGAAAGCCAGGATGAGAATCTTTTTCATATTTGGTTTGTTTCTTATGTGAATGTAAAGCCCTCTTTTGTGAAGGGGGCTTTTTTTGTTTTATTTCGTAAGTTCATTGCACAGGTCGAAGGCTTTAATCATCATACGGGGTATGTGGAAGGGCCCTTTGAAGATATTGCCCTTTGCGGGCTGTGCCACGGTGCCGTCGCGGTGCAGATATCCGTACCACTCGCCAAACTCATTGTCGGGGAAGTGTGCGTATGTCCACTCGCTTATCTGTTTGTGCCATATAAGGTATTTGTCGTCTTTTGTGGCTTCGTAGGCATAGAGGGTAGCGATGATTGCCTCGGTCTGCGGCCACCAGAATTTCATATCCTGTGAGTAGTCCTGCGGAGGCAGGTTCTTGCAATCGCGGAAGTTGATGATTCCGCCGTATTGCTTGTCCCAGCCCCATTCCCACGACCAGTCGAGAATCTGCAATGCCTGCTGTGTGAGCGACTCTTCCCAACCGCGATATTTGGCCTCCTCGAGCAGGAACCAGGCTGTCTCGATGCAGTGACCGGGGTTTATGACGCGGCCGTTGCAGGTGTCGATGAACTCGCCGTTGGGGCCCACCATTTCGAGCAGAGCCTTGAACTGCGGCTGCATAAAATCCTTAAGCGAGGCTATCGACTCCTCTATCTGCTTGTCGAGCACGGGGTCGCTTATCACGTTTCTTATGCGTGAAGCTGTGTTTATAAGTATCATAACGAGCGAGTGGCCTTTGGCTTGCAGGCTGTCGAGGTATTTGGGCTCCATATATCCGGGTGTGGATACAAATTTGCGTATGTCCTTGAAGAGGTTAAGCGCTTTCAGTGCATAGCTCTCATCGCCCGACGCTTTGGCATACTCGGCCATTGCGATGGCTGCAAAGCTCTCCGAGAATACATAGCGGCGTGTGCGCAGGGGAGTACCGTCGGCCATCACCTCAAAGTACATACGGCCGTCGCTGTCGAAGCAGTGCGCCTCAATGAAGTCGAGCGTGCTCTTTGCTGCGGCGAGCCACTCGGGGTTCTTTTCTATTGTGTTATAGGCGAAACTGCACACAAAGGCAAAGCGTCCCTGGAACCACACCGATTTTGTGCTGTCGATGAGCGAGCCGTCGCGGTCGAGACAGGTGTAGATACCGCCGTTCACGCGGTCGAGGCCGTTCTTCAGCCAAAAGGGCATAATATTCTCGCAGAGGTCTTTCTTATAGCTCTCCTGCCACTCGGTAAGATATTTTTTCCACTCCATAGTATCAGAATTTATTGCAACGTTCAAAGAAATTTATAGCCTCGAGCTCCTTGCGCATAGCTGCCTCCTCTTCGTCGGTCATATTCTGGAATGGTGTGCGGTTTTTGCCGAGGTCGAGACCGATGAGTTTCATAATTCTCTTTCCGCCCACGATGTTTCCGCGGTAGTGACATATTACGTTGATAACCTCTTGAGAGAAATTCTGCAGCTCGCGCGCCTTCTCAAGGTCGCCTGCGTTCCAGGCGTCTATGATACCTGCAAGGTTGCAGCCGTTGTAGTTGGTTGTGCCGCCGATACCGCCCTGTGCGCCGCCCATAGCCAGGCAGGGGAGAATGGTCTCGTCCTGCCCGTGAAGCATATCGAACTTGCCGTTCTTGTAGAGACGGCATTGGTTGTACTCATACAAACTCTCGAAGGTGTATTTGATTCCTGCGAAATTGGGGATGCGGCCATCTACTGCCTCGAGGAATTTTACCATTGGAAGGAAAGCACCGTTGAATGCGGGGATGTGGTAGAAATAGAAGGGTAGCTCGGGTGCTGCCGACGCAATCTCCTCGCAATATTTCACAAGCTCCTCTACGCGTCCCACCTTGGGGAAGGGAGGCGCCATAGCTCCTATGCCGAATACTCCTAGCTTTTGTGCGTGCTCGGCCATACGGCGGCTCGATTTTACGCAGGTGCTGCCCACGTGTACAATTATCTTGAAGTCTTTGGGTGCTGCAGCTACCCACGCCTCGGCGAGTTTCATTCTCTCCTCCTCGGTGAGCATATATCCCTCGCCCGACGAACCATTTATGAACACGCCTTTCATTCCGTTCTTTGCAAGCATCTGTGCATAGGCGGGAATGGGCTCATAGTTTACTTCTCCGTTCTCATAGAATGGGGTAAAAGGGGCATCGATGAGACCAATAATTTTTTCCATAAAATATAAGTTTTTAAAAGATTGTTTTTTTGAGTTTGCTTTTTGTAATTTATTACAAAAAAAGAGAAAAAATAGATAAAGCACAAATTTTTGACAGACTAAACGATTTTTTCGCTCAAAATATTATATTTGTCGGTGGTTACGCGCTATGTGCGTCCCTTTCTAATGTAATTTGTATGAATATAGAGCCTGTTGCATACTTTCGTTCGGCTTTTTCTTCTAAATTTGGTATCCCGCGGCAGAGCGGTCTTGTGGAGGAATTGCGTGGCGCGGTGGTCTTTGAACCGGGCTATTGCAACCGCGATGCTTTGCGAGGTATAGAGGGGTTTGAATTCTTGTGGCTCGTATGGGGCTTCTCGGCCAACGAGGGCTCTGCGGGTGCGCGATGGAGTCCTGTGGTGCGTCCACCGCTGCTCGGCGGCAATGCTGCGATGGGTGTCTTTGCCACGCGATCGCCTTTCCGTCCCAACGGCCTCGGGCTCTCTTCGGTAAAGTTTCTGTCGGTGGAGGAATGCGACGGCGCTTTGGTTCTGAATGTGGCGGGTGCCGACCTTATGGACGGAACGCCCATTTATGACATAAAACCCTATGTGGCCTATTGCGATGCGCATCCCGGCGCGCGCAGCGGATTTGTCGATGTAAATAAATGGGAGTCTTTGCGGGTGGAGTTCCCCGAGGAACTTTCTGCCTTTTTTACGCCGCAAGACTATGCTGCTCTTGTGAAGGTGCTCGCTCTCGATCCTCGCCCGCAATATCAGGAGCAGCCAAACAGGGTGTATGGTATGCCTTTTGCGGGGCACGACGTGCGTTTTACCGTCTCGCTCGACGGTGTGCTGCGAGTGGTTGATGTGCAGCCTCTCGGTTGATATATTATATATAAGGTATAGGCGCCCGCGTGCGTTGTAAATAAAAAAGGCCGTTCGTCGGCATAAGTAATCAGACCTTTAATTAGGCGGTTCTTATGAGGCGGGCGGCTCTTCTTTTTTTAGGTGTATAAAATAAGCGGCTGCCCCGTGGGGCAGCCGCTCTTTACAGATATATCTTTTAAAAGATTATCCCTCAATTGCACCCTGTGCAGCAGCCAAACGTGCGATAGGCACGCGGAAGGGAGAACAAGATACATAGTCGAGACCAACTCTGTGACAGAATTTAACAGACTCGGGCTCACCTCCGTGCTCACCGCAGATACCGCATTTGAGCTTGGGATTAACTGAACGGCCTTTGTTTGTAGCCATCTCTACGAGCTGGCCAACGCCTGTCTGGTCGAGAACCTGGAAGGGGTCGTTCTTCAAAATCTTCTTGCGGAGATAGATGGGGAGGAATGAGTTCACGTCGTCACGAGAGTAACCGAAGGTCATCTGTGTGAGGTCGTTTGTACCGAATGAGAAGAACTGTGCCTGCTCTGCAATCTGGTCAGCTGTAAGAGCTGCACGAGGAATCTCAATCATTGTACCGATTGTGTACTCTACGCGGTCGCCCTCTGCAGCAAACAATTTCTCTGCAGCCTCGATGATTGCGTTCTTCTGCTCCTCGAACTCGTTGATGATACCAACGAGGGGAACCATAATCTCGGGATAGATAGTCTTACCCTCTTTCTTGAGCTCGAGAGCTGCGCCAAGGATAGCAGTTGTCTGCATCTTTGTGATCTCGGGGTATGTGTTACCCAAACGGCAACCACGGTGACCGAGCATAGGGTTGAACTCCTCCAAAGATTTTACGCGACGCTGAACAGCCTCAACGGTTTTGCCCATAGCCTCGGCAAGCATCTGCTGGCCTTTTGCATCGTGGGGCACGAACTCGTGGAGAGGGGGATCCAAGAGACGAACTGTAACGTGCAAGCCCTCCATAGCCTTGAAGATACCAACGAAGTCGGCCTTCTGGTAGGGGAGAAGCTTGTCGAGAGCGCTCTGACGCTCTTTAGTTGTCTCGGCAAGAATCATCTCGCGCATAGCCTTAATCTTCTCGCCCTCGAAGAACATATGCTCTGTACGGCAGAGACCGATACCGATAGCACCGAAGCTGCGTGCAACCTCTGCATCGTGGGGAGTATCGGCGTTTGTGCGTACGCCCAAACGTGCGTATTTGTCGCAAAGGTTCATAAGCTCTGCAAAGTCACCGCTGAGCTCGGGAGATTTTGTCTCTACCTTACCCTCGATAACCTGTCCTGTAGAACCGTTCAATGAGATGTAGTCGCCCTCGCACAACTCAAGGTCATCAACTGTGAGTGTACGTTTTTTGTAGTCGATTACGATGTTACCTGCGCCTGATACACAGCACTTACCCATACCGCGAGCTACAACGGCTGCGTGTGAGGTCATACCACCGCGGGCTGTCAAGATACCCTCGGCTGCTGCCATACCTGCCAAGTCCTCGGGAGAGGTTTCGATACGTACAAGAACAACTTTCTCGCCCTCCTCTGCCCATTTAGCAGCGTCGTCGGCGAAGAATACGATACGACCTGTAGCTGCACCGGGAGATGCGGGAAGACCGTTAGCGATAACTTTAGCCTTTGCAAGAGCTGCGGGGTTGAATACGGGGTGGAGAAGCTCGTTGAGTTTCTCGGGCTCCATACGCTTGAGAGCGGTCTTGTCGTCGATTACACCGTCACGGTAGAGGTCCATAGCGATCTTAACCATCGCAGCACCTGTACGCTTGCCGTTACGTGTCTGCAAGAACCAGAGCTTGCCGTCCTGTACGGTGAACTCCATATCCTGCATATCTTTGTAGTGCTCCTCCAAACGATTCTGGATAGCGTCGAGCTCTTTGTAAATCTCGGGCATAGCCTCCTCCATTGAAGGATAGTTTGTAGCACGGTCCTCCTCGCTGATACCCTGCATCTCTGCCCAACGCTGTGAACCGATCTTTGTAATCTGCTGGGGTGTGCGGATACCGGCAACTACGTCCTCACCCTGTGCGTTGATAAGGTACTCTCCGTTGAAGAGGTTCTCACCTGTAGCGGCGTCGCGTGAGAAGCATACACCTGTAGCAGATGTGTCGCCCATATTACCGAATACCATTGCCTGTACTGTTACGGCTGTTCCCCACTCATCAGGAATTTTCTCCATACGACGGTAGAGGATGGCGCGCTCGTTGTTCCAAGATGTGAACACTGCGCAGATAGCGCCCCAGAGCTGCTCGTAAGCGTCTGTGGGGAAGTCTTTGCCTGTGCGCTCCTTAACTGCTGCCTTGAACTTGGCAACGAGCTCTTTGAGGTTCTCTACGCTGAGGTCCTTGTCGAGCACAACGCCGGCTTTCTCTTTAACCTCCTCGATGATTGCCTCGAAGGGGTCGATCTCCTCTTTGCTCTCGGGCTTCATACCAAGAACTACGTCACCGTACATCTGTACGAAACGACGGTAAGAGTCCCAAGCGAATTTGGGGTTACCTGTTCTTGTTGCGAGTCCTTCTACAACGATGTCGTTGAGACCGAGGTTGAGGATGGTGTCCATCATACCGGGCATTGAAGCACGAGCACCTGAACGTACTGATACGAGCAAGGGGTTAGCGGGATCGCCGAATGTTGAGTTCATCAAAGTCTCGATGTTCTTTACTGCGGCTTTAACCTCCTCTGTGAGGAGCTCTACAACCTGCTCTTTGCCGAGTTTGTAATACTCGTTACAAACCTCTGTGGTGATGGTGAAACCGGGAGGAACGGGAATACCGATGAGGTTCATCTCTGCCAAGTTGGCACCTTTACCTCCCAACAAGTTTCTCATTGACGCGTTACCCTCGGCAAGGCCGTTGCCAAAGGTGTAGACTCTTTTGTCTGCCATAATTTTTGAGTTTATTGTTTGTTGATAAATAAAAAAGTTAATCAATTCTCCTGTTTTGGAGCCCGCCTTTGCAAGGCACTCCTAACTAATTTGCAAATATAAGAAAAATGTTTGTAACTGGAAATATCTTGCCGAAAATATCATCTGTGATTATTAAAATTTTAAGTTATTAGGTTAAAAATGCAGATATTCGAGATTTTAGATGTATTTTTGCCGATAGTGAGAATTTTGCAATAGAAAAAAATGGCAAGAAAAAAGAAAGAATTACCGCTCTTGGAGCGTGTTGAAATAACGGGCGTGGCGGCCGAGGGTAAGGCTCTTGCTCGCGTGAACGACCTTGTGGTGTTTGTCCCCTTTGTGGTGCCCGGAGATGTGGTCGATTTACAGGTGCGACGCAAAAAACATAGTTACGCCGAGGCCGAGGCTGTGAATTTTCACACCTATTCGCAGGAGAGAACCGAACCCTTCTGCAAGCACTATGGTGTGTGCGGCGGTTGTAAATGGCAGTGTCTGGCGTATGAGCATCAGCTCAAATATAAACAGCAGCAGGTGGTGGATGCCCTCACTCGCATAGGTAAGGTGGAACTTCCCGAGGTGATGCCCATTCTGGGCTCGGAGAATACCCGCGCCTACCGCAACAAACTCGAGTTTACTTTTAGTAACAAACGCTGGCTTACCTGGCAGGAGGTTGCCGAGCAGGTGACATACGATAATATGGATGCGCTGGGCTTTCATATCCCCGGGGCCTTTGACAAGGTGCTCGATATTGAGGAATGTGGTCTTATGTGCGGCCTTAACAACCGTTTGCGAAACGGTATCAGGGATTTTGCGCATCGCGAAGGTATTCCTTTCTTCGACCTGCGCTCGCAGACGGGCGTGTTGCGCAATATTATGATAAGAACCTCGACTACGGGCGAGGTGATGCTTTTGCTGCAAGCCAAAGTAACAGCCGACGAGGATATGCGCAGTCTTGAGAATGTGCTTGCATACATTGCCGAGGCGTTCCCCGAAGTTACTTCTCTGCTCTATGTTATAAATAATAAGTGCAACGACACCTTTGGAGACCTCGAGGTGCACACTTACAAAGGCACCGATGTCATATATGAGGAGATGGAGGGCTTGCGCTTCAAGGTGGGTGCGAAATCGTTCTATCAGACAAATAGCGTGCAGGCGTATAATCTTTACAAGGTAGCGCGCGACTTTGCTGCTCTCACAGGCAACGAGGTGGTGTATGACCTGTATACCGGCACCGGTACCATTGCAAACTTTGTGGCTTCAAAGGCAAAGAAGGTGGTAGGAATTGAGTATGTCGAGGATGCGATAATCGACGCTCGCGTGAATGCGGAACTCAACGGCTTTGACAATCTCACATTCTTTGCGGGTGATATGAAGGATATTCTCACAAAGGAGTTTATAGAGACTCACGGACGTCCCGATGTGATTATTACCGATCCTCCCCGTGCAGGTATGCATAACGATGTGATAGATACAATTCTCTTTGCGGCTCCGCAAAGAATTGTGTATGTGAGTTGTAACCCCGCCACACAGGCGCGCGACCTCTCGCTGCTCGATGCACAATATAAGGTGGTGGCTGTGCAGCCTGTGGATATGTTTCCTCACACACACCACGTTGAGAATGTGGTTCTTCTCGAAAGAAGATAACTTTTTAATTTGATTACTATGCGCAGAAACATAAAGAATTTGCTCACTTTTAAAGTGACAGCCGAGGCACAGCTTATAGCCTTTCTTATGGAGAAGATGCACGGCATAAGCAGAAACAGAGCGAAGGCTCTTATAACAAACCGTGTCGTTCTGGTCGATAATATAATAACCACACACCCCCTCGCCGAGCTCAAGCCCGGGCAGGTGGTTCAGCTCGACCGCTCGAAGCACAAGAAATCGTTCCATAGCAACAGCCTCGACATTGTGTATGAGGACCCCTATCTGTTGATTATTGACAAGCGTGCGGGTTTGCTCTCGATGAGTAATAACACCCGTCAGGAGACTGTGCAGACTGTGCTCAATCGTTATCTCGAGAAGGGTGGCGGCCGCAATACCTCGCACCTTGTGCATCGTCTCGACCGCGACACCTCGGGCCTTATGGTCTATGCAAAGGATATAAAGACACAGCAGTCGCTCATCGACGGTTGGCAGCAGCTTGTGACCGACCGCCGTTATATCGCTCTTGTGGAGGGAACTCTGGAGGAGAAAGAGGGCAGAATTCAGTCGTGGCTCACCGAGGATAAGAGATTTGTGACGCATTCGAGCCCTGTGGACAACGGCGGTAAGTTTGCCGTTACATATTATAAAGTGCTGCAGGAGGGCAACGGTTACTCTCTTGTGGAGTGTGAGTTGCAGACCGGTCGCAAGAATCAGATTCGTGTGCATATGGCGCAGCTCGGTCACCCCGTGGTGGGCGACCACAAATATGGCAGCACCGACGACTCTATCCGTCGTCTCGGTCTGCACGCCTATATGCTCTGCTTCCGTCACCCCGTGAACGGCAAGCTTTTGCGTTTTGAGACTCCCGTGCCTGTTTGCTTTGAGAAGTGTCTCGATGGTAAATAGCACTCCGAAATATCGTCTGCTTGCGTTTGTACTCCTGCTTATGTGTGCGGGAGCGGCGCGTGGCGGAGAGGTTCTGCCTGCCGACACGGTTATGCTCTTTCGCAAGGTGGCGACCGATAGTGCAGTGATTGTGAAGAAACAGCCCAAGCGTGCTGCGCCCAAAAAGAAAAAAGCGCCCGCGCGCAAGGCGGCTGCGAAGTCTGTCAAGAAACCGAAAGTTGTAAATAAAATTGATTCGGTGAAGTATGTGCAGCCCAAGTATTATCTTGGCGACAGGGTGTTGATGCGCGGAGATTCGGGTGCTGATGTGAAGAAATTGGCCGAGATTATGGTAAAGAATCTCTATATGGATGAAAATTCTATTCCTTACACTGCGACGGGTGAGGTTTTGTATGACAAAGAACTCTTGCGTGCTGTAAAGCTATTTCAAAAAGTTTCGGGCTTGTACGAAGACGGAATTGTGGGCGAAACAACCATAAAGGCTTTGCGTAAAATACACCGTTGGCGCAGGATGAGTAAATAAAAGACAGGTATATAACATAAAAAAAAGGAGCGCGAGCTCCTTTTTTTATGTTTACATATTCCACGCTCTTTTGTTGAGGATGCTTTCCACTGCATCTTCGAGCTTGTCGTTGAGGTTGCAGAAGAAATCGATTCCGGTGAACTCCTCGAGCTCGTCTATTGTGATGGCGCACTCCGAATATTCGTCTTCGTTTTCTTTGAAGAAACTTTTGTGCTCCAGAAGGAATGCCGCTGCGTGGTAGACATTGTCTTTGACCTTCAGCAGTGCTACAAAGTAGTACTTGGGCACGGTGGGGCAGGTGCCTTTTGTGTCGTAGTATCCCTCGGTTATGGTGCCGCCCTTTACCACGTAGAGTGTGTCGGCGAAGTCGGGGTTGCGCCCCCAGCCCGATTTTCTTGCGTTTATTGCGCTCTCGAGCTTGCTCCACGGGCCGCTTGTGTTGAACGCTTTGAGCATCGGCGAGATGTTTGAGAAGTAAAAGGTTTGCGCGTTGGCTTCTTTTGAATATAATCTGTCGAACGAGGCAAGCAGATGTCCTCTTTGGTAGTACTGCTCACCGTTGCGCCATATAAGGTCGTTGTTTAGCACGTTGTTGTCTTCGAGGTCGGGGTCGGTGCGGAATGGCTCGCCGCCCAGTGCATCCCACGAGTCTCTGCTCCAGTCGGTGTCGCGGTTGCTCTTGTCGAAGCGGAAGGCTATCCAGCGCGAGTGACGGCGCTCTTTGTTGTGCGAAATGCAGTAGGTGACGGTGTCGCCTGTGGCACCCGAGGTGTGTCGCGAGAGAAAGATGTCCTCGTTGTTGAGGCGTGGTATCTCGGTTCTCTTGGCGTGTATGTCGCAGTCGGTGTTTGCGTTTTTGTTGTTTGGGTTGTGGTAGTCGTTGCCCTCATCGCTGTCGCACGCGGCGAGAAACAGCGGTAGTGTGGCGATCAGGTATAAGAGCCTCTTCATATTTTGCCCTATGTGTGGTTAATAAAAAAGAGGTGTATTAAGCTTAATACACCTCTTTCTATATTTATGCAATTTTTTGTTACTTCTTGATCTTTGCGTAACGGCTCATAAACTTATCAACGCGACCTGCTGTATCCACAAGTTTAGCTTTACCTGTGTAGAAGGGGTGAGAAGTGTTAGAGATCTCAAGTTTAATCAAGGGGTATGTCTCGCCCTCGAACTCAATAGTTTCCTTTGTGTTACAGGTAGACTGTGAAAGGAAGCAATCGCCGTTTGACATATCTTTGAATACAACGGGACGATATCCTGCGGGATGAATGTCTTTTTTCATTATTTTAATCTTTTAATTTTTATTTGCTGGTAACAAAAAATGTGTGTAATGGCTTTTCGGAGTGCAAAGGTAATACAATTGCTTTAAATGACAAAGATTTTGCCCTCTTTTTTATGTATAATTTTGTCGTTATCTCTTTTTGCCTATTCCACATAGAGTACGAGTCCTTTGAGGTACTCTCCCTCGGGGTGGTAAATGTTTACGGGGTGGTCCGACGGCTGTGTGAGCTGGTGCAGGATGCGCACGTTTCTCTTTGCCATAGCTGCGGCGGTGAAGACTGCGGTGCGGAAGTTCTCTTTGCTCACCACCTGCGAGCAGGAGAAGGTGAAGAGTATGCCGCCGGGCTGTATCTTCTCTATCGCCTTGGCGTTGAGGCGGCGGTAGCCTATGAGGGCGTTGCGCAGCGAGTCGCGGTGCTTGGCAAATGCGGGCGGGTCGAGGATAATGAGGTCGTAGTTGTTACCCATACGCTCAAGGTAGTCGAATGCATCCTCGGCGTAGGCGGCGTGGCGCTTGTCGTCGGGGAAGTTGATTGCTACGTTGGCGTTTGTGAGGTCGATAGCCTTTGCCGAGCAATCGACAGAGTGTACCACTTCGGCTCCGCCGCGCAGCGCGTAGATGCTGAAGCCGCCTGTGTAGCAGAACATATTGAGGAGCTTGCGTCCCTTGGCATATTTCTCGAGGAGTGAGCGGTTCTCGCGCTGGTCTACAAAGAAGCCCGTTTTCTGTCCGCGTATCCAGTCGATGTGGAATTTGAGGCCATACTCTGTGGAGATGTTTGCCGCATCGCTTCCCATAATGTAGCCGTTGTCTTTGGTGATATCGGCCTTGTAGGGGAGGGTGGTCTCCGATTTGTAGTATATGTTTTTCAGTTTGTCGCCCAGGGTGTTTTTAAGTGCCTCGGCTACTTCGCCGCGGTTTACGTGCATACCCACGCTATGTGCCTGCATAACGGCTGTTTCGCCATATATGTCCACGATGAGCCCGGGCAGCGAGTCGCCCTCGCCGTGTACGAGGCGGTAGGTGTCGTTGTCGGGGCGCGACGCTATGCCTGTGCGGCAGCGCAGGTCGTAGGCGGTGGCTATGCGGCGGTTCCAGAACTCCTGGTCGATGGATTCGTCGTTGAATGTGAGCACTCGCACTGTGATGCTGCCTATCTGTATGTGACCGCGGGCGATGAACTCTCCGCTGTTTGTGTATACGGTTACGATGTCTCCCTCTTCGGGATTGCCCTCGGTGCGCTGTATCGCTCCCGAGAATATCCACGGGTGGAAGCGGCGGAGTGACTCCTCTTTGCCGCGTTTGAGTGTTACACGTTTTTCCATTGTGCTATTTTTCTGCTTGTTTTAGTCGGTTGTATATATTGAGGCACGCCCACGCGTCGGTGGCGGCATACTGCTTCTGCTTGTCGGTGAGCACGTCCTGCTCCCAGTTGCTCAACTGCTGGCTTTTGGAGATGCGCTCGCCAAATATTATTGCGTAAATCTTTTGCAGGCTCATCTCTTGTATGCCGAATTTATCGACATATTTCTGCAGGTCGAAAAAACCTCCTGCCTTGAAACGGCGGCGGCGCGAGAGTGCCTGGTAGTCGTCGTGCAGTGAGACGCCCACTTTTATTATCTCTTTGTTCTCGAGGAGCGCGACAAGGGAGTCGGGCATTCCTGTGCGGCACAGGCGTATGAGAAAACAAGTGTCGGCGGTAGACAGCTGTAGCAGAGATACGTTGTAGTGCACTCCCTTGCGGAAGGCGGGGCGTGTCTCTGTGTCTATGCCCAGGATTTTCTCTTTTGAGAGTGCTGTCACGGCTTTGTCTACATCGCCCGCGGTGTCAATGGTTATTATGCGGCCGGGGTAGAGGAGTGTGGGCATTGTGGCAATCTCGCTCTTTTCTATGTGTGCATTAAAAATTGTCATTGTCGCTCTCTTCTTCGTCGGGTGCGGTGTTGTATTTTATTTCGTGGAGGGCACGCAGGGTGTTTACCAGCCTTTGTCCCCAGTATTGGCGGAAGTGGTCGTTGCAGTCGATGATTGCGTCGTGCATAGTTTCGTTTATGCCCACCTGAAACAGCGATACAAAGTTTTTTATATCCTGATAAATGTCGGCGAGGTCCTCGGAGATGGTTTTTGTGACGGGGGTGTCGCTGTATTTCATCTCCTCGACAAATACATCGAGATAGGTGTCTTTGTCGCCAAGCAACTCGCTGATGTTTATGCGCAGAATCTCGTAGCTGTCCTCCGATACAAAGTCTTGCAGGTCTTCGTCGCTCAATCGCTCCTCGTCGGGCAGCATCTGGGCCTTGAGGTAGAGGAGCGGCAGCAGCTTGAGCAGCGTGCCTGTGAACTCTTTGCGTGTGTGCTCGGTTGTCTGTTCCAAATATGCGCAGAACTCTGCGGCTACGGTTACAAATTCTATCGTGTTGCGCTGAAATACTATGTCTCTGCTCTCTTCCATACTCTTTGCCTTGTGAATTTTTACTGCTGTCTGTAATTTTGCTGCGAAGTTACAAAAAATAGCGGAGCTATGGAGGTGTGGTATCTGTTTTTTTTATATCTTCGCGATGTTTATGCCTTTTTATTATATTAGGTAGAATGTTTATTATCGTATTTTATGGCAAAGAAAAATAATACACGCGACAAAATTTCCTTTATCGAAAAGACCAAGGCAGCCTTTGAAAATCCGAATGTGCTCTTTATTCTGGGGCTTCTGTTCGGTGCCATAGCTGTGTTTCTGTGCAGTTCTTTTCTTTCGTTCTTCTCGTCGGGCGGTGCCGACCAGAGTGTGATTGATGCGGTGGCCGAGGGTTCCGAGGCTGCCAAGGAGGCTGTGGAAAATACTTCGGGCCGTGGCGGTGCCATAGTGGCCGATTTTCTTGTGAACCGCTGTTTCGGCTGGGCGTCGGTGCTTGTGGTGCCTCTGCTTGTGGCGGTGATGTTGCGCCTGATGAATATACGTCGCCCCGATATGCTCAAGTGGTTCATAGCCACTGTTTTCGGCATTGTGTGGGGCTCGGTTTTCTTTGCATTCTTCCTTGGAGACTTCTTTTCGGGCAGTTTTGTTTCGCCCGGTGGTAATCACGGCGAGTTTATATCGGCGTGGCTCACCGACAAAGTGGGCGTAGTGGGTGTAGTGCTCGTGCTTGTGATAACTCTTGTGGTTTTTATGACATACCTCACCCGCGAGACTATTACCTGGTTGCAGAAGGCTTTTTCTTTCAGTTTCTTGCCCAAATTGAATTCCGAAGAAGAGTCTGTGCGCGACGAAGAGGATACTGTAGAGGAATCTGCAGCCGAAACACCTGCGGAGGAGACTCTCGCCGACGAAGAGAACTCTCTTGTGGCGGAATATGAGCTTGAAACCGAGGATGAAACCCCTGTGGAGGTTGCCGAGGAGGAACTTGACGTAACTCCCGAGGAGGACGAGGATGAGCCCGAAGAACTGAGAATTGTGGAGCCCGAAGAGGAGGAAGAGGAAGCTGATGCGTCGGCTATGTTCGACGCAATATCACGTAACTGCGGTGCTTCGACAGAGCAGGGCGGTGAGATAAAGATGGAAGTCGAGGAGGTTGAGGACGATGATATGGGTGGCAAAATGTTGCGCCCCATAAACCCCCGTGACGAATTGAGCTATTACAAGCCGCCTACCGTGGATTTGCTCGACAAATATGAGCAGACTGCGCACGCGATAGATATGAACGAGCAGAACGCGAATAAAGAGAAAATCGTGGAGGTGCTGCGTAACTTTGAAATCAAGATAAGCTCTATAAAAGCGACCGTGGGCCCCACAATTACGCTCTACGAGATTACTCCCGCGCCCGGTATCCGCATTTCGAAGATAAAGAATCTCGAAGACGATATAGCTATGAGTCTCTCGGCACTCTGTATTCGTATCATTGCTCCCATTCCCGGTAAGGGTACCGTGGGTATCGAGGTGCCCAACGCTCACAAGCAGATTGTGCCTATGGCGTCGCTGCTCAACAGTCGTAAGTATAAAGAGACAGATATGGCGTTGCCGCTTGCGCTCGGAAAGACAATCTCGAACGATGTCTTTATGGTGGATATGGCAAAGATGCCTCACCTGCTTGTGGCCGGTGCTACAGGTATGGGTAAGTCGGTGGGACTTAATGCGATAATTACCTCGCTTCTCTATAAGATGCACCCCGCATATCTGAAATTTGTTATGGTAGACCCCAAGATGGTGGAGTTGAGCCTTTACAATGTGCTCGAGAAGCATTTCCTTGCAAAACTTGAGGGCGAGGATGAACCTATTATTACCGATGTGCACAAGGTGGTGCGCACGCTAAAATCGCTCTGCGTGGAGATGGATAATCGTTACAAACTATTGCAGATGGCGTCGGTGCGCTCGGTGAAAGAGTATAACGAGAAGTATCTTAATAAAGAACTTCTCCCCACAAAAGGACACCGCTTTATGCCTTATATCGTTGTGATAATCGACGAGTATGGCGACCTTATGATGACCGCAGGCCGTGAGGTGGAACAGCCTATCGCGCGTATCGCGCAGAAAGCCCGTGCCGTGGGTATTCATATGATTATTGCGACACAGCGTCCCACTACAAATATTATCACAGGTACCATAAAAGCGAACTTCCCTGCGCGTATGGCTTTCCGAGTAATCTCGGTTATCGACTCGCGCACTATTCTCGACCGTCAGGGTGCAAATCAGTTGCAGGGACGTGGTGATATGCTCTTCCTTGCGGGTAACGACCCCGTGCGTGTGCAGTGTGCCCTTGTGGAGACCAAGGAGGTGGAGCGCGTGTGTGCTCACATTGCGAAGCAGCAGGGTTATCCCTCGGCTTATATTTTGCCCGAGCCTGACGAAGCTCCTGCCGACGGCGGAGGTGGCTCTTCGGCACGCGGAGACTTCTCGTCGGACAAGCTCGACCCTCTCTTTGCCGAGGCGGCACGCACTGTGGTGCTTCAGCAGCAGGGTTCCACTTCTCTGATTCAGCGCAAGTTCAACGTGGGCTTTAACCGCGCGGGCCGCATTATGGACCAGCTCTGCCAGACAGGTATCGTGGGCGAGCAGGAGGGTAGCAAGCCGCGTCAGGTGCTCTGTGCCGATGAGGCCGACCTTGAATTCCGTCTGAAACAGTTATTGCAGTAATTTCGTTAATTGTGTAAATATGATGAAAAAAAATATCTTCACAGCTCTTTTTCTTATGCTTCTGCCTGTCGTGATGCTCACGGCACAGAATCGGTCTGCGGTGCAGCTGCTCGAAAAGGCTGTCGCAAATATCAAAGCCGATGCGGCCGTGCAGATGCAGTTCGATTATGTGATTTACGACGAAATGGGCTCTGAACAATATGCCGACAATGGCAGTTTAAAGCTCGACGGCAACTGCTATACTCTCTTTGTGTCGCCTATGCGCTTGTGGTGCGACGGTGCGATGCAGTGGAGTTATATGGCGTCGGCTAATGAAATATATGTCACCGAGGCGGGCTCCGAAGAGGCGCAGGCCTACAATCCTGTCTATTTGATGGGGCTTTATAAAAATGGTTACGCGGCGTCTCTCAAAAGTGCCGGAGAGAAGAGTGTTGTGACGCTCGACGCGACCGATGGCGGCTCCTATTTATATAAGGTGGAAATTACGCTCGACACAGAGAGCCTGCGCCCCGCAGCGTTGCGTCTCTATATGGAGGGGCAGGGCAGCATCTGTGTCACGATAAGTGACTACAAACCCAAATGTCGTTTCGAGAAGCGTGTATACAGCTGTCCGACAGAAGATTATCCGTCGGCCGAAATTGTGGATATGAGATAAATTAAATTGTAAAAATATGAGAAAAACTAAATGTTTGATTATCGGTTCGGGCCCTGCGGGATATACCGCGGCTATCTATGCATCGCGTGCCAACTTGTCGCCTATCCTTTATGAGGGCATTCAGCCCGGCGGACAGCTCACGCAGACAACCGTAATTGAGAACTTCCCCGGCTTCCCCTTGGGAATAACCGGCAGTGAGCTTATGGATAATATGCGTAAGCAGGCTATAAACGTGGGTGCCGATGTCTGCTCGGGCAGCGTCACCGATGTCGATTTTGAGACACTTCCCTACAAGGTGACTATAGACGACGGAAGTGTGATTGAGGCCGACACGGTTATCATTGCAACCGGTGCTGCAGCCAAGTATCTCGGTCTTTCCGACGAGATAAAATATCAGGGTATGGGCGTGAGCGCCTGCGCTACCTGCGACGGTTTCTTCTATCGCAAAAAAGTTGTTGCGGTAGTGGGCGGCGGCGACACAGCCTGCGAGGAGGCTAACTATCTTGCCTCGCTTGCGGCAAAGGTCTATCTCATTGTGCGCAAGCCTTATCTGCGTGCTTCAAAGGCTATGCAGGACCGCGTGCTTGCCAATCCCAAGATTGAGGTGCTCTTTGAGCATAACACCGAGGGACTCTTTGGTGAGGACGGAGTAGAGGGCGTGCATCTTGTGAAACGCAAGGGTGAGGCCGACGAGAAACACTATGACCTCTCAATCGACGGATTCTTCCTTGCGATAGGTCACAAGCCCAACAGCGATATATTCAAGAAATATCTCAAAACCGACGAAACGGGTTACTTTGTACCTGCCGACGCAAGCGGTGTGAAGACTTTGGTTCCCGGTGTGTTTGTAGCGGGCGATGTAGCCGATCCTCACTATCGTCAGGCAATCAACGCAGCTGCCAGCGGCTGTCGTGCGGCTATGGAGGCAGAGCGCTATCTCTCGCACAAGGATTAATTGATTAAAAAGTTGAATAAAAGTTTCTTTGAATAGAAAATTTTAGTTATCTTTGCAGCCGATTTTAGTCCGAAGGGGTTGAAGAAGATGTGCTCACGAAGAGCGCACACCTCGCGGAAATCACAATAAAAGCTATAAATAAATGTACGCAATTGTTGAGATTAACGGACAGCAGTTCAAGGCAGAGGCCGGCAAAAAGCTGTACGTGCACCACATCAAAGGTGCGCAGAATGACACAACCGTAGAGTTTGATCGCGTGTTGTTGTTGGATAATGAGGGTGCTGTAACAGTGGGTGCTCCCACCGTAGAAGGCGCTAAAGTAGTTTGCTATATCGGCAATGTTCGTGAGATGAAGCAGACACGCAAGTCAAAGGACGGTCAGAACATCGTTACTACACGTGTTATCGATCCTACTTTGGTTAAAGGTGACAAGGTGCTTGTATTCCACAAACGTCGTCGCAAAGGTTACCGCAAATTGAACGGTCACCGTCAGCAGTTTACAGAGTTAGTTGTTAAAGAAATTATCGGTTAATTTTTTAAAAAAGAAGTATTATGGCACATAAAAAAGGTGTTGGTAGTTCAAAGAACGGACGCGAATCAGCAAGCCAGAGACTTGGTGTTAAGATCTGGGGTGGTCAGGTATGTAAAGCCGGTAATATCATCGTTCGTCAGCGTGGTACAGTACACTATCCCGGTGCAAACATCGGTATGGGTAGCGATCATACTCTCTACGCTTTGATTGACGGCGTTGTAACTTTCAAACGCGGTAAGAACGACAAGAGCTATGTTTCTGTCGCTCCTTTCGCAGAGAAAAACTAATTTAGGAAAGTTATCCTGACAGATAAAACAGAGACAGCTGTGGCTGTCTCTGTTTTTTTTATTGCTTGAGGGTATTTTTTCTTTGTCAAGCTGTTAAAAGATTAAAATTAATTGTACCTTTGTGAGATAATGGGTGCCGACGCGCTGTGTCGGCCGTAAATGGATAATTAAATACAAAATAAGATATATGCTTACGCTTAAAGTTATTGCCCAGGAGACCGAAAAGGTGATAAAGGGCTTGGAGAAAAAGCATTTCAAGAATGCTAAAGAGACAATCGAGAAGGTGCTCGAGTGTGACAAGGCGCGTCGTGCAGCACAGACAGAGCTCGACAGCGTGCTCGCGCAGAACAAACAGCTTGCCGCAAAAATAGGTCAGTTGATGAAAGAGAAAAACGCAGAGGAGGCCGAGAAGGTGAAAGCCGAGGTGGCAACCCTCAAGGAGACCGCAAAGGCTTTGCAGGAGAAGATGGACGCTGCTGCAGCCGATGTGCAGGCGTTGCTCTATACAATCCCCAACCTCCCCTACGACGAGGTGCCCGAGGGTACCACAGCCGAGGACAATGTGGTTGAGAAGAGCGGAGGTCTTGAGACACCCCTGCCCGAGAACGCTCTTCCTCACTGGGAGCTTGCAAAGAAATACGACCTCATCGACTTTGACCTCGGTGTTAAAATCACAGGCGCAGGTTTCCCCGTGTACAAAGGAAAGGGTGCGCAGTTGCAGCGTGCGCTCATAAATTTCTTCCTCGACGAGGCACGCAAGGCCGGTTACATCGAGATTATGCCTCCTACCGTGGTAAATGCCGCATCGGGCTTTGGTACAGGTCAGTTGCCCGACAAAGAGGGACAGATGTATCACTGCGGTCTTGATGACCTCTACCTCATTCCCACAGCCGAGGTGCCTGTGACAAATATCTACCGCGACGTGATTCTCGACGAGAAACAGCTCCCCATAAAGAACTGTGCTTACACACAGTGCTTCCGCCGCGAGGCAGGCTCTTATGGCAAGGATGTGCGCGGTCTTAACCGTCTGCACGAGTTCTCAAAGATTGAGATTGTGCGCATAGACACTCCAGAGCACAGCAAGGAGTCGCACAAAGAGATGCTCGAGCACGTCGAGGGCCTGCTGCAGAAACTTGAGCTTCCTTATCGCATCTTGCGTCTTTGCGGTGGCGATATGAGCTTCACCGCGGCTCTCTGCTTCGACTTCGAGGTATATTCAGAGGCACAGAAACGCTGGCTCGAGGTGAGCTCGGTGTCAAACTTCGACAACTACCAGGCCAACCGTCTCAAATGCCGTTACCGCACAGCCGACAAAAAGACAGAGCTCTGCCACACACTCAACGGCTCGGCGCTTGCATTGCCCCGTATAGTTGCGGCTCTGCTCGAGAACAACCAGACACCCGAGGGTATAAAGATTCCCGCCGTGCTCGTTCCCTACTGCGGATTTGAGATTATCGACTAAAATAGAATAAACGACAAAAACTACCGATATGTTTAAAATAGTTTCAAAAGAACAATTTTCGGAAAAGGTGTTCCGTCTGCGTGTAGAGGCTCCGCTCATTGCAAAGTCTTACAGAGCAGGTAATTTTGTCATCATCCGTGTGGGTGAGAAGGGTGAGCGCATCCCCTTGACCATCGCTCACGCCGATGCCGAGAAGGGCCTTATAACCCTTGTAATACAAAAAGTTGGTTTGAGCTCGTCTCGTCTGTGCGACCTCAACGAAGGCGATTACATTACCGACGTTGTGGGCCCTCTGGGACAGGCTACACACATAGGGAATTTTGGTACCGTGATATGTGCCGGCGGTGGTGTGGGCGTAGCGCCTATGTTGCCCATCGCGGCAGCACTCAAGAAAGCAGGCAACCGTGTGATTTCGGTTCTTGCAGGTCGTTCAAAAGATCTTATCATCCTGGAGGATGAGGTGCGCGAGGTGTCGGACGAGGTTATCATAATGACCGACGACGGCTCATACGGCGACAAAGGTCTTGTGACCGAGGGTATCGAGCGCGTAATCAAGCGCGAGAAGGTAGACCACTGCGTGGCTATCGGCCCTGCTATTATGATGAAGTTTGTGTGCAAGCTTACAAAGCAGTACGAAATACCTACCGTTGTTTCGCTCAACACAATTATGGTCGATGGAACAGGTATGTGTGGTGCGTGCCGTATAACCGTGGGCGGTAAAACAAAGTTCGTGTGCGTAGACGGCCCCGAGTTCGACGGACATCAGGTAGACTTCGACGGTATGATGCAGCGCTTGGGCAGTTTCAAACGCGAGGAGGCCGAGGAGATGCAGAAACTCGACAAATGCGAGTCGGCAGGTGAGAGTGGTGAGGCTTGCGAGCTCACAAGCCGCGACGCCGAGTGGCGTGTGGCTCTGCGCAGCAAGATGAAACCCAAAGAGCGTACAGCTATCGAGCGTTGCGAGATGCCCGAGCTGGAGCCCGCCTACCGTGCCACAAAACTGCGCGAGGAGGTGAATACCGGCCTCACAAAAGAGATGGCTATGGTGGAGGCACAGCGCTGTCTCGACTGTCCCAACCCTGCCTGTATGGAGGGTTGCCCTGTGAGCATAAAGATTCCTTCATTTATTAAGAATATCGAGCGCGGTGAGTTTGCAAAGGCTGCACAGGTGCTCAAGATGACAAGTTCATTGCCCGCTGTGTGTGGTCGCGTATGTCCCCAGGAGAAGCAGTGCGAGAGCAAATGTATCCACCTGAAGATGGGACACAAGGCTGTGGCTATCGGTGCACTCGAGCGTTTCGCTGCCGACTATGCACGCGAGAGCGGCGAGCTCTCTGTTCCCTCGGTGGCTCCCTCAAACGGCAAGAAAGTTGCTGTTGTGGGCTCGGGCCCCGCAGGACTCTCGTTTGCGGGTGATATGGCAAAGCTCGGCTACGGCGTTACCGTGTTTGAGGCTCTGCACGAGATTGGCGGTGTGCTCAAGTATGGTATCCCCGAGTTCCGTTTGCCTAACTCTATCGTAGACGTGGAGATTGATACTCTCAAGGCTATGGGCGTGGAATTTGTGAAGGATTGTGTGATTGGAAAGACAATCTCCATTGCACAGTTGCAGGAAGAGGGATATGCCGGTGTCTTTGTGGCATCGGGTGCCGGTCTCCCCAACTTTATGAATATCCCCGGCGAGAACTCTATAAACATTCTCTCGTCTAACGAATACCTCACTCGCGTGAACCTTATGGATGCTTCGAACCCCGACACCGATACTCCTATGCACATAGGTAAGCGTGTGGCTGTTGTGGGTGGCGGTAACACAGCTATGGACTCGGTGCGCACAGCGTTGCGTCTCGGTGCCGAGCGTGCGATGATTATCTACCGTCGTTCGGAGGCCGAAATGCCTGCCCGTCTCGAGGAGGTGAAGCACGCCAAGGAAGAGGGTGTTGAGTTCCTCACTCTGCATAACCCCATTGAGTACATTGCCGACGAAAAGGGTTGTGTGAAACAGATTGTATTGCAGAAGATGGAGCTTGGCGAGCCCGACGCATCGGGACGTCGTTCACCCGTTCCCGTAGAGGGTGCCATAGAGACTATCGACATTGATATGGCGGTTGTTTCGGTGGGTGTATCTCCCAACCCCCTTGTGCCTACATCGGTTGAGGGCTTGGAGCTTGGCCGCAAGAATACCATTGCGGTGAACGAGAAGATGCAGTCTTCAATTCCCTTTATCTTTGCAGGTGGTGACATTGTGCGCGGTGGTGCAACGGTTATTCTCGCTATGGGTGACGGCCGCAATGCAGCTGCTTCAATGCACGAGATGTTGAGCAAGTAATTTATTTTGCTACATACAAACATAACGAGCGACCGCGGTCGCTCGTTATGTTTTTTATATGCTCTATGCTGTTTTACAGCAGGGCGATAAGCTCTTCGCGGCTAATCCCGAGCAGGGTGGCTCTCTCCTTGAAGAGCGGCAGCTCCTGTTCCATAAACTCGCGGCGCTGTGTCTCGCGTATTCTCTCTCTTGCTCCAGATTGCACAAAGTACCCGAGGCCTCGTTTGTTATAAATGATATTGCGGCTCTCGAGCAGTTGGTAAGAACGCACTATGGTGTTGGGGTTCACGCCGAGCGTGGTGCCCATCTCGCGCACCGAGGGAATGCGCGACTCCTCCTCCCAGATGCTGCACATTATCTTCTCCTGCATCATTTCGGCTGTTTGCAGGTATATGGGTTTGTGTTCGTTAAATTCCATAGACTATGCTTTTAGTTTTTTAATACTATAGAATATGAGCGGCTGTAATACCGCGATGGCGGTAAATGATACAATGTGCCACGCGATTGCAGATGCCTCTGCATACTTTGTGGGTGTTACATAGCCATCGTCGCCTATCGTAAAGTCGAGCACAAAGCCTATATAGTTGAGTATAAGTATAAGAGAACCAAACAGCACGGCGATGAATATCCACGTCTTGTGTTGCACAAATATAAGCAAAAGAAAGGTAGTGTAGCTTATCATTCCCCACAAAATAGGGATGTTTTCTGCCTCCGCCAACTGTTTAAATGTATTTATAAAGTATTTTGCATCGAAGCCCGTAGCTATGTAGTCTATGCAGATTTTCATTGCAAATATAAGGAGGGGTGTTGTCACAAATGTGTGTGCGAGGAGCGAGAGATACTTCTCTGTGGCGGTGGCGGGCAATGCTATGTACAGGGCACGTTTCCCTTTTTTTAGTATGTCGTAGTAGAATATAAAGGGCGACGATGTGGCAAAAAGCAGCAGCATATCGCTGCCAAAGCCGAATATGGGAAAGAAGAGCGTTGTGCTGTCGTCCATAGAGTAGCTTATAACCCTTCTTATCATAACAAATGCAAGCAGGACGATGCCTGCTATAACTACTTTGGGCAGGATACAACTGCTCCTGAACTCGTAGGAGAAGAGGTGCGCGAAGCGTCGCAGGCTTATGTTGTTTATATTTGCAGTATTCATAGTTTTCAGTTCCAGGTTATGTTTTTAAGTTTTAGGTAAATAAAAATCTGCATTAATATAATATATATTATAAATGTATCGTAAAACGCTACTTTGGGGAATATGATTCTTGTCCATTGTTCCAGGGCGTTGAAGATAAATGGTAGCAAAAGTATTGTAATACCTGTGGTGAACTTCCATTTATTGCTATAGTGACTCACATATATTAATGTGACAAGAGTCTGTATGCCGATGGTAGTGTACTCTTCATACAAGGGAAGGTGGAACGACGGGGGGTAATATTCGTTGCTACCCAGGAGTGGCCAGGCTGCCCAGTCGGCTATGTAGCATAGAGTAGAGACTATCACGGGCGCTGTGACGAGGGTGTTTGCAAGCATCGACAAATATTTCTCAAGGTTGCTTGCGGGTAGCATAGAGTAGAGCACATTTTTATCGCCTTTCAGCAAGGGGTGGTAGAATATTATGGGCGATATAAATGTAAGCAGCATTGTTCCAACGTGCGAAAACGGTATATTGGGGTACAAGATGTAGTCGAGCAAGTGAAGTTTTGCAAGAATTACATAGCAGGTGGTAAATATTGCTATAAACAGGCTTGTGTTGCGCAAAAAGCGGCTGCTTATATTCTCGTAGACAAGCAGCTTTGCCCAGCGTTTGAATGAAAATGTCCGGTTCATAGTTTTTACTGCTTTGTGTTTATGTAGTTGAACAGCATCTCGATGTCGATATTGCTCTCCTCGCCTTTGCCGGGGGTGATGTAGCTGTAACCGTTTATGCTCGGTTCGCTGTAGATGGCATCGGCGGGCAGTTGCTGCGAATTGCCGAATGTGTAGCTGTGTTGCAGCTCCTCGATGCTGCTGTCGATGGCTTTCTTTTTCTCTTTTATTATGATAATATGGTCGAGAAGGTTTGCAATCTCTTTCACCTGGTGTGTGGAGATGATTATACAGCGCTCGTTGTTCATATAGCGCGAAATTATCTGCCTGAACTCTCCTTTGCTTGTGATGTCGAGGCCGTTTGTGGGCTCGTCGAGAAGCAGGTAGGGGGTGTTGAGGGCAAGTGCAAAGGCGATGAACACCTTCTTGCTCTCTCCTGTCGATAGCTCGCTGAACTTTGCGTTTATATCTATGCGCATCTCTGCGACGAGCTTTTCAAACTCTTCGTAGCCGAAGGTGGGGTAGAACCACCCGTACTCCTTGGCGAATCTTTTTATGGAGTTGATGCTTGCGACGGGGTGCTCGGGCAGGTAATAGATGCTCGACAGCAACTGCGGGGTGCGCTTTGAGGGGTTTTTGTTCTCAATGGCTATGCTTCCTTTCTTGCTTCGCATAACGCCGCACATAAGTTTCATAAGCGTGGTCTTGCCTGCGCCGTTAGGGCCGAGAAGACCGTAGATTTTACCCTTTTCAAATTGTGTGCTTATGTTGCAGAGCACCTCCTTCTTGTAGCTGAAGCTTAAATTTTCGATATGTATCATAGTGTATTAGTGGATTAGTACACTGCAAAGATATTGTAAGATTTGTTTGGGTGCAAGTCTTTTGTGAAATTAATTTCACGGGTTGCTTTTTACACTCTTAATTAAGAGTGTAAGATATTTACAACTCCTCGATAAGTGCTTTGTATATGGGCGAGAGAGATAGGATTTCTCTGTTTCCGAAAATATACATCTGACGGCGGGCGCGGGTGACGGCCACGTTCAGCTTGCGGTCAATGGGGGTGCCGTCTGCGTCGGCTACGGGTGCCGACAGGATATCTATCTGCGAGGGGCTGTTTATTGTGGTGCCAAAGAGTATGACCTCGCGTTGCGAGCCCTGAAACCTCTCCACGGTATCTATTACAATGTCCTTACTTTGCGGTATGCCGAGCCGTGCTATCTCCTTGGTTACCATCGCTATCTGACTGCGGAAGGGTACTATGATTCCTATCTCTTGCGAGGGGTTGCAGAGGAATCCGTTCGCGGTGCGCAGCTTGTGATAGGCCTGCACAAAGAGGGCTATCTCCTGTGCTTCGTTGTGGTTTATCTTTAGTGCGTTGCCCTCTTCGCGAATGGTGTCGATGAAGGCGGTACGTCGTGTCGCAAGAAGTGTTTCGCGTCGGTCGTTCTTGTCGTATGTGTCGTAGTGCAACGGCTCGCTTTGGTGAGGCAGGGGCACGCACTCGAGTATTCCGCCGTAGAAATGCCTGTTTGAAAAGTCGTTTATCACGGGGTGCATACGTCCCTGGCGGAAGAGTGTGGCTGTGACACCCTCGATACCTTTTGTGTGGTACCACTTATAGAGGCGCTCAAAGAGCGAGATGCCGTAATCGTGTATGCCTGCGTCGTTGAGCAGTTTGCTCTGTGCTTTGGTAGATAGCGGGGGCTGCACCACCACGGCGGGCAACTGCTTGGTGTCGCCTATGAGGATGAATTTCTTTATGGCAAGCTCGCCGGCTGGTGTTGTGGCGGCCCACAAGCCTGCAAGTTGCGACTCGAGTATCTGTGTCGCTTCGTCTATTATGGCCACGTCGAATCTCTTTATTCCAAAGAGCTCTTTGCGCCCTGTGAGCGACGCCACGGTGCCCACAAATATGCGGCACTGCATCATTGTCTCGCGTATCTGGTCGCGGTTGTTGCAGTGGGCTATGGCGTTCTTCATCAGGTGGGGGCGATGCTTCTCGGCGCAGCTCTGCTCGCTGCCTATGCGTATGTATGTGGGGGCGTTGGGCAGGCTCTCGAGTGCCTCGCATATCTCATCGACGGCGCGGTTTGTGTAGGAGGCGAGCAGAATATTGCACCCGGCCTCTCCGTGGAACTCCTGTACCATACTCTTCAATGCCTGCGAGGTTTTTCCCGTGCCGGGAGGGCCCACAAGCATAAAGAGTTCCTCGGCCTGTTTGGCCTGTAGCACAATGCTGTCGATGTATTCGTTGGTGTAGCTGCCGTTGAGGGTGCGGCTGTGGTCGATGCGTGGGCTGCGACGCGACATCAGCAGGTCGATGCGCTCGGTGGGTGCAGTGAGCAGCCCGAAGAGGTCGCGGAACGCTGCACGAAAGGTGCTGTCGAGGTGGTCGTGCTCCATAGCGTAGCGGCTGCCCGTGGGGTAGAGGTTGCGGTTTCTCTGCTTGTGACGCAGATGCACGGTAATTCTGTCGGGGGCGATGGAGGTGAGTGTGCCTCGTGTCACCTGACGGTTTGTGGCGTTGTGGCTGTCGTTGTCGCGGCGGTATATGAAGACGGTATCTCCCGCTCTGAAGTTGGGGTAGAAGTTTTCGTCGTAGGTAGGGGTGGCGAGGGTTATCTCGCTTATGCCCTCTTCGTCGTCAAAGGAGATTATTTCGAGGTCGGTGAGTATGTTCCCGTTGGCTATCTTGGCGGCGAGGGGTGCGTTCCAGATGTCGGCAAAGCTGCGGCCGCTCTCGCAGTCGCCGTTGCTCACCTTGGCGAGAAGCATCTCGCGTGCCACGAATGCCACGTTGCCAAAGAAATAGTCGAGCAGCTGCGCGTCGGCGGTTTTTATGGGGTGGAGCACCTCCTCGATGCGCGGGCGCAGATAGTTGGTCCACAGGCGTCCGTAATCGCCTTTTGTGTTAAGGTCGGCGGGCGAGGTGTTGAGCAGCGTGGTGCGCAACCCGTCGTTGCCCATCTCAATGAGCAGAGCCACAATCTCGTTGCGCAGCATAAGGGTGCGGCTCATCTCGCTGCGGCTCGACTCCTGGCTATAGAAGCGCGGGTAGCGCGAGTAAAAAAGGTGTGGGCGTATGGCTTCGCGGGGTATCTGCAGTGAGTAGCGCAGCATCTCTTTGTAGAGCGACATCTGTATGCGGTGCTCGGCTTTTGCACCGCCGTTGAACTCGTCGGCTTTGCCCGACTTGAGCTCTATGAGGTGGCTGCAATCGCTTTGTAGCAGGTCGATACGTCCTTGCAGGCCGAGCGGCTCGCAAAAGAACGAGGGCTCCAGGTACACTCTGTCGCGTCGGTAGCTACCTTCCGACTCTATGCAGCTGTTTCCCACTTTCATCTGTATGTTATTGAACTGCTGTCGCGAGAGCGCAAAGAAATTGCTGTCAATCTCGTTGCACACTGAAAGCTGCAGGGAATACTCGCGGAAGAACTTTTTTATCGACTCGCCGTACGTGGCGGGCTTCTCGGGGCGCTCGTTCACGCAGTCGTCGAGGAACATATTTGCGGCCTCTCCAAGCAGACGCGCCGCGCTGTCGGTGCTTTTCTCGAAAAGGTTTATTATGTAGCCCAGCGCGGGCGAGCCGTAGGGCTGCACGCAACGCGCAAGCGCCGATATGTCTATGAGGTAGTCGGGTTCGAAGATAATCTCCTCGGGGTGCAGAATTCCTTCGCAGTCCTCTTCGCACGAGAGAAGGTTGAGCTTGCAGCCTTCGTGCAGGAGCGCGGGCAACTGCCTGTAGCAGGGCTCCACGGGCAGAGCCGCAACGACGGTGTGTCCGTCGCTGTCGCAGCCTGTTATGGTGCCGTCGGAGTATCGGACAAATCTCATTTGTCTCTTCAAAGTGTATTTCTCGCTCTCTTGCATAAATGTGTCGTTCAGTCAATTAATATGAACGTGGTGTCGGTCGCAAGCACGGCCTGTAGCGAATCGCTGTATCGATGCTGACGATTTTTGTATCTTCCCCAGGTGCGTTTCACTTTTTTTACAAATGAAAGGGTTTGCTTCCAGTCGTTGAAAGAGCCGTTGCGGCACACGCTGTCGGTGTAGTATTCGGGCTCTCCTTTGAGGATGAGAAAACTGTCTACGTTATTGTGCCACACATAGCGCGGACGGCCATATTTCTCGGCGAGGTTCATTGCGTCGCCTATGTGGCCCAGGCCTGCGTTGTACGAGGCAAGGATGAAATTGCACCGCTCGTCGAAATCCCCGATGCGGCGGTACAGGTGGTCGAGGTCGGCAAGCAGCCTGCCTGCCGCTTCGATGTTTGTGCGGGTGTCGAGATGCAGAGAGTCGGGTATGCCGAGCCTCTGCATAGTGGAGGGCATTACCTGCATCACTCCCTGTGCCCCCACGCCCGATGTGGCTGTGCTGTCGAATCGCGACTCTGTGAAGGCTATGGCTGCGAGCAGTTTCCAGTCCCACCCAAGATTGTCGGCCACGCTGCGAAAGTGGTGGTCGTAGGGCGAGAGGGTGACGTGTCGTGATATGGGTTTCTTGGGAGGCGCGGCAACGGTTGCAAGCTCCACCTCACCACGAAATATTACATCGCCATATATGACAATGGCAATGAAAGATAGTAACAGTGTGAGCGGGTAGAGGTGTTTCGAGTGCATAGGTTATTTTTTTACGAGGCCGCCGATTGACATTTGCAGCATTTTTATTGCCTGTTTATTGTGCCCTCCCTGCGGGATTATTATATCGGCATATTTTTTTGTGGGTTCAATGAATTGCAGGTGCATCTCCTTTACCACACGCTCGTAGCGCGAGATTACGGTCTCGGGAGTGCGGCCGCGCTCCACCACATCGCGTCGTATGAGGCGTATGAGACGGTCGTCGGCGTCGGCGTCCACAAAAACCTTCAGGTCCATAAGCGAGCGCAACTGCGGGTTTACAAGCGCCATAATTCCCTCGATTATTATAACCTCCCGGGGCTCTACCTGTACCACCTCGGGCTGGCGGGTACAGGTTATGTAGGAGTAGGTGGGCTGCTCAATGGCTTTTCCCTCGCGTAGCATCTTTATCTGCTCTACAAGCAGCTCCCAATCAAACGCATCGGGGTGGTCGAAATTTATATTTTGACGCTCTTCTACGGGAACGTGGCTGCTGTCGTGGTAGTATGAATCCTGCGGAATTACCGCCACCGATGCTGCGGGCAACGAATCGACAATCTCTTTCACTACGGTTGTCTTTCCCGAGCCGGTTCCTCCTGCAATACCTATGATGTACATATTCTCCTATTTATATAATGTGTGCCTTGTGGCAATACTTTCAGGCAAATTTAATCTTTTTTGGCGAAAATGCACCCTTAAAGGCGCAAAAAGTTATCGGCAGGTGGCCGAGGAGGGCTTTTTGCACACTTTTATCGTTTGCGATGTATATTTTTTCTAATTAATGCCTTTTTTAAGGAAAGAATTTACTAAATTTGCAGAAAATCCCGTATAGGGAATTAATAGCGATTATCAATCAATTACTTTTAAAGTATAAAACTATGGTAAATTACAAAGAATTGGGTCTTGTGAACACTAAAGAGATGTTCGCAAAGGCAATGAAAGGCGGTTATGCAATCCCTGCATTCAACTTCAACAATATGGAGCAGTTGCAGGCTATCGTTATGGCCGCAGTAGAGACAAAGTCTCCCGTTATTCTCCAGGTATCGAGCGGTGCTCGTAAGTATGCTAACCAGACTCTTCTCCGTTATATGGCAGAGGGTGCTGTTGAGTATGCTAAAGAGCTCGGTTGCGCTAACCCCGAGATCGTTCTTCACCTCGACCACGGTAACTCTTTCGAGTTGTGTAAGAGCTGCATCGATATGGGCTTCTCTTCAGTGATGATCGACGGTTCACACCTCCCCTACGAGGAGAACGTAGCTCTCACAAAGCAGGTTGTTGAGTACGCTCACCAATATGGCGTAACAGTTGAGGGCGAGCTTGGTATCCTTGCCGGTGTTGAGGACGACGTTGTTGCCGAGCACCACACATATACACGCCCCGAGGAGGTTGTAGACTTCGTAACAAAGACTGGTTGCGACAGCTTGGCTATCTCAATCGGTACTTCTCACGGTGCTAACAAGTTCAAACCCGAGCAGTGCACACGCAACGAGAAAGGTATTCTTGTACCTCCCCCCTTGGCATTCGACGTTCTCGAGGGTTGTATGAAAGAGCTTCCCGGTTTCCCCATCGTTCTCCACGGTTCTTCTTCAGTTCCCCAGGAGGAGGTTGAGACAATCAACAAATACGGTGGTGCATTGAAAGATGCTATCGGTATCCCCGAGGAGGAGCTCCGCAAGGCTGCTTCTCTCGCAGTTTGCAAAATCAACATCGACAGCGACAGCCGTTTGGCTATGACAGCTGCTATACGTGAGGTCTTTGCAACTAACCCCGCAGAGTTTGACCCCCGTAAGTACTTGGGCCCCGCTCGCGAGAATATGAAAAAACAGTACATCCACAAGATTGTGAATGTTCTTGGTTCTGACAACAAACTTGCTCAGTAATTAAATACTGTTTTTGTAATATTGCCCCTGCCTTTTGAAGGCGGGGGCTTTTTTGTTGGCGGTAAAATGTGTATCTTCGCACTCACAAACGAAAACTATGAAAGAGGTACAGGAAATTGCTATAGCCGAATATGATTACCCGCTGCCCGACGAGAGGATTGCCAAATATCCTCTTGCGCAGCGCGACTCGTCGAAACTGCTGTTGTACAAGGGTGGCGAGGTGGCCGAGGATGTCTTTTCTTCACTGCCGCACCACATACCGCAGAACAGCCTGATGGTGTTTAATAATACAAAGGTTATTCAAGCGCGTCTGCGCTTTAAAAAGGAGACGGGCGCAACCATAGAGGTCTTCTGCCTGGAGCCGCACGCTCCCAACGATTATCTGCTCATTTTTCAGCAGACCGAGGAGTGTGTGTGGCAGTGTCTTGTGGGTAACTCGGCACGATGGAAGAGTGGTGTGCTCTCGCAGAAGATTGCGATTGCGGGGCGCGAGGTGACGCTGTGCGTGGAGCGTGTGAGCTCTGCCGCGGCGGTGAACGCCGTGCGTTTCTCGTGGGACGGCGGTTTCTCATTTGCCGAGATTCTTGAGGCGGCGGGCGAGCTTCCCATCCCTCCTTATCTTAATCGCCGCACCGAGGAGAGCGACATTGCCACATATCAAACGGTGTACTCAAAGATAAAAGGTTCGGTGGCGGCGCCTACAGCGGGCCTGCACTTTACCCCTGCCGTGTTCGAGGGTTTGCGTGCCGCAGGCATAGACTGCGACGAGGTGACGTTGCACGTGGGTGCAGGTACTTTCAAGCCGGTGAAGAGCGAGCTCATTGCCGACCACGAGATGCACGAAGAGTACATTGAGGTGCGCAGGGAACTGCTCGAAAAACTGATTGCCGCGGGAGGTAATGCCGTGGCGGTGGGCACAACGTCGGTGCGCACGCTCGAGAGCCTCTATTTCATAGGCGAAATGGTGGCCGAGAACCCCGACGCAGAGCCCGAGACGTTGCACGTGAGCCAGTGGACACCCTATGCGCGTGAGCACGCTATGAGTACTGTGGAGGCTTTGCAGGCTCTTGTGGATTATCTCAAAATGAATAATCTCGATGCTTTGCACTCGCACACCCAGATAATGATTGCCCCGGGGTATACCTTCCGTGTTGTAAAGGCGATTGTAACTAATTTCCATCAGCCCAAGAGCACGCTTCTGCTGCTTGTGTCGGCCTTTGTAAAGGGTAACTGGCGCACTATCTACGACTATGCTCTTGCGCACAATTTCCGTTTTTTGAGTTATGGCGACAGCTCGCTGCTCATTCCTTAATTAATTGCGGCTATGATAGAGAAAATAAATGGTGTGGCCTATCTGCTCAACGGTGCCGAGGGCACAGCGATAGTGACAAAGAATGATACTCCCTATGCGGGGGAGGTGGTTCTTCCTGCCGTGGTATCGGCCGCGGGGGTCGATTACAAGGTGACCGAGGTGCTCGACGAGGCTTTTATGGGGTGCGATGCGCTTCTTTCGGTGGTGCTTGGCGATAACATAGAAAGTATAGGTATAAGTGCCTTTGAGGGGTGTGAGGCGTTGGCCGGCGTGTCGTTTGGCAGCTCTATGCACATCATCGGTATGTCGGCATTCAAGGGGTGCTGCTCGTTGCGCACTGTGGTGCTGCCTGCCGGCGTAATTGTGATTGGCCGCAGTGCCTTTGCGGGTTGTACTTCGCTCGAAAAGGCTTTTCTTCCCGACGCACTTATAAATATAGAGCCGTCGCTCTTCGATGGTTGCTCGGCTCTCACAACGGTGTCTGTGGGTACCGACGTTGAGAGCGTGGGTGAGTATGCCTTCTGTAGTTGCTCGTCGCTCGAGGCGGTGGAGTTGCCCGAGGGTGTTGTTTCTGTAGAGGGGTGGGCGTTCCGCGACTGCTGCTCGATGAAGCACATTGCGCTGCCCGCTTCGCTTGTCTCTATAAAGAAGGGGGCTTTTTGGGGCTGCTCTTCGCTCACAAGTTTTACTTTGCCCCGTGGCGTGAATATGATAGACCAGGGCGTGCTTGCGGGGTGTACCTCGCTGCGCGAAGTGGCCTTGCACGACGGGTTGTTGAGCGTGGGCTATGGTGCGTTCTACAACTGCTCTTCGCTCGAGGTGCTGCGCTTGCCGCAGGCTGTGGTGAACGTGGGCGAGCAGGCACTTCGCAGCTGCTCGTCGCTCAAGGAACTGCACGTTGCCTGTGAAGCTGCTCCTATGTGCTCGGCCGACATTGCCGACGCTGCCGTCTATGCCTCGGCTACTCTCGTGGTTCCCTGTGGGGCTGTGGGAGAGTATGGCTTTGCTCCCATTTGGGAAAAATTTGCCAATGTAAACGAGGAGCAGTAAACATTTCTGCTTGCGGGGCTGTTTCCTTATAATAGTATAAGGAAAATGTCCCGTTTGTCGATGATATTTGTAACTGTGGTGCTGCTCGCCTGTAATGGGCGGGAGGCCGGTATTGTGGGTACGCGCAGCACAGGTGCGGCGCATTACAGGTGGCTGCCCGTCAATGAAAACCGCTCTACGGCGGTGGAAAATATCGTTCCGGCACATTATAACATAGAACTTATTGATGTGGACACGCTGCACCCTGTGATGCAGGTGACCTATAGTGTGCGTCGCCTTGTGGACGGCGTTTATCGTTGGGTGGATGCAGTAGAGCGTCTGCCCATAACTGTTGAACAGTATAGTCGTTTGCAGCGTTTGCGTGCCGATGTATATAGCGCCGCACACGGCATAGGTGATTGATTGTTTCCCCTCTTCCTTTTTATAAATCTCGAATCTTTTCTTAAAACGCAAGCGGCACTCCTTTGGGGAGATAAACCTCCTGTTGTCGCAAACGACGCTAATTTTGCGTCGTCGCAGTGAAATATATCGAAGTAAACTTGATATATCTGGCTTCGCCGAAGTTCTTTGCGCTCGTTGTGAGTTGAAAATAAATTTTCACTCACTCGCTTGTCGAACTTTCGCTCGCTTGTGTGTATTTGAGCTTCGCTCGAATATAGTCTGCGCTCGCTG
>JAZRLR010000014.1:0-64345 GCA_045646965.1 Bacteroidaceae bacterium
GATGTCTCCTGCAAAAGGTCATTCGCCTCCTCCTTGTCAGCCGTCAGTTTGTAGGCAAAGCGTTGCAGCTCACCCTGAACCTCAAGCAACTCTTTCCTGAATTTTGCAGCGTCCAATGTGTGATAGTTTTTAAAGTTAATATTTAAGAGGTAACACATCGCAAGGCTGTTTTGTTCTTCGAGAAATCACCTTTTTTCGCGGAAAAGTCTTAAATTAACACATCTTAACAAATAGGGGAGGTAATTTCAATGCTTTTTATTTACATTTGAGCATAAACTAATTACAACTATTTAATACAAATAATTTATGAAAAAGTTCTACTTTAAACAATTACTTGCTGTGTTATTAATGCTATGCAGCACCATCGCAAGCGCCCACGGCTTTGAGGTGGGTGGTATTTATTACAACTTTACCGATGCTGTAAATAAAACAGTGGCGGTAACTTATAAAGGTAGTTCAAGCGATGAATATTCTAATGAATACAGTGGTGCAGTAATCATCCCTGCATGTGTTACCTACAACGGAACCACTTTCCGCGTTACAAGCATTGGAAATTACGCGTTCGACAATTGCAGCAGCCTCACAAGCATTGAAATTCCCAATAGCGTTACACACATTGGATACAGTGCGTTCTCTTCTTGCTCCGGCCTAACAAGCATTGAAATTCCCAATAGCGTTACAAGCATAGACTCTTATGCGTTCGCTTTTTGCTCCGGCCTAACAAGCATTGAAATTCCCAATAGCGTTACAAGCATCGGAGAGGGAGCGTTCTATAGTTGCCCCGGCCTTGCCAGCATTGAAATTCCCAATAGCGTAACAAGCATAGGTAATTGGGCGTTCGCTTTTTGCTCCGGCCTTACCAGCATTGAAATTCCCAATAGCGTTACAAGCATTGGAGAGGGAGCGTTCTATAGTTGCTCCGGCCTTACCAGCATTGAAATTCCCAATAGCGTTACCAGTATTGAGTATTCTGCGTTCGGGTATTGTAGCAGCCTCACCAGCATTGAAATTCCCAATAGCGTTACAAGCATAGGTGTAGAGGCGTTCTATAATTGCTACGGCCTCACAAGCGTTGTAATTGGTAATAGCGTTACAAGCATAGACTCTTATGCGTTCTCTTATTGCTCCGGCCTTACCAGCATTGAAATTCCCAATAGCGTTACAAGCATAGGTGAAGAGGCGTTCTATAATTGCTACGGCCTCACAAGCGTTGTAATTCCCAATAGCGTCACAAGTATTGAATACGGCGCGTTCTCTTTTTGCTCCGGTCTTACCAGCATTGAAATTCCCAATAGCGTTACAAGCATAGGCTCTTCTGCGTTCGAGTATTGCTACGGCCTCACAAGCGTGAAATCATATATTCTGGCCGAGAACCTCTTTGCAATAGGCAGCGATGTATTCAATGATGTAGACAAGAACACTTGCACACTCTATGTGCCCTATGCTGCAAAAGAAACATACGCTGCAACCGAGGGCTGGAGCGAGTTTACAAACATCGTTGAGATGGACTTTACAGATATCGACGATATTGAGACCGACGGCACAGCCGGCAGCGACGCTATCTACAACCTCAACGGCCAGCGTGTGGAGAACCCCACAAAAGGTATCTACATCGTAAACGGCAAGAAAGTTATCTACTAACCAAGAATATTTTACTATAGTATATGCGGCGTGCTCCACAGGAGTGCGCCGCTTTTTACGTTGAGCCAGTTTTGATAGTGTGTTAGAGGGGTAAAAAAGAAAAGGAGTCCTAGTGGACTCCTTGGTGATCTCGGAGGGATTCAAACCCGCAACCTCTTGATCCGTAGTCAAGTGCTCTATTCAGTTGAGCTACGAGACCTCTTTGTTTCTTTTTGACGTTGCAAAGGTAGTGCTTTTTTTTGAACCTGCAAAGCTTTTCGAAGTTATTTTTCAAAAAAAATGTGTTTTTTACTCAAAAAAACGCTCATTGAACATAAACCAGCCGAAACGTATGCCCACATTTATACCATTTGAGTGTGCTCCGTAGTAATTTATGAATCCACTCAAGGTGATTGTGGATATTGTGCCGACGGCGTTGAGCTCGGTGAAATACTCAATTCCGTCGAATCTTTTTTTACTATAGTAGGCTGTGCCGTCGTCGGCTTCGTTTATTTTGCGGTAGGGTGAAAAGACATATATGCTTGGGCGCAGCTGTATGAAGTTGCTTAATTTAATTATAGGAGTTATTCCGGCTCCCACGAATTGGTTGGCGCGGAACTTGGGATCGTAATTAAACAGGGTGTTCATTGTGGGGGCAAAGGCTCCGGCTTGCATCATAGTTGCCTGATAGGTGTTTGAAAGCTCACGGGTGGAGTAGTAGACCTGCAGGTATGTGCCCAGCGAGAGGTGGCGCGAGAGGTTGAAGATGTCGTTTCTAATATAGTTCATCTGCAGCCACGCCTTTGTTTTTTTGTCTTTCATCGACATATTGGGGCTCTTGAACTCCTCCTCGGCAAAGTAGTGCTGTGCCGAGAGCAGCTCGTAAGAGCCTTCGGTGGGAAATGCGATATTGTTTAGGGTGTTGCCTTGTAGCTTTATAAATGAGCCCACGGCCTTTGTCTTGTTTTTGTCGTATCGCGGGTTGTTGAGGTCGAAGATGCTCGAGGGCATATATTCGTCGGTGATGGAGGCTATTCCCAGGCCTATCTCTGCTTTTTTTCTCATAAGGAAGGGCAGGGATATTTTTATCTTGGCAAACGCCTCGCTTTCGTGATTCAGCGCCATCGCATTCTCTTGCGAGAAGAGGTATTTCATATTATAATAGTCGATGGTGGAGTATGAGGCGATGAATTTGAGCGATATGGGGTGGCGTGTGGTGAAGTCGATGCGGTTGCCCAGCTGGATATTGTTGTATACCTTTCCCAGCTGGCCGTCGAGCATATACTCTTTGGAGAATTTGTTAATATTGCGGTAGTGCACGCCGAAATATATCTGGTTTGAGATTTTTGTGGAGACGCTGCCGCCTATCTTGAGGTTTATGGCGGGGTTGAGCTCTACATCGAGATGCAGGGTGTAGAGGCTGTCTGTCTCGTTGTAGATGGCGTGTGGGAGAATTGAGGCTACACTGTTTCCCGAAAGTATGCGGAAGTAGGCTTTCTTGCAATCTTCGTAGCTGAATGTTTCGTCGCCCTGTTGGAACTCTCTGCTTATGGCTTTGGCCTGCTCGTTGTTTATGCCGCGCACTACAACTTTGTTGAAGCGCATTTCGGGTTTTCTTTTGTTGAAGGCCATACGTTTTGCGGCGAGCTCGGCGCGGTTTTGTCGGCGCGAAACTTTGCCTCTTATTGAGTCGATGAGTGCAAGTGTTTGGGTGTAACCAATCTCAATCACCTTGTCTATCTTGTGGAAATCGAGCAGTTTTACATCTCTGATATTCATATCGAGGAGGATGCCTGCCGAGTCGGGCAGGGTGTAGTCGCTTTTGTTCATTATGAGGTTTTTCACCTGGCTCATAAGGTCGTCTTCGGCGGGGATGGGGGCGTTCTCGCTCACCACGCTGCCAAAGATGAAATCGGGCGCAAAGTCGTTCTGCATTACGTCGCGCGGGAAATTATTGTATATTCCGCCGTCGTAGAGCAGTATGTTGTCTTTTTTTATGGGTTTGAAGACGAAGGGAAAGCTCATAGATGCTCTCACGGCATCGCCGAGGTCGCCTTGCGAGAATATTATCTGCTGTTTGTTGTAGACATCGGCGGCAACGCATCGGAAGGGTACCATAAGGTTGTCGAAATCACCCTTGCAGGCTGCCGTGGAGGTGGTGTATGTCTCGAGGAAGCCCATATTCATAGGTGCTGGGTTTATGAGCTGCAAGGGGGGCTTTACGAGGCGTATGGTATCTTTTATGTCGATGTGAAGGTTGAGCAGCTCGGGTACTTCGGCGTTGCGCTTGAAATAGAACATATAGTTCTTGTCCATAGTGCCGGTGTACCAGCGCTGAAAGTCCTCGGATGTCATAGATGCAATCATCTCGTCGGGGGTGTAGCCCATTGCGTAGAGTGCGCCCACGATGGCCCCCATAGAGGTGCCTGTGACGTAGTCGATGGGTATTTCGTTCTCTTCGAGTGCTTTTATAACTCCGATGTGTGCAAGGCCTCGTGCTCCGCCGCCGCTCATTACAAGGCCCACTTTTTGTGCAAAAAGTGTAGCGGGAAGCAGCAGTGCTGCCACGATTATAGCCGATATTTTTTTCTTCATCGCTTTGGTTGGTAAATACGCATATTGTTTTAAAAACAAATGATGGAGTGTCTTTTATTTTGTTAGTTTTCGCATCCTTTCGCAAATATATATACAAACTAGCAAGAAATATAAAGCTTGCTTTAATATTTTTCACAGCGACGACGAGAAATAAGCGTCGTTTGCGACGGCGGGAGGTTACCTCCCCAAAGGAGTGCTGCTTGCGGCTTCTGCGCGCTTTATATATAAAAGAACGTGAAGCCTGAATTTGTTTCAACTTGCAGATAGGTGTGGGCGATTTGTGCCCAATGCTTTTTTACTCGTGCTGTCTGCATATATATGCTTTTCAAAGTTATTGCGATTTTTTTGTAAATGAGATTTCTTTTTTATGGTTAAAGATTTCAAATATGCTTTTGTGTTTTGTGCTTGGGGTGAGCGACGGAGGGCAGGGATAAAAAAAATTACAGCCCGATAACATCGGGCTGTAATTTTTTTTCGTTGTAAGTGTGGAATTACTTCAATACGATAATCTCCTCCTCGCCTGCGATGCAAGAGAAAATCTTGTCCTCGCGGAGCAACCAACCGAGGCCGAGGTAGAGCTCTTTATCTTTGAGTTTTGTCTTTGATTTAATTCCTTTCAATGTGAGTCCCTCTGTCTCGTTGAGGGCTGTCCAAATACGACCTGCGAAAACGCCTGCCTGCTCTGTAATCATCATAATATTATATATTTAAGTTTAAAATTATTCAGCCTTTTAGGTGTGGCTATAAAAATCGGGTGCAAAGGTAGTGCTTTTTTTCTTTTTTACAAAAAAACGCGATGATTTTCAACGTATTTGGTGAAAAAAGACTATAAAAGGGACATTTTAAACAATATTCAAATACTATGTGTTATTATAGGTTTTGGGTGTTGTGGTTTTTGCTTTCGAGGTATTCGCACCAGATGCGTGCAGCTTCTTCGACCATCTTGGAGCAGGGGCGTTTTTTGTAATATTCTTTCGTGCGCTCCTCGGGGGTGGTGGGGGTGGGGGCGCTTTTTTCGAGCCCTAAAAGTTCGGCGCAGGTGATGGAGCCGTTACGTTTGCGGAACTCCTCGGCAAGCTGTTGCACAAGTATGTAGTTCTTTTCTTTTCCCTCGCGGTCTTTGCCGTCGGTGCAGCCGCTTTCGAGGCCGGCGAGCATAAAGAGGCCGCAGGCCGCTCCACAGGTTTTTCTCATACGGCCGATGCCGCCGCCAAAGGATGCGCTCATTTTGAGTGCCTGCTCGCGTGTGAATCCGTACATATCGGCAAAGGCTGTAACTATCGCCTGACTGCAGTTGTAACCTTCTTTAAAAAGGGATACGGCTTTTTCTATTCTCTCTTCCATTGTCTGTATTTATTATATCGGCACGCCCGCGGGCGTGCCGATGTCTGTTTGTTTGAATTAGATTAATCCTCTTGTGCGTAGCATAGCTGCGGGGTCGGGCTCTGCACCTCTAAAGCGGCGATATTCGCGCATAGGGTCTTTGCTGCCTCCCATCTCGAGTAGCTGTTTGAAGCTTGCTGCGGTCTCTTTGTCGAAGATGCCTTTCTGCAAGAAGAGTTCAAAGGCATCGCAGTCGAGTACCTCGGCCCACAGATATGAGTAGTAGCCTACCTCGTAGCCTCCGCCGAAGACGTGTGAGAAGTTGGTGCTGCGGTAGCGGTATTCTATCTCTTTTACAAAGCCGAGCTCGCTGCGCAGGGTGTTCTCAAAGGCGTTGCAGTCGAAATTTTCGTAGCTATCGAGCAGGTGCATCTTCATATCGAGCAGGGCGGCTGCCACAACTTCGCTTGTCTCGAAGCCTGAATTGAAATGTGAGCTGCGCTGCATCTTCTCAATGATGCTGTCGGGGATGATTTCGCCTGTCTGGTAGTGCTTTGCGTATGTGCGCAGAACGTCGGGGTGGATAGCCCACTTCTCATATATCTGTGAGAAGAGCTCCACAAAGTCGTGCTTGACGCTTGTGCCGCTTACGCTGGGGTAGTGCGCCTGTGTGAGAAGGCCGTGAAGGGCGTGGCCGAACTCGTGGAACAGGGTGCGTGTCTCGTCGATGTTGAGAAGTGCGGGGGTGTCGCCCTGGGGTGCTGTGAAGTTACATACGTTTACAATGAAGGGACGTATGTTTTCGCCGTTTATATTGCGCTGGTTTACGAAGTTTACCATCCAGGCTCCCTGACGCTTGGATGCGCGGGGGAAGAAGTCGGTGTAGAAAATACCGAGGTGGCTGCCGTCGTTGCCGAGTACCTGATAGGTCTCAACGCCTTCATAGTAGACGGGGATGTCGGTGTGTTTTACAAACTTGATTCCGTAGAGTTTGCTTGCGCAGTCGAAGGCTCCCTGAAGCACGTTCTCGAGCTTGAAGTAGGGCTTGATGTCGGCGTCGTTGAGAGAGTATTTTGCTTTGCGCAGTTTCTCGGTGTAATAGAACCAATCCCAGCCCTCGATGTTGTGGCCTGCGATTGTGCGCAGTGCTGCCGACTCTTCCTTGGCGCGTTTCATAGCGGGTGCCCAGATGCTGTTGAGGAGGTTGAGAGCGGCCTCGGGTGTTTTGGCCATCTTCTCGTCGAGCACAAAGTGTGCGTAGCTCTCAAAGCCGAGGAGCTTGGCTTTCTCCTGGCGCAGCTTGAGCATCTTTGCGATGACTTCTTTGTTGTTATTTTCGTTGTCGTTGTTTCCGCGGTTGTAGTAGGCTTTGTATACCTGCTTGCGAAGCTCGCGGTTGTCGGCATACTGCATAAAGGGGATGCAGCTGGGCTTGTCGAGGGTGATTACCCAGCCCTCGATGCTGTCGGCTTTGGCTGCCTCGGCTGCGGCGTCGATGCTGCTCTGGGGAAGGCCTGCAAGATCTTTCTCGTCGGTGATGACGAGCTTGAAGGCTTTGTTGTCGTTGAGCAGGTTCTTGCCGAACTCAATGCCTGCGAGGCCGAGGTCGGTGTTTATCTGAAGCAGCTTGGCTTTGTCGGCCTCGTTGAGGAGGGCGCCACCGCGCACAAAGGCGTCGTAGTAGTTTTGCAGTACGATGGTCTGCTCTTCGTTGAGCGAGAGGCTCTCCTTGGCGTCGTAGATGGCGCGTATGCGGGCAAAGAGGGTGTCGTTCATACAGATGTAGCCGTTGAGCTCGGTGAGCAGGGGAATTGCGTAGTTCTCAACCTCGGTCATCTCGTCGCTGTTGTCGCTCTCGTTGAGGGTGAAGAAAATGTTTGATACTTTGTCGAGGAGTTTGCCGCTGCACTCCAATGCCTCGATGGTGTTCTCGAAGGTGGGCGCTTCGCTGTTCTCGAGAATCTTCTTTATGTCGGCTCTTTTCTCGGTGATACCTTTTTCAAATCCCTCGCGGAACTGCTCTACGGTGTAGAGGGGGAACTCGGGTGCACCGAAGGGTGCCTTGCTGTCGCGCAGCAGAGCGCTTGTGTTGTCGCTGTTGCTGCAAGATGTGCTGATAAGCATAATTGATAATGATAATAAATATAACGCTTTTTTCATAAAACTGTTATGATGTTAATTAATAAGGATTTTTTCCGCTTCCGTGGCAATTGTCACAGATTGCTTTTATAAAAGCTCCCTCTGCGTCGCAAACGGGCACGTAGCCGTTGCCGTTGCAGTAGTTGCAAGGTTTTTCGAGCTTGTCCTTGCCGTTGCCGTTGCACTCGGAGCATTTTATGCAAACTGTTTGATAGCCTGTTCCTTCGCAACTATTGCAGTCTTTGTTTGTGGTGTCGTCGTCGCTTGTGCAGCCGGTGAGCGCGAAACTGCTGAACAGAATTGAAAGTGTGATATAAAAGTGCTTTTTCATATTTAAATAATAACGGATGTTATTCTTTCTGTGCAAAGATAGTGCAAAGGCGTTAAATGCCCAACTTGTTTGGAATTTTTGCGGGTTGTGTGGCTTGTTTGGTGGGGCTGTGAACGTGCGAAGGGGTGGCGCGGAGTTAATTTGGTGGTTATTTGTGCAATGTGTTGCCGGAGAAAGTAAATTTGATTATTTTTGCAAGCGTAAATCTAAAATTATGAATAAGGTATCGGAAAACCCTTTCAAAAACCGAACTGACGGCGATGTGCCGTTGATGGTTGTCACAGCCCTGTTTGTCACGCTTTATCTTGTGTCGAATCTTATGGCCGTAAAAATTATAAGTATCGGCGGATTCTTTTATTTCGACGCGGGAACTATTACTTTCCCTTTTGCATATATGCTGGGCGATGTGCTCACGGAGATTTGGGGCTTTCGCACGGCGCGAAGGATTATATGGCTCACGTTCTTGTGTAACGTGATTATGGTGGTGTGTACGCAGGTGGGTGTGTGGCTGCCTTCGCCCGATTATCTCGAGGGCACGGCTGCGGCTTACGACGCGATTTTTTCCTATGTGCCCCGCATTGTGATAGGCTCGCTGGTGGGCTTTCTTATGGGCGAGATTTCCAACGCCTGGTTTATGGAACGCTTGAAGGCAAAGACTCGCGGACGCTTTCTGTGGGTGCGCACAATAGGTAGTTCTATGCTTGGATATCTGCTTGATACATTGCCTTTTGTGCTCATTGCTTTCTGGGGCACTGTCACTGTGCGCGACCTGCTGATGATGATTGTTTTTCAGTATTCTATGAAACTCTCGATTGAGGTTGTCTTTGGTACGCCGCTCGCTTATGCGGTTATTCTGTGGTTGAAACGTGGTATTTTAAAGAGTCGTCACAATGGATAGATATGCTGTGATACATACTAAAATGCCTCGCGAATTTTTGCTTTTGCAAGGCAGGGGTTGTCGCTGGAGAAAGTGTACTTTTTGTAATTATCACACCGATGCGAGCGATGCGCCTTTTGTGGTGAACGAGCCTGTGTTGCGCCGTGTTACCGGTGTGTATGGCGTGCTCGATGTAATAAATTCGGGCTCGGCAATGGAGCTCGACGAAGAGACTGTGGAGCTGATAAAAGAGGTTGTGCGTGATAAGAAAATACACACTCTGTGGTTCGAAGCTCACTATATGTATCGCAATCGTCTACAGGCATTTGCCGAGCAGTTTGCGCCCGCTGTGGTTAAGTTTCGCTGTGGCATAGAGAGCTTCGATGCGCGTCTGCGCGGTGAGTGGAACAAAGGGGTGCCGCAGGAGGTGACTCCGGCCGATGTGGCACGTTATTTTGCGGGTGTGTGTATTCTCTGCTGTACGCGAGGCGACAGCAGGGAGCGCATTGCGAGCGACATTGAGACTGCGAAAAGGTATTTCGAGTATTTCAGCGTGAATGTTTTCTGTGATAATGGCACCGAGGTGAAGCGCGACGATGAGCTTGCCGAGTGGTTTGTGGCCGAAATGCTGCCACGGATAAAAGATGACGACCGCATTGAGGTTCTTGTGGAGAATACCGACCTCGGCGTGGGGTAGTGTTTTTTTTGTTTTTTGTCCTTTTTCTCTCGTTTGCGGTATATTTATGCGGGAGATTTCATAAATTTATCTATAAGGGTTTAATTCTTCTCAAACTTTTATATAAAAACAGATAAATTGTGTTATATTTGTACAAGGAAAAATGTGCGTCGGAATGTGGCGTGGCATTTCTCCTTGTTATTTTATTGCCGATTAAATTTTAATATAGATAAATTATGGAGAATAAAATTCAAAAATTGACCGAGAAGGTCTATGCCGAAGGCGTTGAAAAAGGCAATGCAGAGGCCGAGCGTATAATTGCGGCTGCTGCAGCGAAAGCCGAGGCTGTAATTAAGGAGGCCGAGGCAAAGGCTGCGGCTTTGGTGGCTGACGCCGAGAAACGTTGCGAGGAGTTGAGCGCAAACACCCGCTCGGAGTTGAAATTGTATGGTGCCCAGGCTGTGGGTGCGCTCAAGTCGGAGGTGGCCACGGTTGTAACCGATGCAGTAGTTAAGGCTGCTGTGAAAGAGGCTTTGGCGGGCGACGGTCTCAAGGCTCTTCTTGTGAAGATTGCCGAGCGTTGGAGTGCCGACGAGCCTCTCGTTATTTCTACGTCGGAGGCTGCCGAGTTGAAGGCTTTCTTTGCGTCAAAGGCAAAGGCTCTGCTCGACAAGGGTGTGGAGGTTAAACAGGTAAACGGCCTGAAGACCTCTGTCTCAATTGCTCCCGCAAACGGTTCTTACAAGGTTAATTTCGGCGAGGGCGAGTTCGAGTCGTTCTTCAAAGCTTTCTTGCGCCCTCAAATGGTTGAACTTCTATTCTCATAAAGATGAGCAACTACTATTATCTGGTTGCAGGCTTGCCCGAGGTTGCTTTTGACGGCAGTAAGCAGGTGTACTCCATAGATGATTTCAGGGAGGATATCTACCCGCATCTGTCGGCTGAAGACAAGAGGCTTAACGACCTCTTCTTTCTGGCTCGCGACAACGAGAACCTTATGAAGATTCTCAAAGGTGGTGCCGAGGTGGAGCTTGCACGCATTGGATGCTACTCACAGGAGCAACTGCTTGACATCGTTTCGTCGGTAAAGAACGGCGATGTGCGCGATGCCGGAGTGCATTCGTATCTCTATGATTTCCTGGAACAATATTTTGCTAGCGAGCAGAGCGAGCATATTATGTGGAGCGATGTGTTGAGCGCACGCTATTACGAGTATGCGATGTCGTCGTCGAATAAGTTTATCGCACAGTGGTTCACTTTTAATCTCGACGTGAATAATCTGCTTGTGGCTCTCACCGCGCGTAAGTACAAGTTGAGCGTGGCCGACGTTGTGATTGGAAACAATGAGGTGGCCGAGGCTTTGCGTACATCGGCTGCACGCGATTTCGGGCTCTCGGGAACGCTCGACTACCTTGAGGTGGTGCAGCGTATGGCCGAGAACGACAAGCTGCAGGAGCGTGAGCATCAGCTCGACGAGATGCGTTGGAAATGGCTCGACGACAATTCGGCTTTCTGCTATTTTTCTGTGGAGGTGCTCTTCCTCTTCTTGCAGAAACTCGACATTGTGGCACGTTGGGCTGCACTCGATGCCGACAAGGGTATGCAACGATACACAGAGCTTATTAACGATTTAAAGGGTAGTATAGAACTGCCTGTTGTATAGGACAAGGAATTAAATATATATATATGGCAACAAAAGGAAAAGTAACCGGTGTTATAGCCAATATGGTGCTCCTGGCCGTGGACGGCCCTGTGGCGCAGAATGAGATATGCTATATAAAGACCGGCGGTGACCGTTTGATGGCAGAGGTTATCAAAATTAACGGTGCAAAAGTGTACGTTCAGGTGTTTGAGAGTACACGACGATTGAAAATTGGCGAGGAGGCAGAGTTTACCGGGCATATGCTCGAGGTGTCTCTTGCTCCCGGTATGCTGTCGAAGAACTACGATGGCTTGCAGAACGACCTCGACAAGATGGAGGGCGTTTTCTTGAAACGCGGCGACTACACCAACCCTCTTGACGAGGATAAGATATGGCATTTCGAGCCGTTGGTAAAGGTGGGCGACGCCATTGAGGCTGCAGCCTGGCTTGGTAGCGTGGAGGAGAACCACCAGCCCCTGAAGATTATGGCTCCCTTCGGCCTGGAGGGTACTTGGAGCGTGAAGTCGATAGCTGCGGCAGGTGACTACAAAATTACCGATACAATTGCTGTTATCGCCAATGCCGAGGGTGAGGAGAAGAGCCTTAATATGATTCAGAAGTGGCCCGTGCGTGTGGCTATGACCGATTACAAAAACAAGCCCCGTCCTTTCAAATTGCTCGAGACCGGTGTGCGCACAATTGACACACTCAACCCCATTGTAGAGGGTGGTACAGGATTTATCCCCGGCCCCTTCGGTACAGGAAAGACTGTGTTGCAGCACGCTATCTCTAAACAGGCCGAGGCCGACATCGTAATTATCGCTGCCTGCGGTGAGCGTGCCAACGAGGTTGTGGAAATCTTTACCGAGTTCCCCGAGCTTGTAGACCCCCACACAGGACGCAAGCTTATGGAGCGTACAATTATCATCGCGAATACATCGAATATGCCCGTTGCGGCTCGTGAGGCTTCGGTTTACACCGCAATGACACTTGCCGAGTATTACCGTGCGATGGGCTTGCGCGTGCTTCTTATGGCCGACTCTACATCGCGTTGGGCACAGGCTCTGCGTGAGATGTCGAACCGTATGGAGGAGCTCCCCGGCCCCGATGCCTTCCCTATGGATATTTCGGCAATCATTGCCAACTTCTACAGCCGTGCAGGATATGTAATTCTTAACAATGACAAGGTGGGTTCTATTACATTCATCGGTACCGTGTCGCCTGCGGGTGGTAACCTCAAGGAGCCTGTAACCGAGAATACAAAGAAGGTTGCACGTTGTTTCTATGCTCTTGAGCAGGACCGTGCCGACAAGAAGCGTTACCCCGCCGTGAACCCCATCGATTCATATTCTAAATATCTCGAGTACCCCGAATTTGACGAGTATATATCTTCGTTGATTGGCGGTAACTGGATTGAGATGGTGAACGAGGCCAAGACTCGTTTGTTGCGTGGTAAAGAGATTGCCGAGCAGATTAATATTCTCGGTGACGACGGTGTGCCCGTGGAGTATCACGTTACATTCTGGAAGTCGGAACTCATCGACTTTGTTGTGTTGCAGCAGGATGCGTTCGACGAGATTGACGCGGTAACTCCCCTTGAGCGTCAGCAGGCAATGCTTGAGCTCGTGTCGGGTATATGTCGCTCGGAGTTCAAATTTGAGAATTTCCAGGAGGTTACCGATTTCTTCAAGAAGGTTATCAATATCTGCAAGCAGATGAACTATTCTGAATATAAGTCGGAGAAATACAGCAGCTATATGGCCGCTCTCGAGGAACTGTTGGAAACACGCAAGGCTTAATGATAAAAAAGTAATATTATGGCTACAGAAGCATTTCAGAAAATATATACAAAGATAAACGCCATTACAAAGGCAACCTGTTCACTCAAGGCGACAGGCGTCGGATATGACGAGCTTGCCACGGTAAATGGTAAATTGGCCCAGGTTGTTAAAATTATGGGCGATGAGGTGACCTTGCAGGTGTTCGAGGGTACCGGAGGTATCCCTACCGATGCCGAGGTTGTGTTTATGGGTAAGGCTCCTTCGCTCAAGGTGAGCGAACAGCTTACCGGCCGTTTCTTCAACGCCTATGGCGACCCCATCGACGGAGGACCCGTGGTAGAGGGTAAAGAGGTGGAGATTGGCGGTCCCTCGGTGAACCCCGTGAGACGTAAACAGCCGTCGGAACTCATCGCAACAGGTATCGCAGGTATCGACCTTAACAATACTCTTGTGACAGGACAGAAGATTCCTTTCTTTGCCGACCCCGACCAGCCCTATAACCAGGTGATGGCCAACGTGGCTATGCGTGCCGAGACCGACAAGATTATCCTCGGTGGTATGGGTATGACAAACGACGACTACCTCTACTTTAAAAACCTCTTCTCTAATGCAGGTGCTCTCGACCGTATCATCTGCTTTATGAACACAACAGAGGACCCCGCCGTGGAGCGTCTGCTTATTCCCGATATGGCTCTTACCGCAGCCGAGTATTTTGCTGTGGAGAAGAATCAGAAGGTGCTTGTGCTGCTCACCGATATGACAATGTATGCCGACGCGCTCTCAATCGTGTCGAACCGTATGGACCAGATTCCTTCTAAAGATTCAATGCCCGGTTCTCTCTATAGCGACCTCGCAAAAATTTATGAGAAGGCGGTGCAGTTCCCCTCGGGTGGTTCAATTACAATTATTGCGGTGACAACTTTGTCGGGTGGTGACATCACTCACGCCGTGCCCGATAACACCGGATACATTACAGAGGGACAGCTCTTCTTGCGTAGAGACAGCGATATCGGTAAGGTGGTTGTCGATCCCTTCCGTTCACTCTCGCGTTTGAAACAGCTCGTTGCAGGTAAGAAGACTCGTAAAGACCACCCGCAGGTGATGAACGCCGCCGTGCGTCTTTATGCCGATGCCGCAAATGCGAAGACAAAGCTCGAGAACGGTTTCGACCTCACCGATTACGACAGACGCACCCTCTCTTTTGCCAAGGATTACTCTGACAAACTGCTTGCAATTGATGTGAACCTGAACACAACCGAGATGCTCGATGTGACTTGGGGATTGTTTGCCGAGTATTTCAAGCCCGAAGAGGTGAATATCCGTCAGGAACTTGTGGATACTTATTGGAAGAAATAATTGAAACGAAAGCATAATGATTGCATTTCAATATAATAAAACATCGCTTCAGAATCTCGAAAAGCAGCTGAAGATGCGTGTGCGTACACTTCCTATTATAAAAAATAAGGAGAGTGCGTTGCGTATCGAGGTAAAGAGATGCAAGGCTGAAATGATGGAGCACGACGAGGAGTATGCGAGACAGCTTGAGCAGTACCGCGCCCTCTTTGCGCTGTGGAACGAGTTCGACTCGTCTCTTGTGAGAACGGGCGACTTGTGCATTGTGCAGCAGAAGGTGGCGGGTGTGAAGGTGCCCATTTTGCAGCACGCCGACTTTGTGGTTGCGCCGTTCAGCCTTTTCAACTCACCCAAATGGTTTGCCGATGGTATTGAGCTCCTGAAGCAGATGGCAATGACGGCTATTCGTCGTGAATTGCTTAACCGTAAGCTCGTGTTGCTTGAGACGGCACGCAAAAAGACCACCCAGAAGGTGAATCTTTTTGAGAAGGTGCAGATTCCGGGTTATCAGGATGCTATACGAAAAATCAAACGCTTTATGGAAGATGAAGAGAATCTTTCAAAATCTTCGCAGAAGATTCTGAAATCTCTTCTTGAACAAAGAGAGGAGGCCGAGGTATGATAACCAAGATGAATAAAGTGACGCTTCTTATATATTATAAGGAGTATGAGGAATTCCTCACCCGTTTGCGCAATGTAGGTGTTGTACACATAAAAGAGCGCAACAGCGGCGAGGTGGAGACACCCGAGGCGCAGGAGATGATTGCCTTGTCGGGCAGATATTCTCGCGCAATAAAGCGTCTTGGCGGCTATTGCGAGGGGGCTGTGCCCTCGGTGCAGGGTGCACAGGATGCCTCTTCGGTACTTGAGAAGACAGAGACTCTATTTGCCGAGATTGAGCAGCTAAAAGTGGCTCAACAGGTGGTGGAGAAGGATATCGCGACAATTGCTCCGTGGGGTGATTTCGATTTTGCACTGCTCGAGAAACTCGATGCGGCCGGGTATAAGGTGAAGTTCTTTATCACCACACCCGACGCATTTGACAAGGAGTGGAGCGAAAAATACAACGCCGTGGAGATTGCAAATGAGCAGCAGAAACTCTACTTTGTGACCGTAACCCGCAAGGGCGAGGCCGTGGAGGTGGATGCCGAGCCTGCGAAGTTGCCCACAGCTTCTTTGTCGTCGCTCAATGCGGAGGTTGCCTCCATTGAGAACGAGATAAAGGAGAAAGAGGCTGCGATAGCTGCATTTGCCTGCGAGGCGAAAGCGCTGCTCGAAGAGGGGCTTCAACAGTTGCACAAGCAAATGGAGTTCTCGAGCGTCGCGTTCAGCGGTGAGAAGGTGTCGGGCGATAAGTTGCTGCTGTTGCAGGGATGGGTGCCCGAGCCCGACAAGGCTGCACTTGTGGATATGCTCGAGAAGGAGTCGGTGTTCTACGAGATTACGAAGCCCAAACTGGGCGACGATGTCCCTGTGAAATTCAAAAACAATGCCTTTACAAGAATGTATGAGGTGCTGACAAAGATGTATGGTATGCCCAGTGGAACAGATTTCGATCCCACTCCCATTGTGGCTCCTTTCTTCTCGCTCTTCTTTGCATTCTGTATGGGTGATGCAGGATATGGTCTCATACTTATTCTGCTGGGCTTTGTCCTTAAAAACAAACTCGGCAAGGATATGGCGGGTATGATGAATCTTGTGATAACACTCGGTATCTTCACCACGGTGATTGGTGCCGTGCTGGGTACATTCTTCGGAATGAGCCTGCTCGATTCTGACCTGCCGCAGAGAATAAAGGATTTCATAATTGCGGGACAGATGGAGCTCTTTGGTTCTGTCTACGACAAGCAGATGATTCTGGCGCTTGCCATAGGTGTGGTGCACATCTCCATAGCTATGACTGTGAAGGCTATAAACAGCACTGTGTTCTTTGGCTTCAAAGAGGCTTTGAGTGTGTGGGGCTGGTGGCTCGTGGTAGTGGGCGGCACTGCAGCAGGTGTGCTCTCTTGCTTGAGCGTTATCCCTGCCGAGGTGTCTAAATGGCTCTTCATTGCCATAGGTGGCGTGGGCGCCGTGCTTATATATCTGCTGAATAATCTCAAGCGCAATGTTTTCTTGAATATAGGTGCCGGATTGTGGGATACCTACAATATGGCTTCGGGATTGCTTGGCGACGTGCTCTCTTATATCCGTCTTTTTGCTCTCGGTCTTGCCGGCGGTATGCTGGGACAGACTTTCAACAGCCTTGCAATGATGGTTGTCGAGGGGCAGGAGGGCTTTGGAGCCGTGATTGGCTGGATAGGCTTTGGTCTTATCATTGTGCTCGGTCACACGCTGAACATTGCAATGTCGTGCTTGAGTGCCTTTGTGCATCCTCTGCGTCTTACCTTTGTGGAGTATTTTAAAAATGCCGGTTATGAGGGCAAGGGAGTGGAGTATAAACCTTTTAAAAAATAATTAATTATTAATAAATAAAAAACTAAAAAATTATGAGCGAATTATTAGGTTATGTAGGTATGGGCCTTATGTTGGGACTTGCCGGTATTGGTAGTTGTTATGGTACATCTATCGCAGGTAACGCTGCCGAGGGTGCGTTGAAGAAAGATGCCTCTAAATCTTCGGGCTATATGATTCTGTCGGCTTTGCCCGCTACACAGGGTTTGTATGGTTTCTTGGCTTTTCTTCTTCACTTTGGTAAGGTAACTGCCGAGACTGGTTACTTGTGGTTTGGTGTAGGCCTCGCTGTAGGTATCGTGTGTCTTTTCTCTGCAATTCGTCAGGGACAGGTTTGTGCCAACGGTATCGTAGGTATCTCACAGGGACACGATGTGCAGACCAATACAATGATTTATGCTGCGTTCCCCGAGTTCTACGCAATTCTTGCTCTTGTGGCAACTTTCCTTGTGTAATACATCGGCTACGCATTTGTTTAAAGGTGACGGCTTGCAAAAGCCGTTACCTTTTTTTATGTTTTTGCCACGCAGTGCGGCGTTCTCTCTTTTTTGTTGATAATTAAAGAATGTATATCGTTGTAATAGTGCATTAAAAGAGCAATTAAATTTTGTAATCCAAAATATTGTATTACTTTTGCACCCGTAAATAGAGAGAAGGGGCTCCTTTCTCCCTATTTTCTTTTATCTTAATTAGTAGGTATTCTCTGACGTGAGATACCTTTTTATGAAATTTCATCTATAATATGGCAAAAGAAAAGGTACTTCCCGAATATCTTTTTGAGATAAGTTGGGAGGTTTGTAATAAAGTTGGTGGCATCTACACTGTTGTCTCAACAAAAGCACGCACCTTGTCACAGATGGAGGGGGTGAATGCGATATATATCGGCCCCGATTTGTGGAAAGACAAAGAGAACCCTCTCTTTACAGAGGATAAACGTTTGTGGAGTGCGTGGAGAAAGTCGGTTGCAGAAGAGAAATTCACTGTGCGCTGCGGATATTGGGAGATTCCCGGCCGTCCCAAAGTGATTCTTGTGGATTACTCGGGTTATATGGAGGACAAAGACTCTATATATGGCGAGTGGTGGAACGATTTCGGTCTGGACTCACTGCACGGATATGGTGATTACGACGATTCTATGGTGTTTGGTTACTCTGTAGGTCGTGTAATTGAGAGTTTCTACAAGAAGGTTGTGAAGAAGGGCAACGTGGTTGTTCAGGCTCACGAGTGGCAGAGCGGTGGTGCGGCGCTTTATGTGAAAAAGCACCTTCCCGAGGCCGGAACTATCTTCACTACACACGCGACAAGCATTGGTCGTTCAATTGCTTCTAACGGCAAGCCTCTCTACGACTATTTCGAGGGATACAACGGTGACCAGATGGCCGACGAGCTCAATGTGCAGTCGAAGCACTCGGTTGAGCGCGTGAGCGCGGCAAATGTAGACTGTTTCACAACTGTAAGCGAGATTACCGCACGCGAGTGCAAGCAGCTCATTGAGCGCGATATAGATGTAATCCTCGAGAATGGTTTTGAGAAGGATTTCGTGCCCTCGGGCCAGGAGTTCGACGCCAAACGTGCGGCTGCCCGTACAGCGCGTCTTCGTGTGGCTGCGGCGCTCACAGGTGACAGCATAAGCGACGATGCTCTTATAATAGGTATCGGTGGTCGTATGGAGATGCGTAACAAGGGTATCGATATGTTTATCGAGACTATGTCGCGTCTTAACGCTTGCGAGGAACTCAAACGCGATGTTGTGGCTTTCATCGATGTACCTGCCTGGTCGGGTGTTGCACGAGAGGACTTGTGCCATCGCCTCAACTCGGCCGAGACACACTGGACATCGCCCCTGCCCAACCCTTATCTCACTCACGAACTGCACAATTTCTACGACGACGCAATCGCTTGCAGCATACGTAACTACTTTCTCGATAACCGCAGCGGCAAGAACCGTGTGAAGGTTATATATGTACCCTGCTACCTTAAAGGTAACGACGGCATATTTAATATGGATTACTACGATGTGCTCATCGGTAACGATATAAATGTCTACCCCTCATATTACGAGCCCTGGGGATATACCCCTCTCGAGAGTGCTGCGTTCCACATTCCCACAGTTACAACCGACCTCACAGGCTTCGGTCTCTGGGTGAATTCGGAGCTCGGTCGCACAGGCAAATTGGTTGATGGAGTAGAGGTTGTGTCGAGAAATGACAGCAACTATTTCGAAGCAGCCGAGGAAATTACAAAAACAATTTGTATCTTTGCCGAGAAATCGGAGAAAGAGGTTGCCAACTGTCGCAAGAATGCTGCAAAAATTGCCGACAAAGCGTTGTGGAAGCATTTTATCAAGAACTACGAGAAAGCATACGATTTCGCGATGAAGGCTGCCGCTCAAAGAACTAAATAAGAAATAATAACATTAAAATATTATAAAATGATAGCAATTAGTAACACAAACCAACCCGGTTGGAAAACTGTTAATGTAAAATCTTATATCCCCTCAAACCTCAAACCCCTTGAGGAGATTGCCCACAACCTTTGGTGGGTGTGGAACGAGGAGGCGCGCGAGCTCTTCACAATGCTCGATGCCAAACTTTATGACGAGTGCGGCGGTAACCCCGTTCTCTTGCTCGAGAAATTGGGCGTTGAGAAGCTTGACGAGCTCTCAAAGGACAAGGCTGTTCTCGACAAATTGGCTGTTGTATATGCCAACTTCCGCAAATATATGGATGTTAAGCCCAACGCAGAGCGTCCTTCAGTAGCATACTTCTGTATGGAGTATGGTTTGACAAGCGTTTTGAAGATTTATTCAGGTGGTCTCGGTATCCTTGCCGGTGACTATTTGAAAGAGGCTTCTGACTCTAACGTAGATATGTGTGCAGTAGGTTTCCTCTATCGTTATGGTTACTTCACACAGTCTTTGTCAATGGACGGTGCGCAGATTGCCAACTACGAGGCGCAGAACTTCAACCAGCTCCCCATCGAGCGCGTTTACGAGGCTGACGGTGTTACTCCTATGGTAATTCAGGTTCCCTACATCGACTACTATGTACACGCAAACGTATGGAAGGTGAACGTAGGTCGCGTAGCTCTCTACCTCTTGGATACAGATTTTGAGGCAAACAGCGAGTATGACCGTCCCATCACTCACAAACTTTACGGAGGCGACTGGGAGAACCGTCTCAAACAGGAGATTCTCCTCGGTATCGGTGGTATGATTGCTCTCGAGAAGTTGGGTATCAAGAAAGATATCTATCACTGCAACGAGGGTCACGCAGCTCTCTGCAACCTCTACCGTCTTACACAGTACATCAAGAGCGGTTACACATACGAGGAGGCTTTGGAGATTGTTCGCGCAAGCAGCCTTTACACTGTTCACACTCCCGTTCCCGCAGGTCACGACTACTTCGACGAGGGTCTCTTCGGCAAATATATGCGTGGTTATGCAAGCCAGTTGAACATCACTTGGGACGACTTGATGAACCTCGGTCGCGAGAACGCAGGTGACAAGAATGAGCGTTTCTGTATGTCTATCTTCGCTTGCAACACTTGCCAGGAGATTAACGGTGTAAGCCGCCTCCACGGTGCTGTATCTAAATCTATGTTTGCAGGTATCTGGAAGGGTTACTATCCTTCGGAGAACCACGTAGGTTATGTAACCAACGGTGTTCACTATCCTACCTGGGTAGCTCCCGAGTGGGACGAGCTCTACAAGAAGCACTTCGATCCCAGCTTCATCGGTGACCAGTCTAACGAGTCTATTTGGCACGCTATCGACAAGGTTTCTAACGATGTAATCTGGAAGACACGCGTTACACGTAAAAAGAAACTTATCGAGTATATCCGTCAGGCATTCCGTGAGGATTGGTTGAAGAACCAGGGCGATCCTATGCGCATCGTTGATGTTGTAAACAAGATTAACCCCGATGCTCTTGTGATTGGTTTTGCACGTCGTTTCGCTACTTACAAGCGTGCTCACCTTCTCTTCACAGACCTCGACCGTCTTGCTAAATTGCTCAACAACCCCGAGCGCCCCATTCAGTTCCTCTTCGCAGGTAAGGCTCACCCCCACGATGGTGCAGGCCAGGGCTTGATTAAGCGTATCATTGAGGTGTCTCGTCGTCCCGAGTTCATCGGTAAGATTATCTTCCTCGAGAACTACGATATGGATCTCGCCAAGTTGCTCGTTTCGGGTGTTGATATCTGGATGAACACTCCCACACGTCCTCTCGAGGCTTCGGGTACATCGGGTGAGAAGGCTCTTATGAACGGTGTCCTCAACTTCTCGGTTCTCGATGGTTGGTGGTGCGAGGGTTACAAACCCGGTGCAGGCTGGGCTTTGAAAGAGCAGCGTACATACCAGAACCAGGAGTTCCAGGATCAGCTCGATGCTGCTACAATCTACTCTCTCCTTGAGAATGAGATTCTTCCCCTCTACTACAACCGTGGCGAGAAAGAGTACTCTGACGAGTGGGTTGAGTGCATCAAACGTTCAATCTCACAGATTGCACCTCACTTTACAATGAAACGTCAGCTCGACGATTATTATAGCAAGTTCTACTGCAAACAGGCAGAGCGTTATCACCGTCTCATCGCTAACGACTCAAAGATTGCTCGCGAGCTTGCAACTTGGAAGGAGTCTGTAGCTGCTAAATGGCACGCTATCGAGGTTCTTTCAATTGAGAGCGAGAACGAGTTTGCTACAGGTAATATGTCAGCAGGTGACAACTACAATGTTACAATCAAGGTTGATGAGAAGGGCCTTGACAACGCAGTAGGCATTGAGCTTGTTGTACTTGCTCCCGATGCTAACGGTAACGATTCTGTCTTCGCAGTTTATCCCTTGGAGGTTACAAAGCGCGAGGGTAGCATCTTCACCTTCCAGGCAAGCATCTCTCCCACAAACGCAGGTGCATTCAAACTTGCATACCGTATGTATCCCAAGCACGAGGAGCTCGCTCACCGTCAGTCATTCGCATACGTTAAGTGGTTCGCTTAATATTGATTTTTCAATAGAAAATGATAGTTCAGCTCCCGACAATTTGTCGGGAGCTGTTCGTTTATTAATATCTGTTTATTATTTCCAAAAAAGTGTAACATTTTATTCCGGACCGATTTTTTATGTTAATTTTGCACGAAACGAAGCAAGTGTGCAAATGTGATTGCGATATTTGTGTGCCTAAATGGATATGTGACTGAATATGGAAAATATAAAAACTGAAATTGACAAGGATAAAAGATATACCAAAGAGGAGGAATGCATAAATGCCATATCTCACGCTTTTGGTATTTTGGGCGGTGCCGCAGTGGGCGTGCTCTTTCTGCTGAAAGGGGCTGCATTGAAGCTCGATGCGTGGGCGATGTGCAGTATATGGCTCTATATATTTGGTATGTTGAGTTCGTATATCTCCTCGACAGCTTATCACGCCTGCCCGCCTGCATCTAAATGGAAACGTCGCCTGCGCAAGCTCGACCACTCGGCTATTTACTGGCACATCGCGGGCAGTTACTCACCGATAATGCTCATTGCCCTGCGTGACGTGGATTATTGGGGGTGGGGTATATTCACATTCTGCTGGCTGTGTGCGATTGTGGGCACTATAATAAGTTTCTGCGGCCTTAAAAAGCATAACAAACTTGAGACTGTTTGTTTTGTGCTTATGGGTATGACAATTGTGGTTGCGATGAAACAGTTCTGGGAGGCGGTGAGCCTCGGGGTGTTCCTGTGGGTGCTTGGCGAGGGTATTGCATATATAACCGGTGCCGTGTTCTATAGTTTCCACAAGGTTAAATATGTGCACGCGGTATTTCACTTTTTTGTACTCTTGGGCTCTGTTTGCCATATGATGGCGGTGTGGGGTATATTGCAGACGCTTGCGTGACGATTGATATATGAAAGCTGTCCTTTTAAAGGGCAGCTTTTTTTTGCATATTTTAGCGGAAAGAGGTATTTTCGCATAATGGTAGCGCTGCTGCCCGTAAAATGTGACTTTATGATAAAAGAATATATATCTTACCCTTTGTTGCAGCACAATACTTTTGGCATTGACGTAAAGGCCGAAAGGTTTGTGGAATTTTCCTCGGAAGAGGAGTTGGCTGCGTTGTTGCGCGGCGGTGTGCAGCCTCCCTTGCTTGTTATAGGCGGTGGTAGTAACTTGCTTTTTATGAACGATTTCAAGGGAACTGTTCTGCACTCGGCTATAGAGGGATTTGAGGTTGTGGACGAGGATGAGAATGTGGTGCTGCTGCGTGTGGGCAGCGGCGTGAATTGGGATGCTCTTGTCGATTTCACCGTGCAAAAGGGATGGCAGGGGCTCGAGAACCTGTCGGCTATACCAGGTGAAGTGGGTGCAAGTGCCGTGCAGAATGTAGGTGCATACGGCGTGGAGGCCGGCGAGCTCATACATTGTGTGGAGGCGCTCTCTGTGGCCGACGGCAGCAAGCGTATCTTCTCCCAGTGCGATTGCCGCTTTGCCTATCGTCGCAGCATATTCAAAGAGGAAGAGAAAGGAAAAAATATTATCACATACGTTACATATAGCCTGAAAAAACAGGGCGAGCTGAAGCTCTCCTATGGAAACATAAAGGAGCGTGTGGAGGCTTTGGGCGGTGCTACGCTGTGCAATGTGCGCAAGGCGGTGTGCGAGGTGCGTGCCGCAAAGTTACCCTCTCCCTCGGAGATGGGTAGCGCAGGCAGTTTCTTTATGAACCCTGTGGTGAGCGTGAAAAAGGCGGCGGCTCTGTCGGCCGACTATCCTTCTATGCCGCAGTATAGTGTAGAGGGGGGCGTGAAGCTATCGGCAGGGTGGCTCATAGAGCAGTGCGGGTGGAAGGATACTCCACACGAGAGAGCGGGAGTGTACAAGCATCAGGCTCTGGTGCTTGTGAACCGTGGCGGTGCAACGGGAGCCGATATTCTGCGTTTTGCACACGCTGTGTGCGAGTCGGTGCAAGCACGCTTTGGCGTGGAGCTTAATATGGAGGTGAATGTAATAGAGTAGTGCGATGAAACTTACTTTTCTTGGAACGGGTACCTCGACAGGTGTGCCCGAGATTGGTTGCTCGTGTGAGGTGTGTACCTCGGGCGATGCGCGTGACGCGCGTCTGCGCTGTTCTGCGCTGCTGCAGGCCGCAGAGGCTAATATCCTCATAGATTGCGGTCCCGATTTTCGTATGCAGATGCTGCGTAACTATTTCCCCAAAATAGATGCTTTGCTTCTCACGCATAAGCATTACGACCACACGGGTGGCATAGATGATTTGCGTCCTTTCTCCTACCGTAACGGTATACCCGTGTTTGCCGACAGGGAGACGGAGATGCAGGTGCGTGCGATGTACCCCTATTGTTTTACTTCGAAGAAATACCCCGGCGTGCCCAATATCTCGCTGCACACGATTGACACACTCGCACCTTTTATCGTGGCGGGTGTGGAGGTGACGCCAGTGCGTGTTTTCCACGGTATGTTTCCCATACTCGGCTATCGTTTCGGGCGACTTGCCTATATCACCGATATGAGTTATATAGAACCCTCGGAACTCGACAAACTGCGTGGCGTGGAGGTGCTTGTGATAAATGCGCTGCGATACTCAAAGCCGCATCGCACACACCAGACGGTGCTCGAGGCATTGAAGGTGGTGGAGCAGCTAAACCCCGGCAGGACATATTTTACTCATATGATGCACCACATAGGGCTGCACGCGAAAATAGAGAAGTGCCTGCCCGAAAATGTGTTCCTTGCCTACGACGGGCTGCAGATAGAAATTTTTAACGATTAAACGCCAATTTCTTTGATAGGGCGTGCCCTGTCAAGGAAATCCATCATACTTATTGTCCCCCCCGCCCAAAGTTATTAATAAAAAATTATGGATAGTCCCCCATACAGCCGTGGCGCAAGAACTGGGACGACCTCACTGTCTTTTTCCAATTCCCTCTTGAGATAAGGAATATTATCTACACCACCAACCTTATTGAGAATCTCAATGGAAAGATACGAAAGTACACTAAATCAAAACTTTCCTTCCCCTCTGATGATGCTGTGAAGAAGACTGTTTACCTTTCTTTGATGGAGATTGAAAAGAAGTGGACACAACCAATCCATAACTGGGGCTTGATTATGAACTAATTTATACTTATATTTGAAAACAGAATTCAGATATAGTAAATACATCCGAATCCTGTTTTCTCATTTACACAATATTTTGGACACTGCCAAAAAATTACAGAGTTCGTTTTTGAACCCTGTAATTTCTATTTATACAAAATTGTATCTAATTAAAATTCTACATCAAACCACAATGTATAATGGTGGTAGAGTGTGTATTGGAATATTGTATCTAATTAAAATTCTACATCAAACCACAATGTATAATGGTGGTAGAGTGTGTATTGGAATATTGTATCTAATTAAAATTCTACATCAAACCACAATTAGATAAAAACCTATTATTAAATGAGCAAGATTGTATCTAATTAAAATTCTACATCAAACCACAATTTGTGGGATTATTTAAAGTTACCCACAATAATTGTATCTAATTAAAATTCTACATTAAACCACAATTTTGCTACCTGGTGTATAATGACCTCGGTAATTGTATCTAATTAAAATTCTACATCAAACCACAATAAATCGGCTCGTTATTATCTTTCAGTTGCAATTGTATCTAATTAAAATTCTACATCAAACCACAATTCAATAAGAGAACTTGCCGTCGTGATATCTATTGTATCTAATTAAAATTCTACATCAAACCACAATTGCCAACGCGCTTTCAGGAACTTGCTAAAATTGTATCTAATTAAAATTCTACATCAAACCACAATTGTTTCGAATAGCGCACACGCTACACCTGCATTGTATCTAATTAAAATTCTACATCAAACCACAATATGCAGGCTTCTTGCGTCTCACCCCGGGTGATTGTATCTAATTAAAATTCTACATCAAACCACAATATTGCCAAGAGATTGTTGCTTGCCATAATAATTGTATCTAATTAAAATTCTACATCAAACCACAATTACGAGTGGTCTATCACTTGCGACGCGTTAATTGTATCTAATTAAAATTCTACATCAAACCACAATCTCTGGGATTATTTGAAGTTACCCACGATCATTGTATCTAATTAAAATTCTACATCAAACCACAATTTCCATCCCCTACATACAGCGTATGCAATAATTGTATCTAATTAAAATTCTACATCAAACCACAATTATATAACCGCCATTATTACTATACACGCCATTGTATCTAATTAAAATTCTACATCAAACCACAATGTTGGGCTATTAATTGGTTGATATTTATTAGTATATATGCGTTTCTTGATTTGTAAAATACGCTTTAGCAATCCAATAAAGTAGTTTGATGCTTATTATTTATTTCAAAAATACTAAAATAGTTCCAATTGTTGTGGCTTCTCGGGAGCTTTTTTTTCAATTTTTCCCCAAAAATTATAAATATCGCCATATTGTTTATCAGTTACTGCAAGTATTGTTATATGTCCATCGGGTGGCATAAATTTTCGCACGCGTTTTATGTGTGTATTCATACTTTCTTTTGAACCACAATGCCTTATATATACAGAGTATTGCATCATTGTAAAACCATCTTTCTCTAAATCTTTACGAAAAAGAGCTGCGTTTCTTTTTTCATTTTTTGTAGTAGTGGGAAGGTCAAAAAATACAAACAACCACATAATGTGATAAGCGTTTAATCTTATGTCATTCATTTTAACAAAGGATATGTGATTTTTTTGCATTCTCCAGAAAAGCATTTTGCTAATGACGCAGTTGTTGCTGTAATTCCAATCTCAAGCGGGCGAGTAATTTTACCAAAATTGGTATCTACAAATAATATTTGCAATAGTTCTGCTTTTACTTCTTTGTTGAGTTCTGTTATGCCCTTTTGGTGTAAATTAAATACCACTTCATCTGCAAATGGGCGATATGGTTCCATAATATCATCAGCAAGGGGGAAAGCATTGTATCTATTCTTATGAAAAATTCCGAATGCAGGGAATAGACCTGAACTCATTAATGCTCTTGCAACACAGGCCCGCAAAATAGTGTATGCATAATTAAGTAAATTGTTTGGGTTTTCACCTTCTCGTGAACGTATGAAATTACTTCCAAATAATTCTCCCCAATATATTTTGGCTGATATTCCTTCTCTATTATCACTATCCCCACTTTTTACGTTTGCGTAATATGGTTTAAGTTTATCTCCGTCTTTTCCTAGTTTAGAAAGCAAGGATGCTTGATTGCGAATCTTGTATTCTATTATCTGTTTCCAAAGGCTTTTTTTTAAAGGTTCACTCGCTTCTATTTGTGCACGGAAACTTTCTCCTTGTGTCTTGTTCGAATCGAGGTTCATTAGCATTGAATTTGGCATACAGTTTTTGTCACAGAAAATTACTGCGCATTTATTGTCTGTCAAGGCATTGAGTAAAGGCAAGGTTATGCTTATTTGTTGATTCTCAAGAACAACAACTCCAATGTCTTCTATGGGAACACTTTTGTAGATATCAGGCATTTCGTGTGTCCTGATAATCATTTGATTATTCTTTAAACTCAAAGAATATGGTGTTGTGAAGAATAGTGTGCGTTTGAGCATTAGTTATTGTTTTTAAAAATTATTTCGCCTGTTATCTTTTGTTCAAAATCATATCCTTCTACTAGTGCGTTTAACTTCGAATACGTTAAACGCAGTTTAGCAGCAGGAGCATCTGCAGTGTATGATGGAATTCCTTTACCACATTCTATTTGTATTTCAGAACTTGGGCGTGCATCTTGATGATGTACTAAAGTAATTCGTCCACTATCTTTATCAATACCTTTTACAATATATAGGCGTTTTACAAGTGCTTTTGAATCTGAACTATATATTTCGTTTTTGTCATTTTCGTATAGTAATACCAACGTTCCTATTTTTAGTATATATTTTAGAGGTAAATCGTTTTGGTCGGAAAGTGGTGCGACACTATTATTTACAACTCCTTTGTTGAATGCTTTTGCTGCTTCTAAATTGTTTATTACAATAAAACTACGTTTTGTTTTACCAGAATTATGGCTTCCTTCGTAAATGGCTATACAATAGTTCCCTTCGTTACATACATAATAGAAGTGTTTGTATTGATGTTTCGAGAGGTTCTGATGCTTTTTAAGTTTTATGGGATTACTAACCTTTCCTGCTTTAACTCTTACTTTTTTAATGTATACTCCTTTTTCTTTATTAAAGCATATAGGGTGTGATAATGCTGCTTTTATGCCTTCTTTTTTAATCGCTTCTTCAATGCATTTCTGAACTTTATCATCTATAATATTATTTATGTCATCAGCAGATAGTTCAGTGATGCTTTTTCTTACAACATAAACCTTTTCTTCTTTATGTGTAATGAGACCGTAAAACGTATCTTTATGAAGAGACTGACGCGCAGTGTCACCTTTTTGATATATAACATTGCCCGCGTTGTCGTATTGAACTTTTCCTCTAATACGTAGCTTTTTATGACTTCGTTTTGGCATATTATCTGTGTGGCTGTGTGATATTAGCGTATCTTCGGCAATAGACTTAACATCTTCAGTAAAAGTTTCCCAAGGTTTTTGGACTTTGGGCATTGGCTTTGCCTCAAATAATTCATTTTCTTTAGCTATTGTGTGCTCGTGCCATACAGAATATGCTTCTTTATCGATGCAAGCTATGGTAATAGCATCAATGCAGTGGTGTGTGTGATTACTTCTTTCTTTTTTAGAGTATAGTTCTTGTAATCCCCACATTTTGCGGAAATCTGCAGTTGTGCTACCTTTAACTGTAAATACTCTTTTAAATACTGTTTCTAAATATTTTTTAGTGTATTTGCCAATTATACCGATATCGACTCCTTGTCTTCTTGTGAAATCGGCAGTTATTTCTTTTACCGTAAAATTGGCAACTTTGTCTTTCCAATATTTGAGTTCGAGTTTTAGCTCATTGCGTCTTTGAATAGCTATATCCTTGTTCTCTTTAGTTGTAGCGGTTCTTGCTTTAATATACTCTTTTTCAATTTGCTTTTCAAGGCTGGTTATTTTTTCAAACCATCCAATACCTTTAATCCGTACAAGAATATCTTCATAATTGTTGAGCTCACTTGGCAAATGCGCCTTTTTGATATCACGATTAAACCTGCTGTCGCACAAAGTTTTGTTACTCAGCGAATCGTCTCCTTTGCGTGAACGTGGAATAGTGTGTTCGATGTCAAATCGGTTGTATGAGCCTATAAAATCAGAGATTCTTATTTCTGCGTTGGTGTAAAGGCATAGGTGCTTTTGCTCATTCCATAACTGGTATTTTAGTATATCTGTTTCGTTGGGAATGATATGTTTTCCAGTTTCCTCGAAATATCTTGTTTGAATTTTTTCTACATATGCAATACGGTTTTTCTGCTTTTTGTCTTGGTAGTTTTTGATGGCTGCTCGTTGGTTTGCTGAATTATGTTCGCGAGCCATCTCTATATTTACAGTTGTGTTCTCATCGATCTCCTTGCTATTTAATAGGGTGTTGATGAGTGAACGTAAATGAAATAGCGAACGCATCACTACGGGATTTCGCAGCGATTTTGTGTTCGGGAAGTTGAGTTGTAAAATACCCTCCTTATTCTTTGTGGCATCTCGGAATCCTTCAACTATGGTTGGGTGATACAACTTGTCGATATATTTCTTTTCTATTCCATATTCATCTAACAAAATACATTCTATTTGTTCTTTTTTGCTTCCTCTAATTCGTGTGGCAAAATTGTATTCGTTATTTATATCGGTAATTATATTATTTCTTTTAGTATCATCGTTCCAAATATTATCACCTACGACTTTACGAAGGTTCGCCAAAATGATAGATTTGTCATATTTGTAGCCTGCTCTTAAGTAAGGCAGTGCTTTGTTTATAACATTAAGACTCATTGATGCGTAACCGTCAATTATTGAAATTTCTTTAAATTTATTGGCTTCTTCTTCGTTTAATTGCAGATTATTTATAGCCCAATTAAATAACTTCTCTTTATCATCAAATGAGAATATTGCGTGCCATATGTCGTTTATTATTTGTTCTGTATTCTTGTTGTTGCTTTTTAGATAGGTGCTGCAAATTTCAGTTATCCAATCTTTACCAAAAACAGAGATTAATCGCCTTGTTGTGATGCTGCTACTAAACGATAAATCCATTTTGTAATTAAATTGATAATCTTTTGGTGAGATATCTTTGTAGTAGCTGTACTGATTCTTCGGAGAGAGCTTTTTGGCTATTTCTTCAAATTTAAAATAATCTTTGCTGCCAAGAAATATTGGAATAATTGCTTGTCTTTCAGAATCTGTTAAATCGCGTAAGCTATCGTCATAAGGAGTTTTTATCTTGATGTTATTAATAAATTGATACATTCTGAATTCCTCAAAGCGTGGATGAGATATGGGGCATCTAGCTTTTTTCTTTTCAAATGTACAATTTCCCACAGCCCACTTTTGCGATTTAAGTGGGCGCTGGAAAAATATAGCTCTGTATAAAGCGTTTTTTAACTCCTCATCTAAATCTTGTTGTTTGCATATTGCATTAAACTCGTTGATATAGTGAGCATTTCTGTCGGTGTATCCGAAGCCTTCACCAAAACCATTATTTCTAATGTTCTTCTTTTCACTATATAAATGATAGTAAAATTCTCCTAAATATTGGTAACCACTATCTTTGATTGTTTCACAAAGGTTATTGATACTTTCTTTAACAACACCTTTTGCTTCTTCGCTTTTATTTGTTTTTCTGTTACTTCGGAAACCACGTTTTTGTCCTAAATGGTAAAATGCTCTACCAAGAATATAACGTTCGCTTTGTTTCTGCAGGTCGAGTTTTTGTGTTAATGCAATATAGCGATCTTTAAATGGATTTTTCTCATACTTGTCATCTGTTGCAAGCCATTGAAGAAAGTCTTTATCTAGCGGGTATTGCTTCTTTGTTTTCCAAGAGTTTAATTGCTCATTTGTGAGATGTGGGCAAAAATCATTAGCAATCAGCACTTGAAGTATATCAATTTTTCTTGCTCTGCGACGACTATATTTACGACGTGTAGAGCGTGCCTTTGTTCTTTCTTGTACTTTAGGGATTTCTCTTCCATAGCTGTCTTTATCGACGCATTCTTGAAATATATTTACTCCTTTGTTTTTTAAACAAGATTCTTCCTCGTTTTTCTCGACGATCGCCCAACCTAATGAATTGGTTCCAAGATCGATTCCTAATATTTTTGCCATAATAGAATATTTTGTGGTAAATGTAGAAAAAATATTTGTAATATATTAATTCTTTGCTTATTTTTGTAACCTACATCTTACCACAATAAGGCTATATGCCGAAGGTAATCTATTGCCTCCGCGTACTCCGTGGAGGCTTTTTTATGCTCATCTTATTAATTCCTGTGTATGTATGGCTGTATCTCAAAGCTCTCTTCAATATTTGTATATCTAAAATTACCATTATGGTCCTTTAATGCGTAGAACGGAGGTCCTGTTGGTATTGGTTTACCATTCTGTTCATTCCATACTTTGTAAACTTTATAGCCATTCCAAAATATAACGGGAGAGTTTGTATAACTATTAAAAGCCTCCGTTTCCTCTATGAATTTATCTATCGTTATTTTATCCAAGTTTTCTGTTTTTATCAGACTGTTTGGATGTATTCAATATGTCAAAGGTACTAATTTTATAGCAAATTACAACTTGACAAGCCTATATATATAAACTATCAATATATCAAAGATAGTATATTGAAAGTAAAATTCAATATTTTAATGTATAATTAGAACTATGTGGCGTTTGCCTTGTATATGAAAAAAGACTCCTTTTAAGGCGGCCATCGTGAAAGACCATCATCCCCTTGCGGGAACTGCCTTAAAAGAAGTCTTGTAAAATGTATGCTATACCCTCTCCCTTCGGGACTACAACCCGACGCGGTATATAGAATACATTTGAAGTATGTTGCAAAGGTATATATTTGTTCTCAAAATATCAAATCGGGGGTGTGTTATATGCTTGCTTCGCTCACGATGCGGTTGCGGGGCTTGCCTTTGCTGTCGCGTTGTGTACGGTGGGGCAGTGGGTGGTTGTAGCAGGCCCACACGAGTATGGCGGTGGCCATAACACGGTCGTCGTGGTTGCCCTCGACGGCGCCCATCTCCTTGCCGTTTTCCTTGAGTTCGTAGAGGTCGAGCTCGTAGGTTGTTTGCAGGCAGCGTTCAATGTAGAGGCCGTCGCGCAGGGCTTTGATAAGGAAATTTATCACCATAGGTTTGGTGGAGGGGTTGGTGTGAAAGCCCCATCGGCGAGGGCGTCCCTGTCTTATCTCTTGCTGCGAGGTGCGGCTGTAGAGGTTGCTGTAGTTGCCGGCGATTTCGTTGAGGATATACTCGAAATTGTCGCCTTCGGTGCCCTCGGTCTCCAGGGTATTACTCTCGATGATGAGAAGGGCGTTGTCGTAGGCGCGGGCTATATCCACGGCTTTCCACGCAAGCTTGTCGTGTTCTATGTGGCCGTGCCAGCAGGCTGCAATCTCGGGCACGCCGCCGTCGAGCATAGCAAGGCGGTCGGCTACCACAATGCAGGAGTAGTCGGCTTTGTCGCTTGTGCCGCCCACGTCTACGGTTACTATATATCGGTCGCGCAGCTGCTGTTCTTTGTCGGGCATAAGCCACACCCACAGGCTGTTCTCGTCGGTGGGCTCGCCGGGTGCGGCGGCGATGAATTGTGTCACACGGGTGCGGCGTCCCTGCTCGTCGGTTACGGTGCGGCTCACGATGTCGCCCTTGAAGGTGGGTGGCACGCAGCCGCTGCGTATGCTATTGACATAGGTGATGCGGAAAATGCGTCGGCCGCTGCTCTGAAAGGCTTCGGTTGCAGTTGAGGGGAACTCGGAGAAGAGGCGCCACTCGTCGGGCATCTCGCGGCGTTTGTCGCGGTACCACGCTATGGCTTCGAGGGTGGCGCCAAGGGTGAAGAGCTGCTGCTCATACTCGTTCATACTCTCGATGAAGGCGGGGTAGTCGCTCGTTGCTATGGGTTTGCTGTATATGTCGATGCTGTACCACGGCACAAAGACTGGGGTGAAATTATTGCGCCCCTCGACGGCTTCTATCCAGGTGCGATGAAAGAAATTTCCTACGCCCTTGGCTGTGGACTCGAGTATCTTCACGGTGTAGGGGCCGCCGGCTATGGAGCCGAAGATTGACTGAACGAGGTCTTCGGGCTTGCGTCCTTGTGTGGCTTTCCACAGTCCTACCTCGGTGAGGTGTGCCATACTGATATCTTCGCTGCGCAGTGAGTCGGGCTTTTGTGAGGAGCCGAGTGAGTAGCGGCTGTTGCTCCAGCTGATGACTCTTGTCTTTTGTGCGCCCTGGTAGGGGGATGTGGTGATCTGCTTGCCGCCTGTGGCCCAGCGGGGGTAGCGGCTGATGACCTTGGCGAGCATTCCTGCCACGATGGACGATTGTTTCTCTATGTCGCCACAGATGACGCTGTTCCAGTTGCGGCGGTGCACAAGCTGTATCCACAGCATATAGAGCTGTGTGAGGGTGCTGCCGCCCCATTGACGCGCCTTGCACAAGATGATGTCGATGGGCTTGCCTGCCAGACGTAGTTTCTCCATTGCGGCGAGGTATTGCCGCTGTGCTCTGTTGAGGGTGAAGGGTATGTCGCGTCCTTTTCCTTTGTCGGAGATGGTGGTCATTGTCCTTGCCCAGTATTCAAAGTCGTGTTTTATGCGTATGAGGCAGAAGTCGAGCCACAGGGCGAGCTGCTGTTTGCTTGTGGGGGCTTTGCCGCTTTCGCTTTGCAGATATCCCGCTGTGCCTTTCTCTATGAGTGTGGCGACACGGCTGTCGTCGAGCATTGTGGCGGGGAGGTGTATCGTGGGGAGCGGAAAGCCCTCGATGCATATCTCTTTGCGTGCGACCGAGGTGGAGCCTTCGCCTGTGATGGGATTATAAACGGCCGAGATGTTTCCCAGCCGTTTGATGTTTTCTTTGATTGTCTCTTCGAGAGTCGCTTTCATATTCCTGCCAGATTGGTTGAACGGCGGCGCACGGGGCTGCCGTTGTAGAACTTTGCAAAGAGTTGCTGCACGTTGCTGTAGAGGCTCGCCCGCAGCGACATATAGGGTTGTGCCATAGCCGGCTGACGCAGGAGCAGCCACTGCATATTTATCTCGTTTACAAGATAGTCGATGATTGCTTGCTTGAGCATAGGAAGCAGGTGGCTGCGTCGCTCGTCGGTGGTGTTGAAGGTTATCTCGATGTACTCTTCCTGTATGCTGTAATTGATAAAGGAGAAACGAAGCCCAACAGCTGTGACAAGCTCGTTCAATGCTCTCGACTGGAGCATAACGAATAGTTCTTTTTCTTCGGTGCTGCTTTGCAGGGTGTCGGCGTCGTTGTCTTTGCGTTTGGCCGACTCGCCCATATAAAAGTTTCTCAAGTCGGTCTGCTGTTGCAACTCGTCTCTCTTTATCAGTATGGTGTTTCTCATAGTGTGTCAGATTTTTATGTTTTTATTGCTCGTGGCGGTGGCTGCGACGGGTTTACTGCGCTGTGTGAGCAGGCGATGCAGCTGTTGCGTGGCTGCTTTCACCTCGTTGCCTTGCAGAATGGACTCGTCGGGGCGGTGCTGCATAAGCCACTCTTGCAGGGCTCGCCTGAAGATGTAGTTCTCTATGGTTGAGACAAGGGCTTGCACGGCTTCGGCGGGGTAGAGGGTTGGTATTTTCATTGCGAAATGGTGGGCGCACCCGCCGCTCTCGGCATCGTCTGTAACTGTTGCTGTGCAGTGTGTGAAATAGTTTGCAACGATGTTGCGTGCCTCGATGGCGGCGTTCTCTATGTGGTCGCACAGCTGTGTGGCATCCTCGTTCGAGGCCTGCAAGTTTGCGGCAAGCCTTGCGGGCAGCCCTGCGTCGCGTCGGGCCTCACCCGTGTAGTGTGTGTAGAGCTCTATGCGTTCTTTTATCTTCTTGTGTGCGATGGTAATCTCTTTTGTCTCCATATTATTGCAATGCCATTCTGCGTTCACGCAGTGTTTTGTAAACTATTCCTTTGAAGGTCTCTGCATCGAGGTAGAATGAGGGTGCGGGTTCTTCTATGATGCGCTCGAGTATCATATAGCGGTAGTGCTCGCTTGTCTCCTTTATTCTTTTTATGTACCTGTTGTATATCTCTTTGTACATCTTCAGCTTGTTCTCGTTCACAATGGGAATCTTCTTTTTGCGTGCCATCAGAGAAATGTATCGACGGGCGTTCTCGAATGTTACATAGAAACGGGGTGCTGTGCTCTTTACGGCCATTTCGATGACCTCGTTCTGTGTGACAAGCGGATTCTCTTTTCTCACCTCTTTCATTGTGTCGAAGAATGCCTTTGTGACATCTTCTTTACGCATCTTGCGTATTGTACGGTTATTTGTATTTTCCATAGTGCTTTTGTGTTTTCTGTTGCAAAGTTAATAGCCATATTAGGCTAAATGGTTGCGTTTTTACCAATTTGTTTTCATTTTTCGTAAATAAACATTGTAGTGCCTTGAGTGAGCGATATTTTCACTTTTAAAATGTTTGTGCGATTCTTATGTCAGTCATTTGTGGCTATGTGGCGAACCTTGTATATAATATGTGCGAGGGGTGTGATTTGTGGTGTTTTTGCAAGGTGATATTTGTATTATGACAACCTTGTCGCGCAGTTTTGATATTTCCTTTGCCGACGAAAACATTTCAACAATTTTAACTGAATATTTATGGAAAAGAATCTTAAAAACAGTGTTGCGGCGAGCCGTATCCCAGGGAGCGGGGCCGCAGATGCAGCAGCTGTCACCGGTGCCGCTCAAGGCGCGGAGACTGCTTCGCCCTATGAGAAACTCGAGTATGGGTTGAAGAGTTTCTTTGGCGAGGACTTTGACATCGGTGACGAGCTTTCGCAGGAGGCTCTGCTTGAGCATCTCTTTGTGAACCGCGAGCAGAACGAACGTCTTGCCGACGTGCTGGGACGCGACCCTCGTCTCGCACAGATGCTTGCCGATATGGTGGAGGGCAGGCGTAACGCTCACTCTGCTATGGCGAGGTATTTCGGTCGTTCGATGATGAACTTTGACGAGGGCTCTCCCGAGTTTGAAGAGATGATGAAGGCCGACGAGGAGAGGCGCGAGGAGGTGTTGCGCCTTGCCAACGACCGCCGCGAGTATGAAAGTAACCTCGAGAGGAGCCGCGCCGTGATAGAGAACTTTTGCAGGGAGCGCGGCTATGAGCCTGCCGAGTTTATGAATAGTGTGTGGGAGAGGCTTGCAATGCCTATCCTGTCGGGTAATTATTCGCAGGATGTGTGCGTGGCTCTTGAACACGCGCTGAACTATGAGAAGGATGTGGAGGATGCCTTTGCGGCGGGCGACATAAAAGGGCGCAACACAAATATACAGCGACTCAAGGAGGACTTTGGCGACGGTATGCCCAAGGGTATGAGCAGCACCGCTCCCGACACTTCGCGCCCCCGACGTCGCAATTCTCTCATCGAAGATGCTTTGAATGCTTAACTTTCTTAACTTAATTTTTATACACAATGAAAAGATTTTTTACTTTTTGCAAGAAGAACCCTCTGTTTGTTCTTCTGTCGTTAGTGTCGTTGGCTCTTGCTCTCTTTGCCGATGAGCAGGCCGGTCTCTCTCTGGCTATGGCCACGGTGGTGGCTCCCGGTGGAGTGAAGCCCTCAAAGGGTATTGGCGGCTTGGCCGCTCACGGTGCGGGTGATGCCACCACGGTGTCGAACTCTGCGGAGTTGAGCCCCGGTTTCATTGACTCGGAGGTGGATGACCAGATTGTGAGCATCGCAAGCGACGAGAGTATAATTGACACAATTAAAAGAAGAATACGCCGTCAGGTGCGTGTGACATCGTTCGAGGTGGACCATTATCTCATCGACGACAAACGCTCCAAGGCCTACACAAACGAGGTGTACAACGGAATTGGTGCCACACGTGCCGAGATTCCTTTCTCGACCACGGGTGAGAGAAAAATTTTCCAGGAGTATTTCACTGCTATCTGTAAAGGTGTGAACGGCTACGATTCCACAGGACAGATTGAGATGCCCGGCAGTGACCTTATGCTCTTTTTCGTGGGCAAGAATAGTACCACCGAGGCGCCCATCGCTATGGCTGTGAACGGCCCCAAGACAAATCCCACCGACGATTACTGCACCGTGCCCACAATTCCTGCGGGTACCGAGGTTATACTTCTTTCGTCGGCGGCCTATGAGACACAGAAGTTCATTGCGCCCAGTACCATCGTGCCTGTGCCCGAGCGTATGTACTTGCAAAAACAGCTCTGTAACAGCATTGTGAGTGACTACTTTGCTGCGCAGAAGAAACGCATACAGTTCAATAAATCACAGATTGCCGAGGCTATTTTGCGCCAGTTCCGTCTCGAGAGTTGCCGCACCGCGTGGGTGGGACAGCCCGGTAAATTCAAGGTGCAGGCGATGGATGCCGCGATGGGATATCAGTGGGACTATTTCTCAAAGGGTATCCGCTGGCAGTTCAAGCGTCAGTATGACCTTGCTTCAAAGATTACATTTGCCGACTTGATAAACCTGTCGATGGTGAAATTTACCGGCTTTAACTGCACCAAGAAAGCTATATGGTTGCTCGGCAAGCAGTTGCTTAACGATATTCAGAAGATTGACCTCACACTGCACAAGAATATCAACGTGACAAGTGGTAATACGTTCGGCTTTGAGTGTACCCGCATACACACGGTATTTGGCGACATCGACCTCGTGCACGACCCCACACTCGACGCTCTGGGTTACTCTAATTGCGGTGGCTTGATTGACGTGAATGGTCTCGTGCGCTACTATATGAAGAACGAGGACTCGAAAACCGAGAATGTGGACGGTGAGGAGGCAAGCCGTCAGGTGGTAATGACTATCGACTGTCTCTGCCTCAAGGGTTACAGCCACATTTGGGTAAACGGCTCGTCGGCCGAGAGCGATATACCCGGCACTTCGCGTGTGATAAGTGCGGCTACATTGCCTGCATCGCCTAATACCAACGATGTGGTGGTGCTCACAGCCGACGTGAAACACACCGTGAACGGTGAGCAGAAATTGTGGTTTGCTTCGGGCAGTGTAGTCACTTACAACGGCTCTACTTGGGTTGAGTATACCGGTGAGATAATTGCAGCTTGATGTTTTATTAACGAATTGCGGTGCGCCTTGTGCGCACCGCTTAAAAATATATTTATATGGGAAAAAAAGTTACATACGAGATTCACGGACAGATAGAAAGAAATAGTTTCTTCAGGGTGGGCAAAGCGCTTATCCGTGTGGAGTTTACAGGTGGTATGATAAACTCAACGGGTGTATATCCCGCGCAGTATTCTACCGATAATCCGCTTTACCAGCAGGCGATAGAGAACAGCGAGGCATTTAAGAGGGGTGAAATAAAACGTGGCAAGGTGGAAAAGAGCGCCGACGATGTGCCCAATGAACGTGCCGACGAGGGTGTGGTTCCCTTTGTGGAGGTTACAAATATGCAGCAGGCGCGTGCTTTGCTTATGGCCGAGCCTTACAACTGCACGCTGGCCGAGTTGCAGAACAAAGCTGCGGTGAAGGCTGTAGCCGAGTTGAAGGGTGTCTCTTTTCCTAATTGGTTATGATAACTGCCGATTTTATAATTGACAAGGTGAGGCTGCTCATTAACGAGACAACGGGCGAGGAGGCCCTGGCGCAGTTGAGCGAGGATACCCGTTCGATAGACGTGACTATTGCTGGGCTTGTGGGCGATGCAGTGCTCTTTGTGCAGCAGAATAAAAGCTGCGGCGCGCTGAACCCCAAGAGCTGTGCGGCGGATAAGATTGCGGTGACAGCGAGGGGCGATGGCGGCGGCGAGATTGTGCTGCCCGACGATTTTGTCTCTTTGCTATCGTTGCAGATGAAAGGGTGGATGAGGCCTTGCACGCAGCTTGTGCCTGCGGGCATGCCGTTGGCTGCGGCACAAGGTAATGTGCTCACGCGTGGCGGTTGCTCGAAGCCTGTGTGTGTAGAGGGCTTTTCGGCCGACGGGGCACCGGTACTCCGTTTCTACTCTCTGCCCGAGGGTGAGATGCCGCTTGTGGAGCATTTTGTGTACGAAGCGGCATACGACGCAAAGGTGGGAATAAACTGCCCGCCGTCGAACCCTCTGCTCACTGCCGTGGCGTATGAGTGTGCTGCCTTGCTCTATAATGTGTTTGAAAATAGCGCGGCCGCAAATGCTTTTATGGCTCTTGCGTTGTCGTGGTGTGGTAAATTGAGAAAAGAGTGATTTATATGGCTGCTGTATGTTTGGATTTCGCCTGCAAAGGCGGGTGTTGGGAGAGTGTGCCGCTGGTGTGCAAAGGGGGCGATGTGAGGGTGAGGGTTCACAAGAAAGGGCCTTATCCCGTGGATTTGCTTGTGAGCATTGACGGCGAGGAGGAGTTTATAAAGTATGACGACTTCGGGCTCGACGAACTCAAGAGTGAGATTACACTTGAGGGGGCTATGGCCGGGCAGAATGTGATGTTCCGCTCACGCAGTGAGTTTACTTTGGTGAAATATATGGAGCAGTGAGGTTATGGATAGCTTGAAACTGATTATTGCTTCGTTGCTTGCCAACGTGGCGGGGTTGCTCTTCCCTATAAAGAATGATATTTACGGGCTTGTACTGCTTTTTGCGCTTAATTTTGTGGTGGGTATGTCGGCCGATTTGTGTAATCACAGGGAGTGGAGCTTCAGAAAGGCTTTGCGCTTTTTCAGGGATGCGGGTGTCTATTTTGTGATGGTTGCATCTATATATCTGCTCGGGCATCTCAAGGGTGAGGTGCAGGCGGCTGTGCACTGCGTGTCGTTTATGATGTATGTGGCTGTCTATTTCTACGGTACAAATATCCTGCGCAATGCACGTATGATAACCAATGAGCACAGCACGCTCTTCAAGGTGCTCGACTTTTTGTATTATATTTTCAGTCTCAAGGCTATTGAACGTAACGGTTACTTGAAGGGGTACATCGAGAATTATGAATCTTGTAAGAAAAATAGGGTTGTTTAGCCTTTTGCTGCTCTTGCTTGCCTGTAGCACTCGCGGCAAGGTGGATGCTTTACAGCACACGGCCCACCTACACTCGGAAAGGTTGCTGCGCGACAGCATATTTGTACACGACAGCATCTTCATAGAACGCAGAGCCGACACTGTTGTGCGAGAGAGGGTACGTACCCTGTTCCGCGAGAGGGTGCGCGTGGATACTTTTCTTCTGCGCGACACCCTTTACAAGGAGCGTGTCGTGAGCGTGAAGGGGGTGGAGAAGGGCTTTCCCTCGGCGTTGCAGCTTTTTATGTGTGCCCTGCTGCTGTGTGTCGTGTGGTGTCTGTTGCGTTTTTTCTCATTGCGTAATTAATTTGTTTGTATGAAGAAAAGTTTTTCTTTTAAAGGTCTCACGCGAAACAGTGACGACCTGCTGGTTGCCGATGGCGAGTGTATGGAACTCGTAAATATGACAATGCGCGACGGGTGTATGTGCCCCGTCTCTTCCCGCTATGACGAGACGGAGCTCGCGGGTGTTTACTCCAAGCTCTTCTGGCACGTTGCTACGCAGACTTTGCTGTGTCTGCTGTCTGACGGCAGTGGCCGTGTGCATTTCTATGACAAGGATTATAATCTGCTGACGGCTGACGACGGCGGGGCTGAACTTTTTCCGCAGCTGAACGGCGTTGTGAGCGTGGAGTTTCTCGACAATGTGGTGTGCTGTGTGGCCGGCTGCACAACTTACTATCTCATATATAAATCGGGGAAGTATGTGTGGCTCGGCGAGAGGCCCGAAATGCCCGATATGATGATTACGTATAAGTCGGCGGTGGAGACTCTGGTTACCGACGAGGAGTATATGTGGGGTGTTACGGGTGATGTCTCGGACAAGGGATATTACTGGCCGAATGCCTCAAAAGGTTATTTAGACCAGTGCCTTTCGCAGCTGCACGGCAAGGGTTACTATGTGGACAGGGCGCTCTTCAGATATGCGTTGAGGCTTTACGACGGCAGTTACATCTGTCACTCGCAGGTATATTATGTCGATGACGACAGTGTGATAAACAATGTTTCGCGCGACCATCGTAATTTTGCTACCGAGGCGGTGAGTTCGAATCCCGGCACTTATAGCAAACACAGGGTGAAGATTCTGGGCTTCCTGCCCGAGTTTGTCTTTACACAGATAAATCTCGATGCGTGGGAAAATGTTGTCGTGGGTATAGATGTATTCTCGTCGGGCTCCATATATGGTCACAGGGTGTCCAACGGTGTAGGGAGTAGCTCTTCGAGCAGTGGATACGACCGTTATGTGGACAAAACCGAGAGTGAACTGATGAGCGATGTCACGGGCGCGGCTCTCTTTTATCGTGTGGCGGAATATGATATTAAGGGTGTAGCTATAGACAGGCTGAAGGATGTCTCGCTCTCGAGTCTTGCCTTGTGCGAAAGGCTTGGCGATGACGACGGGGCCCTGTGTGGACGCGGCGCGGCATATAGTTATATCTTCAATGGGCGCCTGCATCTGGCGGGCGTGAACGAAGCGTTTTTCAAGGGCTATGGGTATTGCTCTTGTGTGCCATCGGGTGCCGATGAGACTGTGGCCGACTATGCCGTGGTGGCAACGAAAATAAAAACGACGCAGGGCGAGGCGCTTGTGAAACGTGAGTTTGAGAAGTCTCTTCTTGTGGGGGTGAAAGAGGGTATTTATTATATTACGCCTTATCTTATGTACCCCGATGCGCGGGCTGTGGAGATTATCTATGCGATAAAGTTCGGCGATGTTATATACAAGAAGGCCTTTTCGCTGAAGAAACACGCTTCTTTGAATGCCGCGTTCTTTGTCAATGGCTACGGGCTGGGTGCAAAGGCTCGCATTGAGGGTACTCTGCTCAACGGCAGCAAGCCTGCCATATATTCGATGGAGAATGTTGTGAGTTATTTCTCGGGTGTCCCCGGCAGTTATGTGATTACTTTCGATGGCAGTAAATGGTATTACGGCGACCGGCTTTTTGAACACACCGACGGGCTTGGTACTTTGAGGCTCGTGCATTTCTTGAATCCTGTTGCCGGTGATTCTTTTACAATTGTAATTGAGGAGTGTAGCATATATGAGAGGAATGTGGCAATTGAGGATATTGCCATAGACTCGTCGTGGGAGGTTGTGGAGAATTTCGACGGGCTCGACGAGGTGAATATTTGTGAGAGGCGGGGCAATGTGCTCAAAGTCTCGGCTGTAGGCAATCCTTTTATTTTCCCTGCAAAGAATACCTATGAGCCGTCGAAGGAGGATATTCTTGCCGTGTGTAGTAACACGATGGCGCTTTCGCAGGGACAGTTTGGCGAGCACCCTCTGCTTGTTTTCTGTTGCGACGGAATATGGGCTTTGTCGTGCGACGCGTCGGGTGCGCTTGTCTATTCTGCGGCACATCCTCTTTCGCGTGAGGTGTGCCTGTCGGGTGAGTCGCTTTGCAGCGTAGACTCGGGTGTGGTGTTTGTGGGGCAGAGGGGGCTTATGCTTTTGCAGGGGAGTTCGATAGGGCTTCTGTCGGGAGCGCTTGACTCGCGCTCGCATCTTATGCAGCGTGTCGAGGAGGGTGATATATTCTGCCGCATCGCCTCGGCGTCAGGTGTGGCATTGTCCGTGGACGATGTCTCTTTTGCCGAGTATCTGACCAGTGCGGTGGTGGGCTACATTGCCGCGGAGAATGAGCTGTGGGTGTCATCTCCCGCTCACTCCTATTCCTATGTGTACTCTTTGTCGTCGCGTGTGTGGGCTAAAGCTGACAGGAGCTATTCCTTTTTTGCCGACAAATATCCTTATCAACTGGGGTTGAGAACGGTGGGCGGAAAGAGCCGCGTGGGAGTTTTGCACAAGGGGTTCGCCTCTTCGAGTGCCGGGGTGTTGCTTTTTACACGTCCGCAGACGTGGGGCACGAAGCTGCCTAAAAGAATCTTGCAGTTTATTCTGCACGCATCGGTGAGGATGGGCAAGGGTGACAGCCTGCTCTGCTGTTTGTTGTGTAGCAACGATGGGGTGCATTTCAAATTGGTTGATGCGCGTGAAAGGGTGGGAGATTTCAATGACCTTGTTTTCTCTTATTTCCCCACCCACTCTTATAAGTATTATGTAATTGCGTTGTCGGGGAGAGTGAAGGTCGAAAGCCGCATCGTGGGTGCGGAACTCTCTGTGGCAACTGTCTGGGAAAACCGTTTACGTTAGTTTTTATGGAAATTGTAATAGTAAAAGATAAGATTGTGGACAAGCTGCAGAAGTGTACCGCTCATCTTGGTATGAAATTCTCTGCACCGGAACTCCTGGCCGCCACAGCCGACGATGATGTGAAAATAGATGTTATGTACAGTGCTTCTCTTGTGGAGCTGCTCAATGTGATGCTGCCTTACGCTTCGCTTGTGAAAGGTGGCGACAAGGATTCTTTTCTGCTTGCGATGCCTGCCAACTGGAAGAGCTCGCAGGGCGGTGCTTTGTCGGCCTTTTGCGAGGAGTTTGTGGCGGTGTCGCTGCTTGCCCGCTGGCTCGACTTTGTGAAGAGTGACAGCGCCGCGCTCTACAGGGCTTTGAACAAAGAAAACGCTGATGCTATTGCGCATATACTTCTCTTGCGCGACAAACCTGTGCGATAGGGTGTAAAAAAAAAGTGCAGCAATTTATAAATTGCTGCACTTTTTTTTAGAGGCTTGTCTTGAGGCGGCGCTCGTGTCTGCGGTTATTGTCGCGTATAATCTCTTTCTCGTGTCGTCCTATGTATATGCTGCACGCGGCAAATATAATGAACGACGAAATGAAAAGTATGCTGGGCAGGGGCTTTTCGAGAAAGTTATCGGCACAGCCTATTATAAGTGCAAGGCTGGTTATCTGTGCTGTCATTAAAGTGGTTGCTCGCATAGTGTCTTATTTTGTAAATTTCCAGTATATAAGTTTGTTGTCGCAGTTGTCGCTCTCTTTTATGCATAGTGTGGCTCGGCTTATCTCTTTTTTCTTGCGGCTCAATATAACCTCGCCCACGGTGTAACGGTCGCCTCCGGGGAGTTCTTTTATCTCCATATTGTATTTGTTTTGCTTGAGTATCTTTTCCCGTGCGGCGAGAAAATCCTTTGTGTACTGCTTTTCTCTGTGCTTTTCATAAATGTGGTAGCTCTCGGTGAGGTTGCTTGTCCACGCTCTCTTTCCCTTTAGTGAGTAGAACAGAAACACTATCCACTCCATACATTTTTCGATAATACACTCGAAAAAATGTTTGCTTTTGATTAAATCTCTACTTTCCATTTTAAATTCGATTGTAATTTTCTTTTGTGTTTTATTCTATTTTTGTAAGTTTGTCCCCATAAAACGTTTTTAGCCTTTTTTAGCTTGTGATTCGGCTGTTTTGTGTTACTTGATTTTACTAAATAGCCAAATGTGGCTGCAAATATAACGACTAAATAGCAAAAACAGTTGCAAATTTGACTAAAATAGTAAAAAATGGCTAATTTGTATTAAATCTAAACAAAGGCTTGCGGCGTGACAGCCTGCGGGAACTTAAAATTTATATGGAGAGAACTATAAAAAGCAGAATACTCTGTGTATTCAAATACAAGAAGATAAATGCAAACAGTGCAAGCAAGATTCTGGGAATACCGCAAAGAACTCTTAATCGTCAGGTGAACGAGGACGGCAAGGTGGGAATGGAGCTTGTCTACTCGCTGCTGAACACATTTAACGATATTTCGCCCGCGTGGCTGCTGCTTGGGCACGGCGAGATGTTGCTCGAAAAGCAGAATCTCTCTTCAATGGTTGAGGCTGCTCCTTTCTATAATAATCTGCCTGTGACGGCAGGCCTGCGCGATTCATTCGACCCGCGAAACGAAGTGCCCACGGGGTATATCTCGATGCCCAACTGGTCGGCACAGTTCTATTTCCCCGTGTCGGGCACATCGATGGAGCCCGAGATACATTCGGGTGACATTGTGGGAGTGAACAGAGTGGAGTCGCTGCGCGAGATTGACCCCGACAAAATCTATATGATTGTGACAAATGAGTCGCGTATGATAAAGCGTTGCCACTCCGACGATAACGACGATAGTATTATGTGGTGCGTGTCGCCCAATTACCCCGCATTCAAGATTAATAAAAAGGATATTTGCGCTATGTTTCACGTTGTGAACAGAATTGAGCGTTTATAAAAGATAATGTAAGACGACAGAGCTTTCTGTCGTCTTTTTTTTATTTGGCGCTGTAGGCCGTTTTCCCGTCTCTCCTGGTGCTTTTTCGTTGTATTTCAATCGGTGGCATAAGGGATTAGGAAATTTGAAAAAAAATACATATCTTTGCGCTAATGCACGCGCCGATGTAACGACGAGGCGAGCTGTGCGGCTTGTACCGCGACAACTTTGCCTTCGCCCGTTTTGTTATAATGGCGGAATTTTACTTTGACATAACAGACTAATTTATGCCACAAATTACAGGATATATCGCTCAAGTCATTGGTGCGGTGGTGGATGTTACGTTTGGCGAGAAGGATGCCGACGGCAAAACAATACTCCCGGCCATACACGATGCTTTGTCTGTCTCTTGCCGCGACGGCAGAGAGCTTATTCTCGAGGTTCAACAGCATATAGGTGACGACACCGTGCGCACGGTCGCTATGGACAGAACCGCAGGTCTTGCCCGTAATATGGAGGTGAAGGCTACGGGTTCTCCCATTACTATGCCCGTGGGTAACCAGATAAAAGGTCGTATGATGAACGTGGTGGGTGCCTCAATAGACGGAATGAAAGAACTCGACAAGAAAGGTGCTTACCCCATACACCGCGAGCCTCCCAAGTTTGAGGAACTCTCGACAGTGCAGGAGGTGCTCTACACGGGTATAAAGGTTATCGACCTTCTGGAACCCTATTGCAAGGGCGGAAAAATCGGCCTCTTCGGCGGAGCGGGCGTGGGAAAAACCGTGCTCATTATGGAGCTTATAAACAATATCGCAAAGGGGCACGACGGTTATTCGGTTTTTGCAGGTGTGGGAGAGCGCACCCGCGAGGGTAATGATCTGCTGCGTGAGATGATTGAGTCGAACGTGGTGCGCTATGGCGATGAATTCAAGAAGGCGATGGAGAAGGGCGAGTGGGACCTCTCGAAGATTGATTACAATGAGGTCGCAAAGTCGCAGGCCACTCTTGTGTACGGACAGATGAACGAGCCTCCCGGAGCTCGTGCGTCGGTGGCACTTTCGGGCCTCACCGTGGCCGAGGCGTTCCGCGATGCAGGCGCAGCCGAGGGCAAGAGCAACGACATACTTTTCTTTATCGATAATATCTTCCGCTTTACACAGGCGGGAGCCGAGGTGTCGGCGCTGCTCGGACGTATGCCGGGCTCGGTAGGTTATCAGCCTACGCTGGCGAGTGAGATGGGCGCAATGCAGGAGCGTATTGCTTCTACAATACACGGCTCCATTACATCGGTGCAGGCTGTCTATGTGCCTGCCGATGACCTCACTGATCCTGCCCCCGCTACAACCTTTACCCACCTCGATGCGACAACGGTGTTGAGCCGCAAGATTGCAGAGCTCGGTATATATCCCGCGGTAGATCCGCTCGATTCAACTTCGCGCATTCTCGATGCAAATATCGTGGGACGCGAGCACTACGAAACAGCGCAGAGAGTGAAACGTATATTGCAGCGCAACAAGGAGCTGCAGGATATTATCTCGATTCTGGGAATGGATGAACTCTCTGACGAGGACAGAACTACCGTAAACCGCGCACGTCGAGTGCAGCGTTTCCTTTCGCAGCCTTTCACCGTGGCCGAGCAGTTCACCGGCGTAAAGGGTGTTATGGTCTCAATAGAAGATACTATACGCGGATTCAATATGATTCTCGATGGCGAGGTAGATTATCTGCCCGAGCAGGCCTTCTTGAACGTGGGAACGATTGAAGAGGCCATAGAAAAGGGCAAGAAAATGCTTGAACAGATTAAATAAGGGGCTCGTAAGATGGACGGCGCAACATTAAAACTAAATATAATATCTCCCGAGAAGGTGCTTTTCGAGGGAGAAGTGCTCTCGGTAGCTTTGCCGGGTGGCAAGGAACCTTTCACGGTGCTGCGCAACCACGCACCCATAATCTCCACTCTGCGCAAGGGGCTTATACGCTGGAGTGCCGACGCACCCGCCGAGCTTGCAATTAGCGGGGGATTTGTTGAGGTGAAGAATAATGTGGTAACGGCCTGTGTTGAGGTAAACTTATAAATTTATGATGGGGAATAGAATTAAAATGGCTTTGATACTTGTAGCTGCGGTGCTTTTGATTGCGCTCGTGGCCGAGTTCTTTATTACGTTGTGCTTCCCTGCCTATCTCTTCAATGGGCATTGGGTGGTACCGGTCTATTTCCTGCTGTTATATCTCGTGGCACTGTTTGCGATGCCTGTGCGTATGAGCGGTAAGGACTTTCTCAAGTTCTTCTTGGGATTCAAGGCGGCAAAGATGTTTGTGTCGCTATGCTTTATCCTTGTGGCTGCTTTTGTAATGCGCGGGCAGGTGCCGGCATTGGCATTTAATTTTTTGCTTTATTATTTGCTGTTGCTCGTTCCCGAGTGTTTATATAGTATGTATTACAAGAAACATCTCCATTAGTTATATTTGAATGGTATATATTAGAAAAATATTGATGATACTCTTTCTGCTGACGGCGCCTGTGTGTGCTTTGCCGTCGGCGGCTTCATCGGCGTCGGGCGATGGCTCGTTCGATGCCACAAAAGTTATCTTCGACCATTTGAAGGACTCGTATGAGTGGCACATAACGACACTTGGCGACAAGCATATTTCTATAAGTCTCCCCGTGATACTCTACAGCCAGCGTGTGGGCTGGCAACTCTTCTCTTCGGAAGTGTTTCACCACGCCGAGGAATATAACGGGTTCCGCATAGCCACAGAGGGCGCTGCCGAGGGCAAGATTGTGGAACTCGATGCCGAGGGAAACGAGGCACGTCCTATGCTCGATATTTCAATCACAAAGAATGTGCTTGCACTGTTTTTAAATGCGGCGCTGCTTGTGGTCGTCGTTCTGTGCACGGCAAAGTGGTATAAAAAACGCAATGTCACCGACGGGGCTCCACGCGGCTTCACCGGTGCTATGGAGGCTCTTGTGACAATGGTGCTCAACGATGTGATACGCCCCAATCTGGGTGCGCAGACACCGCGTTTCGCTCCCTACCTGCTGACGGCATTCTTTTACATACTTTTGAGTAACCTGATGGGACTGATTCCCATATTCCCCGGTGGCGCAAATGTCACGGGTAATATCGCTGTCACACTTGCGCTCTCGCTCTGCACTTTTATTGCGGTAAATGTGTTTGGCAATCGTGAATACTGGAAGGAGGTTCTGTGGCCCGACGTGCCTCTGTGGCTGAAGGTGCCCATACCTATGATGCCGCTCATTGAGCTGTTTGGTGTGTTTGTGAAGCCGTTTGCTCTCACGGTGCGTCTTTTTGCAAATATTTTCGCGGGGCACACTGCGTTGCTTGTGTTTGTGTGTCTCATATTTATAACGGCTGCCGTGAACAAATATCTCGGTGGCGCAATGAGTGTTATATCGGTATTCTTCACTGTATTTATGAATATTCTGGAGATTCTGGTTGCTTTTATACAGGCTTTTGTATTTACTATGCTCTCGGCGGTGTTTATAGGACTTGCGCAGCCCGAGCATCATAATAAAGAGGAATAATAGTATTAATTAAATAATATTTGGAGATTATGATTTCTACAATTTTATTGCAGGCTGCAATGGGTGTCAGCCTTTCAAAGTCAGTGGCAGCGATTGCTGCAAGTGTAGTGGTAATTGGTGCTGCAATGGGTATCAGCCGCATTGCGTCTACCGCGTTGGAGTCTATGGCTCGTCAGCCTGAAGTTTCGGGTGATATCCGCTCGAGTATGATTCTGGCTGCTGCGCTCATCGAGGGTGTGGCTATGTTTGCCATCCTTGTATCAATTCTTGTAATATTGATGTAATAAAAGGTTGTAATGTCTATTTTATTACCCGATGCAGGATTGCTGTTCTGGATGCTTGTGGCATTCGGCATCGTGTTTTTTATTCTTGCAAAATTTGGGTTCCCGGCAATTACTTCGATGATTGAAGGGCGCAAACGTTTCATAGACGAAGCGCTCGAAAATGCGAAGGCTGCAAATGCGCGTCTGGCCGATATTCAGGCCGAGGGCAAGGCTCTTCTCAAGGAGGCGAGTGACGAGCAGATGAAGATTCTGCGCGAGGCTGCGCTCACAAGAGAGCAGATTATAAAAGAGGCGCACGAGAAAGCCGAGGAGGAGACTGCAAAGATGCTGGCCGATGCGAAGCGTGTCATCGAACTTGAGAAAGAGGGGGCTTTGCGCGACATACGCAACGAGGTGGCGTCGCTCTCTCTTGCGATAGCCGAGAAGATTCTTCGCGCCAATTTGTCGAGTGATGCAGCGCAGCAGGCCTATATGGAAAAGCTTGTTGATGAGGCTATAAAAGGAAAGGATAAGAAACAATGAGTGCCGGTAGAATATCAATGCGTTATGCGAAGGCTCTCTATCGGTATGCTTGTGAGCAGGGGGTAGAGGAGGCTATATACAATTGTATGAAGAAACTGCGGGATTTCTTGCGCGAGGCCAAGGAGATTGAGCCAATTCTCAAGAATCCATCGCTCGGCGTCGATGTAAAAGTGGAGGCCGTGTGCGGATGTGTGTCGCAGTTGCAGGAATTCAGGAATTTCGTTACGCTTGTGGTGAAAGCCCAGCGCGAGGATTTGCTCTTGAACATAGCCTATTCCTTTGTATCGTTGTATCGCAAGAATAAAGGCATACTCAATATAAAAATTACAACGGCCGTGCCTATGTCTGCCGACACACGCAACGACATAGCGTCGTTTGTGTCGCAACACAAGAATGCGGGTGTTGAGATCGTAAATATTGTGGAGCCCTCAATTATCGGCGGCTTTATAAGCCAGGCCGATTATAAACGCATCGATGCGAGCGTGAGAGGGCAGCTTGATACTATAAGAAAAACTTTAGTTAAAGAAACAAGAAAATTAGTATAATGAATATCAGACCAAGTGAAGTATCCGAGGTTTTGTTCGAACAGCTGAAAGGTATCGACAACGGTGCAAAGTACGAAGAGGTGGGTACCGTGTTGCAGGTGAGCGACGGTGTGGTGCGCATCTATGGCTTGCAGAATGCCGAGTCGGACGAGCTTCTTGAGTTCGAGAACGGTGTAAAGGCTATTGTGATGAACCTCGAGGAGGATAATGTGGGTGCCATCCTGATGGGCTCTACCGAAAAAATCAAGGAGGGTATGATGGTGAAACGCACGGGGCGCATCGCTTCGCTCGATGTGAGTGAGCAGATGCTCGGACGTGTGATAACTCCTCTTGGAGAGCCTCTCGACGGCAAGGGTGACATCGCTGGCGAGAAGTTTGAAATGCCGCTCGACAGAAAGGCTCCCGGTGTGATATTCCGTCAGCCGGTGAACGAGCCTCTGCAGACGGGCTTGAAGTCCATCGACTCTATGATACCCATCGGTCGCGGACAGCGCGAGCTCATAATTGGCGACCGTCAGACGGGAAAAACTGCAATTGCAATTGATACCATAATAAACCAACGTGCCAACTACGAGGCGGGAAAGCCTGTCTATTGTATATATGTGGCGGTGGGACAGAAGGGTTCAACTGTGGCGTCGATAGTGAATACTTTGCGTCAGCACGGTGCACTCGACTATACGGTTGTGGTGGTTGCCACAGCTTCCGACACTGCGGCTATGCAGTACTATGCACCTATGGCGGGTGCTGCCATAGGCGAATATTTCCGCGACACGGGCCGCCACGCTCTTGTGGTATATGACGACCTTTCGAAGCAGGCTGTGGCCTATCGTGAGGTGTCGCTCATTCTGCGCCGTCCCTCGGGACGCGAGGCCTATCCGGGCGATGTCTTCTATCTGCACTCGCGCCTTCTTGAGCGTGCAGCAAAGATTATAAACCAGCAGGAGGTTGCCGAGAAGATGAACGACCTTCCTCCATCGCTTGCGGGCAAGGTGAAGGGCGGCGGTTCTCTCACGGCTCTGCCAATCATTGAGACGCAGGCGGGTGACGTGTCGGCATATATCCCCACAAATGTAATTTCTATCACCGACGGACAGATTTACCTCGAGAGCGACCTCTTCAATCAGGGATTCCGCCCCGCTGTGAATGTGGGTATCTCGGTGTCGCGTGTGGGTGGTAACGCACAGATTAAGTCGATGAAAAAGGTAGCAGGAACCTTGAAAATAGACCAGGCGCAGTTCCGCGAGCTCGAGGCTTTTGCAAAGTTCGGCAGTGATATGGATGCGGTTACTATGATGGTCATTGAGAGAGGTCGTCGCAATAACGCGCTGCTTGTGCAGCCGCAGTTCTCTCCCGTGCCTGTGGGCGAGCAGGTGGCCGTGCTCTATTGTGGCGTGAATAATCTGCTTGCGGGAATATCTATCGACAAGGTGCCCGAGTTTGAGACTGCTTTCCTCGATATCCTGCGCACCCGACACAAGGATGTGCTCGATGTGCTCTCTTCGGGCGTGATAGACGAGAACGTGACAAATATACTGCAAAAGATTGCCGGCGAGATTATCGCAACGCTTAAATAATCGTTCTTATGAATCTTAAAGAGGTAAAGCAAAGAATACAATCGGTAAAGAATACGCAGAAGATTACATCGGCAATGAAGTTGGTCTCTGCGGCAAAGCTCCGTCGTGCGCAGAGTGCGGCCGAGGGAGTGCGCCCTTACAAAGAGAAACTCAACGAGATTCTTACCGCATTTCTGGGTGCTTTGCACACCGTGGAGACACCTCTTACCGCGCAGCGTGAGACAAAGAGGGTGGCAATTGTAGCCATATCCTCTTCGTCGAGCCTTTGCGGCAGTTTCAATGCCAATGTCATACGCTTGGCAAGGAAGCGCGTTGCCGATTATATTTCCAACGGAGTGGAGGTGGAGCTCTATCCGGTGGGAAAAAAGATGTATGAGGCTTTTAAGAAGATGGGGCTCGAGCAGAATCTCTTTCTTATGGAGCAGGCTGCATCGCCCTCGTACAACCCTGCGGCGCAGGCCGCAACGGCTTTTATGCAAAGTTTCTCTTCGGGGCTTGTGGACAAAGTGGAGATTGTATATACTCACTTTCACTCGGCTGCGAAGCAGACTGTGGAGTGCGATACCTATCTGCCTATAAACATCGACGCCTTAAAGGCCGGTGAGGCTGCCGTGGTTCCCACAGATTATATCGTGGAGCCCGACGGCGCGGCATTGCTTCACGAGCTGCTGCCCAAAGTGGTTGCGCTCAATCTGTTTTCTGTTATGCTCGATTCTACTGCTGCGGAGCACGCGGCGCGTATGATGGCAATGCAGATTGCAACAGACAATGCCGACGACCTCATAACAGAGCTTGTGCGTGAGTATAACAAGGGACGTCAGCAGGCTATTACAAACGAATTGCTCGATATGATGTCGGGCAGCATCAATCAATAGTGAATTTAATGATAAGAAATATATTTTATATACTTTTTGCGTTTCTGCTTTCTGCTTGCAGCGAGGGCTATGTAAATGTCGAGGGAAAGGTCTCCGATGGTAAAATTGCCGACGGCGACAGTATCTTTCTCGTGGTAACGCAGCAGTCGGGCGAGAGTCGCATAGTTGGCCGTACCGTAGTGAGGGACGCTGCTTTTCATTTTTCGACCGACGCGGAGACTCCCTGTATATGCAGTGTGGTTACTTACACGCGCGAGGGGGCTGTGAAGAATAAAGTGGATTTTGTGGCCGACTCGTCGTGGGTGGGTGTCTCCATCTCTGCAGCGAGGGATATTTTGACAGGCTCCACATTGAACGGTGAGCTGCAGCGCGTAAACGATTCGCTTTTTCTTGTGAAGGAGATATACACACGTTATCACAATAAAAAGAGAGACATTCCCACGCTCTCGCAGATGGCTGTGCAGGAAGCCGACGATGTTATGGCTGTCACTGCAATGTACAGCAGCGGAGTGGTCACCCGTGCCATAGAGCGTAATATGGGCAATAAACTCGCTCCTTATTTTATAAAGAAATACAATGGTATAATATCGCCTGCCGACTGCGTGCGTATGATTGAGGCTTTGCCTGCGCAGGAAAAGGAGGATGTGGTAATAAAATATCTGCATAACCTTTATAGCGGTGTGTTGAACACTGCGGTAGGCAAGTCTTATGTCGATTTTGTGCAGGCTGCAGCCGACGGCAAGTCCTGCCGATTCTCCGATATTGCGGGCCGTGGAAAGGATGTAATTCTGTCGATATGGTCTTCGGGAATCAAGGCCTCTGTGAACGGACAGAAGATGCTCAAGGAATTGCTTGCACGCAAGGGAGATGCTCTTGCGCTTGTGGCAGTTTCTCTCGATACCTCTTACAACACTTGGTGTGTCTCTATGAGCGACAATGCTTTGGCGGGCACACAGCTTACCGACCTGCGCGGTTGGCACAACGCTGTGCTGCAGTTGTATGGCATAGATCGTTGCCCCTATTACATTCTGGTGGACGGCGAGGGGGTGGTGCGTTACCGCGGAGATAACATTGCAGAGATGGAGAAGATTATCGAGTGATGAGATTTTTACTTTCGATTGCATAAATCGGGCGTGTCTTTTGTGACACGCCCGATTTTTTTGTCCCGCCCCAATGGCTTTAACCCTCGATGCCTTTCAGCGTCTGTTGCAGCAGAGCGCCCAGGTCGTCGTCGCTCTGCTCGCGCTCTTTGTTGAGCTTGACAAGAAAGTCGGCTGTGGTTTTGAGGGCTTGATTTATGGTGCCGGGATCTTCGCAGTTTGCTGTCAGTCTTTCGAGCCTTTGTATAAGGCGATGGAAGAGCGACAGCGTCTCGTTGTGTACATCGTCGATGGTGACACAACCGTTTCTTTTGCTTTTGACCATAGCTTTTATCTTTATTCGCGAAGATAATATGCCCTTAATCTTTTTTGGTTGCTATAATGCTAATTTCTTGATAATTATTGATTTTTGGCATTTTGGCAACCTTGTCGCGTTGCTTTGATATTTCTTTTGTAGCAAAAAAACGTATGGACACATTTTCTTTATTGACAGGAGTGAATGGAGCGCTGGGGCTCTATTCGGGTATTAAAGGCCTGTTCGATTCGGGCAAGGCAAGGCGCAGGCAGGACGACCTTTTGCGAAAGTCCTCGGCATTGGAGGATAGTTGGTATCGCAGGAACTATTTCGGCGACTATCTGAACAGCGCGGCTGCGCGTGCGGCAATCAAAAGGGTGGAAAAAACCTTGCGACGACAGAATGAGCAGAACAGGGCGCGTGCGGCAATCAGCGGAGCAACGCCCGAGTATTCCATCGCGCGCAATGAGCAGAATCTGAATATGCTCGATAATATGATGAGCAATATCGCTTCGCAGGAGGATACGCGTAAACGCAGTGTCGATGCCGCTCATCTGCAAAACAAAATGGCATTTGCCGATAAACAGTATGCCAATCTCTCGCTCGACGAGAAGATGGCTTCGCAGAGTGCAACCAATGGTATAAACCTTTTCAAAGATGCCCTTATGGGGCTCAATTGGGGCAATGAGCAGTAGAGGAACTTTATTTACCGATTATCTTGCGGGGGCGAGCGACGATATGCGCAAGCGCTACGTGGAGTATGAGCGCAAGAGACGCGACCGTGCTCTCTTGAAGAGAAATATGGCGGCTATGGCCGATTTCGCTTCTAATCTTCTGGTTACGGCAGCCCGTGGCAAAGGGGCGAGAGGGGTGCATCCCTCGGTCGATGCGTCGCTCTCTGCGGCAAAGGGGCTTGAGTCGGCGCAGGAGCGATATATGAAGGCGCTCATAGATTACAAAGGGAAAATCGCAAGTGAGAAAATTCCCGTCGCTGCTACAGGCGGCAACTCCGCGACACCTTCACCCATTCAAGTGCAACCGCTCACAGAGCGTCGCTACGCTGCCGACGGCGGTGCGTCGCGTGCGACAGACATTGTCTCTAAAATAAAACAAATTAAAAATCCTGTGTGGCATTCTAATTATAAATAAAATATGATGAACAGTAATGAAAACAACGGAATTCTCGGATACGAGGGTTCTAAACGCAAGAGAGTAAAAGATGCGTTGGCGGGAGGCGTGGTGCCCGACAACGGAGTGGATACTTTCTCGGCCGAAGAGCGTAGCAGAATGAGTGATGCTATGAGCTCTCTCTCGAGTTATATGTCCGACGAGCAGCAGCGACTGTCTGCGCCCATCGACGCCAAGCAACGCGAGAGGGAGTACATAGGCAGTGCCATTGATTACATAGTTCCCGAGGACAACGAACTGCGTCGTCGTCGCAATTTTGTGATGTCGCAGAACACGGTGCGCGATGTAGCCACAGAACTCTACGACGGTTCGGTAAAGAGTATCTTCGACAAGGAACGTGCAGATACCGATGCGAAGGCCTTTGACGAGTATAGGAAATATGCCTCGGTGCCCGGTGCCGATGCGCTGACCTCGCTCGGAGCGATGCGTCGTGTGGCCGACCCCGAGAAGGTAATAGAGCGCACAATGAGAAAAGTAGATGGTGAGAAACTTTCCGACGTGGCATCGGCCTATGCCAATTACGCCCGTCTCTCCCCCGAGGCTTACCGTCGCCACTTGCTTGAGCCCGAGCTCAAGCAGCGTATGATGAACGAGTATGTCGAGGAGGCAAAGCCTGGGAGCTCTGCCGCTTATATAGCCCGCAGCGCGTGGGACAACTCGCTCATAGGCAAGGCTACCGCTCTCGGCCTTAACGGTTACTCGCAGACAAATGCGCAGGACAGAATAGAACGTGCGGGCCTGCAGGCCTATGGCGCAAATCGTGCAGAGAATCTCGCGGCGGGCATTGGCTCGCTCATTGTGGACATTCCGGCCTTCGGAGCCATAGGCTCTCTTTCTACTAAAGCAGTCTCGAAAGTGCTGCCCGCTATGACAAAGAGTGTGGGCAGTGCCATATTAAAAAAATACGGGCCTATGGGTATGCTTGGCAAGGAAGCAGAGCGCATTGCGCGCGGTGCCATAGTGAGCGGAATGAGCGGCAAGATTGTGAGCAGTGCGGCTACGCAGGGCCTTACGCTTGGAGGTTACGACGCGGCAAATACCCTCACCGACGATTTGCTTGTGAACGACGGCATTGACGTGAGCGGGGTAGTAGACAGTTTTGCACACGGATTCCGCACCGGTGCATTGCTTGGCGTTGTGGGTACACCGCTGAAGATTGCTTCTCGAGGCCTCACAGGCGGCAAGAAGATAGCAGCCTCGGCAGGTGTGTTGAGCGCCGAGTCGGCTGTGTTCACCGCAAGCGGAAATTTCGACAAACTCTCCTCGGGTGCCGACATAGAGCCTGTAGACCTCTTGTGCGATTTCGGCGAGAGTGCCGCAACGCTTGCCGCGATGCGCTTGGCTCACTGGGTACCGAAAAGGGCTGCCGAAAAACTCGATGCGCGAGGCCGTCTGCTCCCCGAGCTGCGCCTGACAAAAGCCGAGGAAATGGATATCAGCCTGACGGGTGTAAACCCCGATGTGTTTATAAAAGAGGTAGAGAGCTCGCTCAACAGAGGTGAGCGTCTGTCGCCCGTTGAGAGCGAGAAGGTGAAAGAGAAATATCTCAAACTGCTCGGCAGCGACAAACTCGCGACCTCTACAAGACTCAAACTTATGTACATAATTGAGGATAAACTTGCCGACACCTCGCCCGCAGCGGTAGATTACAAGGTGGAGAATGGCGAGGGCGAAGGTGTGAAGGTGTCGCTCTTCGATGCCTACGGCCGCCGCATAAAAAGTGAGTATCTCGAGAATAAAGAGGACTTCACTACATTCCTTTTGCGTGAGCGCTCGGGTTTGCGACGAAATAAAATCGCAAGACTCGAGGAGGTGCTCCTGGGAAAATATGACACCGAGAATTTTTTCCGTCAGGCAGGACGCTTGTCGGCCGAGACTGGTGTGGGCGTAGACGAGATTTCGGAGGCTGTGTATAAAAAACTCAATAACTCCTCTCTCACAAGTCGCGAGCAGAAAATAGTGAAAGAGCTCACCGAGCGTACTACATACGGAGATACCGAGGTGGGACTTATGCTCTCCGAGATACGCAAGGGGCTTGAGCGCGATTTCAACCTGCGCGAAGGCAGCCTGCTTGCAGCGGTGAACCGCGAGTCTTACCGTTGCTCACCCGACGAGAACAGAGCTCTCGACAGGTATGTGGAGATTATAGAGAGCGAGGCAAAGGCTCTTGAAGAGGGAACCTCGGCCGAGCAGCGTGCCCGTCTTGCCGAGATGAGAAACCGCTCGCCCTACGACGGTATGGGCAACGAGGATATAAAGGCTGCCGAGCTGGGCGACTACCGCAAAATGGCTGCAGCCGCATATAACGAGTATTTGAACCAGGGCTCTATGCCCGACCTCACCGAAGGTGACAGCGACGGTTATATAAAGGTGCCCGAGAAGTGGAGCAAACCCTATGCCTGGAGCTATCTGGGTGTGAAGAACACTGCCGAGGATATGAAAAGATACAAGGCGCGTGCCGACGAGATTGCAACACGTCTCGGTTTTAAGCTGCACTACCTTTTCGATGAGAACTCCTTGCCCAAGGGCGGCGACAAGGCCGACTATAACAACCGAGTGAGGGCACTGGGCTGGGTAGACAACTCCACGGGCAGGATATATATTAACCTTCCCAATATCTCCAATATGGCGCAGCTCGAAAAGACCATCGTTCACGAGCTTGTGGGACACGGAGGTTTGAACCGACTCTTCGGCGAGTATATTTTCGACTTTTACGACGATGTGTATGCTCTTGCCGACGACAATGTGCGTAACGAGATTTACAAGATGAAACAGCGCTACGGCTTCGACGGCGGCTACCTGGCCGTGGAGGAGTATCTTGCGCATCTTGCCGAGAAGACAAACCCCAGTCCCAAGGAACGCAGTATCCTGGGGCGTTTCAAAGACTATGTGAAAAACATATTTGCGCGAAACAATCTTTTCGTCGATGCAAACGGAAATGTGAGATTCTCCGAAGAGGATTTCAGACTGATGCTCGAAAAGCATCACGAGGCAATGCGAAACAACACCTCGCCCGACAACTACCGCGCAAGGGTGTTCCCGTTTTTCCTCTCGGCACGTCATCGTAGAAACTACTACGACCAAAAGGAGTATAAGAAATTCTTCGAAAAGAGACTCGAAAAAGAGGATGTCCTGGGCAATACCCCCGACTTCCTTTTTGGTGACAAGAAGAAACTCTTTGGCGATTACATCGAGGAGTACAAGCGACGTCACGACAAAGATTCCTATCGCTTCATAGGCGAAAAGGGTGCGCAGAATCTTTCGCACGGCGCCTATGCCGAGGGCTATGAACTCCTGAAAAAAGCCAAGGCTCTTGAGGCAAAGAACGCCGACCGCATTACCATCTGGAGAGAGACAGGCTGGGAGAGAGGCGCCGACGGAGAGTGGCGTATGGAGATGCCCGACCACAAATTGCGCGTGCGCGACTGCCTCTATTATCGTCTCGACTCTTTTGCGCCCGAACTGGCCGATAGATACAGAACGCTGGCAGATAAGAAACCGTGGGCACGCACGCCCGAGGAGATGAAAGAACTCTTCGGTATACTTAAAGATGCCGACAGCCTTACAAATCATCTCAAGGTGAAGGATGTTATTGTGGACAACTCTCTCTTCGATGCCTATCCCGAATTGAGAAACCTGCCTGTGAAATTTGTCGAGAAACTCGACGAACTGTGTAACTACGACGCACGCACCCAAACACTGTATATACAAAAAGGAGCGCTGCTCTTCCCCGACAGGCTGCAGAAGGAGATTGTGAAACCCGTGCAGCAGATGATACAGCACTACGAGGGCTTTGCGCAAACCGTTTCTATGTACAAGGCCGACAGCGAGAACCTTTTCAGGGAAGAGTATGAGCAGGCAATCAGGGATTTCAATATCATCGAGAAGATGATGCAGGAGGATAGAAACCACTCTCTGCGCACCCAGCTTGTCAATGAGTTTAAGGAGAAATATGGTCGCACACCGTTCGATTTCAAATATGATTTTCCCACCATAGAGGAATATATCATAAACAGGATATATGGCGACAAATATGCCTTCAGCGGCAATGCCGAGGTGGATAACGCCTACAGGCGCAACAAAATGTCGCGCGCCGTGCAGAGGCTACGTCCTATTTCGGAGACCGAAATGCCCGAGCGCAGCAAGCAGGTGCCGCTCAAAAAGATTTCTGAACTGAAGAAATATCTGCGCGGACCGCTCGATATTATTTATTCAAATCTCGAGAAGATGTATAAGGCAAAACCCTTCAAGAAAGGAAATAAGAGAGCTGGCGACGAGGTATCTTATTTCGATGAGGTAGATAAATATGAGGATTTCAACGTGCACAATATTCTTGGAATTCCCTACAGCGACGAGGCTATGGGAGAGGCGTCTCACTCTGACGGAGGTTTCTCTTATTTCGATAGATATGGAATGAAAACTCCCTATCTCGTGAAGTCTGCGGGTGACAAGAATAACTACAGGATTGTGGGGCGAAGCTACAACGACGAGCTCGACAGGCTTACAGAGAATAGTGAAAGCGATGCGCAGAGTGTGTTTGATGATAAGTCACGCTCGGTTTACAATGTTACGAGCGATGAGTATAAGGAAAGCAAATGGGAGGATGAAGTTAAAGATTTCAACGACGATGGTTTGAGGCTGATTGACGAATACGTCGAGGAACGCCAACGTGAGAAGAAACAACGTGCCGAGGCCGAGCAAAAGGAAATTGAAGAGATTTCACGCATCGTAAACAAACACTTCGACAAAGAAGGTAATTTGCTCGATTTGCCCGACGACGGTACCGACTGGGATGCGATAAACGCAAGGCTCGAGCAGACCGAAGCCGTGAGGGAACTCAAGAAATATGCCGAGCGCCTGCAACGCGAGGAAGAGCAGCGTGCGAGCGCAGAGGAAACTGACGAGTATGACGGTTTCATCGAAGATATCTACGACGATGAAAGTGATCTTGCGATTTTCGGCCTCGAGTTTAAAGACAAGGCCGAGACCGCAGAACTCACCGAGGCTTATTACAAGCTCCTTGACGAGATAGACAAAGAAGGCCGTGAAAAGCGTCGCGCCGCAGAGGAAGAGAAGGAGCTTGGTGAAAGTATCAAAGAGTTCCTCGAAGACAAGGAGGTGCAGGAGATACAGCGTCTTCTCGAGAGATACTACGATAAGGATGGCAACGAAATCGAGGTGCCCGACGACGATATCGACTGGGTGGCATTGAGCAAGAAACTCGAAAGTAAAAAGGCCATTAAAAAACTCCTGAAGTATCTCGAGAAATATGGTAAAGAAATATTCGGTGACGATAAGTAAAAGATTGTATGAACAGATTCCTGAACAAAAAAGTAAAACCGCAGTCACGCGCCCGTGATGGTGTCTTGCCTCGCGAACGTGGCAACGCCGTGGATTTTCTCAACGAGTGTGCTGTCTGCTGGAATGCTCTCGATGAGGCTCGCCGCAAAATGCGGCGAAGCCTCTTGTATGCCTACGGAGACCAGTGGGGCGATTATGTCCTCGATCCCGACACGCAGTCTCTTATCACCGAGGGCGAGCTGATAAAAAAGAACGGTAAGGTTCCGCTTAAAAACAATATGATTGCCCCCATCTTGAGTAATATAGACGGACAGATGCGGCAGAATCTTTTGCGTCCCGTGTGTGTGGCGCGCGACCAAAGCGAGAGCCGCGTGGGGGAGATGATGTCTATCGCCATAGAGTATGTACACGACATAAACGAAATGGAGGAGATTGACTCCGACTGTATGCGTATGCTGCTCAACGGTGGTATGACGGCGCAGAGAGTAGAGTATGGCGTGAATCCCTCAAAAGGGCAGAAGGATGTGTGGGTATATGCGGTGAACCCTTCGCGTCTCTTTTTCAATACCAACCTCGAGGATGTGCGAATGTGGGATGTCAATTGCATAGGCGAGCTCTTCGACCTTCCCATAGAGCAAGTAATGGCACATTTCGGTCGCACGCCGGCCGATAAAGAGCGCATACAAAACCTGTATGCCGACATACAGCCGGGAAGCGTTGTGCTGAACAGAGCTATGCAGGGCGATGAGGCCGATTCTCTTTCGTTCTACACACCGTCGCGCAGCGACCTTTGCCGTGTGATACTCGGGTGGAAATTAGAATCGCGCGACGCTTATTTGTGGAACGACAACCAGAAAGGAACGTGGGGCTATCTGGCATATGATGCGCTGTCGAAAAAACTGCTCGACGAGGAAAATGCCCGTCGCAAGGCCGAGGCTGCAAAGCAGAATATACCCGAGGATGATATTCTGCTCATAGATTATTCTTTTGCTACCGAGAGGTATTGGTACTATCGTTATATGACTCCGTGCGGCGATATTTTACAGGAGGGACGCAGCCCCTATTGGCACGGCGAGCACAATTACGTGCTGCATCTTTACCCTCTTGTGCAGGGCAGGCTTGGGAACTTTGTGGAGCAGTTTATCGACCAGCAGAGAGCGATAAACCGCACCGCAACGCTCATAGATTTTATACGCGGAACATCCTCAAAAGGTGTGCTTGTGGTCGATGACGATGCCTTTGAGAGTATGACACGCGAGGAGGTGGTGGACGAGTATGTGCGCTACAACGGAGTGCTGTTTGTGAAGCTGAAGCCGGGGCAGAGCATCGACGGAGTAGTGCGTCAGTACAACAGCGGTGCATCGGTGGCGGGTGACTTTGAACTGCTCAACCTGCAGTTGAAACTCATAAACGAGATTTCGGGTGTGAACTCGGCTATGCAGGGACAGGCACCTCGAGCGGGCACTCCTGCGAGCCTCTATGCGCAGCAGGTGCATAACTCGTCGCTCAACCTGAAAGGGCTTTTCGACAGTTTCCGCTCCTTCCGTCGCAGGCGCGATATAAAACTTATGAAGACGATACAGCAGTTCTACTCCGATGTGCGTTACATAGATATCGCGGGTAACGACTACAGTGCCGAGTCGAAATGGTATAACCCCGAGAAGGTGCAGAATGCCGAGATAGACCTCACAATATCGGAGGGCTATAACACACCTGCCTACCAGATGCTTGCCAACGATTTCCTTATGGAACTCTTCAGGGCAAACGCTGTGGATGTGAAAACTATGCTCGAGAATAGTTCTTACCCATTTGCGACAAAGATTCTCGAAGCGATAAAACGCAACGAGGAGGAGATGCGTCAGGGGGCACCGATGACCGGAATATCGCCCGAGCTTCTTGCACAGATGCAGCAGGACGGGCAGCTTGTGCCCGAGAGTGCTGCGCAGCAGGCACAACCCTCGGTCGAAGTTCCTCCAGAGGAGATACCGCAGATGTAAGTGTGTGACAAGGGCGTAAAAACTAACCGCCGCAGATGTTATTTTAATTGCCTTTTTTTGTTAAAACTAATATTTATATCTATCTTCGCGCAAACTTTAAGCGATAACGATATTTAAATAAAAATAAATAATTATGAAAAGATTTTTTGTTCTTTCTATGATGGCGATGATGTTTGTGGCAACACTTACAACATCTTGCAGTATGCAGAGTATGACATTCAAGAACCTTGAGAAAAAAGGTTATGTGGTAGAGCAACTTACGCCTGCGCAGCAGCTCGAGGTGGCACCCCTTTTGGCGGCTTTCCCCACATTTGGTCTCACTGCCGAGGCTTATCTTGCTTCTAACTACTCGGTTACTTATATGTATGAGGCTACCGATGCCGATTGGGCTACCTATGGTAATCTTTTGCGTGCAAACGGTTTCTCGGCTGTGGGTACAGGTTATGTAAAGGCCGACAGAGCAGCAGGTATCACATATAACGTGGCTGCAAAGAGTATCGCAACTTCAAAAAAGAAAACATATCTTCTTGTTACATTTACAAGCGCTGTAATGTAATTTGTGAAAGATAACTTTTATAGATGGCTGCTCGCACAGAGTGGCCATCTGTTTGTTTTATAATATACGGAATTTTTTGCAGCATTTGCAGTGAAATGTGTTGAAAAAACGCTCGTTTGTGCCTATCTTTGAGGTAAACCTCGAAGATATTCTGCACTCGCTGTAAAAAATACTGAAACAAGTTTCGCATTTCTCGCTCGTTTGTTCGTATCTTTGAGCTTCGCTCGAAGATACTTTCACTCGCTGTGATAAATCTTCAAGCAAGCTTGATATTTCTCGCTCGTTTGTTTGTATATTTGATGTAGTTTGATTAAGATTCTTTGAGTATCAAACCATTAAGAAGAACTTACATGAGAATGGGCAATGGATAAGAAATTGCTAACTTGTTTTATTACACTATATTCCTCATGCTTTTCAAATAACTCTTTTCTAAGTGCAAAGATACGATTTTTTCTCCAATTATTAGTAAATACTGAGATAATCTTATCATATCTAATATAGAAAAGGCGGTCAATTGACCGCCTTTTCTACTTAACGATTTATAGCACCTCGTTGACAAATGCCACAATCAACTTCTCCTAGGAAGTTTCCTGCAATGTGTCCTGACATATTCTACTATGCCTCTGCGGAAACGAGTATAATCTCGTACGCTCACAGGTTTTAATCGTGATTTACACTTACATCTAGCCATAATCAACAAGTTATTTATTAAATAATTATCACGATAATTCAAAAAGTAAAGATTATTAAGAAAAAAATATATCATTATTCCGTAACCAGAGTTCACCAAACCACAGGCAAAGGTAACTCGTGTTCTGTTCGTCCAAGCAAGGTCAAGCCCTGCGGGTGTCGTGGAAAAATCATCCTCGCCCCGTGGGGCTTGCGGTATTTTTCCACACAACCTTGCCCGACGAGAACACGACCTTTTAGAGCCTGTAGTTTGGGAACTCCGGCCCCGAATAGCCGGACTAACAAGAAATATATAATGTTATGTCACAAGCAGTATTAAACAACAGTCAAGCAACAGGTCACACCGACCTGCTATCAGGTATCTTGAAGGTACAAGTGAGAAACGAGGAGAAGATTACGGAGCAAGACCGTATCTATTGCCAGAATCAGCAGGACGAGCTGTACAAGACGCTCGACCAGATTGCCTGGTGGTACAACATCTTCAAGAGAGAAGCCGAGAAGTATGAGGGTAAAATCAAACTCAAGCACGAGCCGAACGGAAAGATTACCACAAGCAGCTATGACCTCCACTATCGCTACAATAATGATGAGAAGGATTATACCCATCACGAGTTTACTCCTTTCAAGAACATCAATGAGTTGGTGGATAGCCGTCATAATGCTATCAGGAACTTCATCAGTCGCATCATCGGCTATTTCAACAACACATACAGCGTCTCTGTTGAATCACCAAAGATTGATGAGAAGACTCTGCCGATAGACTTCCGACCTGTATATAACACCTATGTAGATGTGGTTATCGAACATCTTGGAGGCAAGAGTTTCCGAGATAC
>JAZRLR010000015.1:0-53872 GCA_045646965.1 Bacteroidaceae bacterium
TACCGATGTTACGGAATTCAAGATTGGTGACAAAAAAGCCTATCTCTCACCGATACTTGATATGTACAACGGCGAGATAATCTCCTACACTATCTCCGACAGCCCAGATTTGCGTATGGTAATGAATATGGTAAACAGCGCTATAAGGAAAGTAAAGCCACAGGAAGGTCTTGTGCTGCACTCCGACCAGGGCTGGCATTATCAGCACACACAATACCAACTGGCACTCAAGCGCAATGGCATTGTACAGAGTATGTCACGAAAGGGCAACTGTCTTGACAATGCAATGATGGAGAACTTCTTTGGTATTATGAAATCTGAATTGCTATATTTGCAGGAGTTTAAGGATATGGATCACTTCAAACAGGAACTAAAGAGGTATATCCATTACTACAACAATGACAGAATTAAACTGAGACTAAAAGGAAAGAGTCCGGTGTAATACCGAACTCTTTACCAATAAATTTATCTATTAATCATTCCAACTTTTTGGGGTCAGATCAAGTGCCGCTCGATTTGTTTTATCCCCATCACGGTGCTACACCTTAAGGAATATCTTGTTTCTGTACATAAACAGAAGTATCACATATATTATAGCGGCATTGGAGACTGCTATGCACACAGGGTAATAGTCGCCCACATACTGCTCGAGCCCATAGAGCAGAGAACGCCCCACGCTGCTGAAATTGACGCAGCACACAAGCATATAGGCAACGATGGAATTCATACCATAGACCTTGAGCCAGCCTGTGTATCTGCCATAACCCCGGCAATCTATCAGCCAATAGAAAAGCGCCATCAGAAGAAAGCAATATCCGCTGCTCACAAGCACCATAGAACTTGTCCACAGCTTTTTTATCACGGGCATCTGCAAACCCCACAGCCACCCCGCAGCCACAAGCACAAGACCTATAGAGACAAGAGAAGCAATCTTTTTAACCGGCTGCAAAGATGCACTTTTTAGTATCATACCCGCAAAGACACCGGTCATTGTGGTGACACCGAAATTTAAACTGCTCAACACCCAGGTGTAGCTGTACCACGAAGCAAAGACAACGCCGCCGTCGCTCACCACTGCCCCATCGCGGAAACGTCCAAGAACCACGCGGTCGATGTACTCGGCGAGATTGCCCGAGGGGGTGTAATCACCGCAGCCAAACGAGCCCACCTGCACAAATTCCATACAACCCCAGAAAACAAGCAGCAGAAGAGCCGACACAGCCACCTGCACACTTGTGGAGGTATTCAGGTAGAGAAGCGCAGCCACAAGGTAGCCCACAGCTATGGCCTGAAGGGTGTTTGAGAAGAGATATATCCTATCGGGGTTCAGTCCCAGAAGATTACCCTGGCACAACATTCCGAAGAGCCACAGCAGGAGCACCCTTTTTATTATGCGACGGTAGACCGACTTGTCGCCCGACTCCTTGTAACGCGCCAGCGCAAAGGGCACCGTAATTCCCGACATAAACATAAAGAGCGGCATAACAAGGTCCCACGGAGAGAAACCCTCCCAATCGACGTGAGTAAAATTCCACATAAATTTATCGAACCACGGCTGCCCCACAGCGTGCGAGAGCGGATGCATAATACCTTCGAGAGCGACCAGACAAAAGAGGTCGAACCCGCGCAACACATCGAGAGATTCCAAGCGTTTATTCATAGCAGATATTTATATTATAAGTATATACCCCAAAGAGAGCAGGCTCACCGCAACCCACAGCACGACACCCTGCAGAAAAGGTTTCAGCCCCACCTGTTTAAGCACGCCGGGCGAAAGCGATGCACCTATAAAAAACATTGTAAGGGTGAGGCATTTGCGAGCAAAAGAGGCTATAGCGTCACCCACGGGAGCAAAGGACGAGGGGAGATAAGTGTTTGCAAGCATCGCAAGCACAAAGAAGAGTATAAACCAGGGGACTGCAACTTTTTTACCCTTGCTTTTGAAGATAAAAGCAGTGAGCATAGCCACGGGAATTATCCACAATGCACGGGTGAGTTTTATCGTCGTAGCCACGCGCAGAGCCTCCTCGCCGTAGGCCGCACCGGCGCCCACAACCGAGCTCGTGTCGTGTATGGCTATGGCCGCCCAGGTTCCAAATTCCTGCTCGTCAAGCCCTATGGCACGCCCAATCACAGGAAACACAAACAGCGCAACCGCATTTAATACAAAGACCGTGCCGAGCGCCACCGACGTCTCACTCTCCCGAGCCTTGAGCACAGGCGCCACGGCTGCTATTGCACTGCCGCCACATATCGCCGTTCCCGAACTTATGAGATAAGAGGTATTCCTGTCTACGCCTATCAGTTTGCGCCCTATCAGCCAGCCGAGAGCGAGGGTGCCAAAGACCGAAATTATTGTAAAAGCCATACCCTCGCCACCCGACGCGAGCGACTCCTGCAAGTTCATTCCAAAGCCAAGCCCCACCACCGAATATTGCAGTAAATATTTTGAACACTTTTTATTTACAGCGGAGAAAGGAATTCCGCACAAAAGGGCAAACAGCAGGCCGGCAAAGAGTGCCACAGGGGGCGTCACAACCCCGCCAAGCAACGAAAGAAAAGGGATATAAGAAGAAAAAAGAAAAAAAGCAAGCAGCGACACGGTTATCACATAGAGAACCTTTGCGCGGCTGCGCAGGAAAGAGATAACACTCATTTTATTTTACATACGAACTTTTACAAACTATTTTTTAGTACGTTTGGGATTTGCGGGGAACCACCCCTTTTCCACCCTTTTGCGTTGCGCGAAGACCTCGCCTATACTCCAGAATGAAGAAAAAGCCACCACCCCGAGCAGTATCGACAATACAAGACTCTGCATCACAAGAGAAAGAGCAGCCGCAACCACCCCCGCGACGAGAAAAAGCCACCAACTTTTCACGCCCAAATAGTACTCCGCCTTAATTACCAGCGGATGAAAAAGCCCTATTACCAAGAAAGTGGCCACTCCTATGAGTATGCCCATAAAATTCAGTTCCATAAAAACCTTTTATGCTATTTTTTGCAAAGATACCCACAAACGAGCAATAAATGTGAAGTTACTTCAACATTTTTCACAGCGACACAAGAAATGAGCGTCGTTTGCGACGACGGGAGGTCTATCTCCCCAAAGGAGTGTCGCTTGCAGTTTATGTATATATTCGAGGTTTACACCCCGAAGAAGAGCACTTGGCGAGCTCGCACGCACACAATATTACGCGCATATTCACGTTAAAATATAAATTATATTAAAATATCAACCGGAATTACTATCTTCGCACAACAAAACGAAAACAAATACAATCGTGATAAAGGATTTACCGTTAAAAAAGATACTGCAGTGGCTGTGGACAAGCTCCAAGGGCGCACGCGGACAGGCGCTGCTCAACACCCTCATAGGGCTGACAGACGTAGCCTGCCAGCTGCTGTGGGTTCTCGCTTGTAAACGGGCGATAGACATTGCCACAGGCGACTGCGAGGGCTCGCTCACACTCACCGGAATAACCATCGGAGCGCTAATGCTCGCCGAAATATTTGCCCGCGCTTGCAGCCGATGGATACACTCCGTAATAGGCGTAAACGTGCGCAACAAAATGAGACACAAGATATTTGCACGCCTGTTGCGTGGCGAGTGGCTCCACTTACAGAAACACCACACAGGCGACCTCATAAACCGCCTGGAGGGTGACGTAAACAGCATCACAGCCCTCATAACCGAGAGCATACCCACCACGTTTGTGGTGCTTGTGCAGCTTGCCGCATCGTTTGCACTGCTTTTCACAATGAGCCCTATGCTTGCGCTGTCGGTGCTTGTGGCACTGCCCGCAGCAATGATTGCAAGCCGTTTCTACATTAAAAAGATGCGTGTACTCAATCGTGAGGTGCGCGACAGCGACAGCCGCATACAATCGGTGCTCCAGGAGAGCCTGCAACACAAAGCACTTATAAAGGCTCTGGAGCAGAACAAAAGCACCGAGAAACAGCTCTCGGCATTGCAGGACAAGCTCTTGGGACAGGTGCGCAGCCGCACAAAGTTCTCCCTCGGGGCATACAGCCTCACACAACTGGGCTTTGCGGCGGGTTATATCGTGGCATTTATGTGGGGTGCGAGCAACCTGTCACAGGGGCTCATCACATTTGGAACGCTGTCGGCCTATCTGCAGCTCGTGGGGCTTATACAACGCCCCACAATGGATTTGAGCCAGTACATACCCGGCATTGTGGCATCGTTTACCGCGGCAGAGCGTCTCTATGAACTCGAGGATATCCCGCAAGAGCAGCAGGGCGACACCGTGATGATAAAAGAGACCGCTGGAGTGCGCTTCAACGACGTAACTTTCAGGTACCGCGACGGAGAGCGTGAGATACTCGACAAATTCAGTTTCGATTTCCCCCCGGGCAGCTGCACAGCCATCGTGGGTGAGACGGGAGCAGGAAAGACAACCCTCATACGCCTCCTTGTAGCCCTCATAAAACCCGACAGCGGAAATATAGAGATTTACAACGACAAGGGAGAGTGCCACACCTCGTCTACCCTCACACGATGTAACTTTGTGTACATACCGCAGGGAAACAGCCTCATCAGCGGCACGATAAGAGACAACCTGCTTATGGGCAACCCCTCGGCAAGCGAGGAGGAGATGGTGAGCGCACTGCACATCGCCTGCGCCGACTATGTATTTGATATGCCTATGGGCATAGACACCGAGCTCACAGAGCAGGGCGGCGGCTTGAGCGAGGGACAGGCACAGCGCATAGCAGTGGCACGCTCGATACTGCGCTCCGGCAGCATACTCATACTCGACGAGGTGACCTCGGCACTCGACGAAGAGACCGAGCAGGAGATGCTGCACCGTCTCACAGGCAGCAAAATAGGCAAGACACTTATTTTCGTCACACACCGCCCCGCAATAATGCAATATTGCACCCGCTCGCTCAAAATTGAGAAAACTACAACACAGGCGGCACAATAAAAGAGAGAAACAGCCGTTTAACAGAAGATAAAAAGAAAAAATATGATAGAATACCTCAAAGGAGAAATTGCCGAGCTCACACCTGCCACCGCAGTCATAGAGTGCTGCGGCGTAGGCTACGAAACAAGCATAACCTTGAACACATACAGCGCCCTGCAGGGCAAAAAAGAGACCAAGCTCTACATCTACGAGGTGTTGCGCGAGGACACGCATCAGCTCTTCGGTTTCAGCAACAAACAGGAGCGCGAGCTCTTTCTGCTGCTTATATCAGTGTCGGGCATAGGCGGAAACACCGCACGCACCATATTGTCGGCCTTCACAATCACAGAGCTGTGCGACGCCATAGCGTCGGGCAACGACAAGGCCATAAAAAGCGTCAAGGGCATTGGCCTTAAAACGGCACAGCGCATTATCATCGACCTCAAGGACAAGATTGGCGGCATAGGCGGCGTGACAATTGGCGCAGCCCCCGCGACCGCGGCCATAGACAACGACGTGGTAGACGGGGCCGTAGCAGCTCTTGTGATGCTCGGCTTCCCCGGTGCGGCAGCCTCAAAAGTGGTGCAGAACATCGCAAAGAGCAACCCCGGTGCCACAATAGAGCAGGTTATAAAACTGGCACTCAAAGAGCTTTAAACATTTGGGATAAGGGGGGATGAAAACACGCATACTCATAATGCTTGCAATATTTTGCGCAGCCACAAACCTTGTGATTGCGCAAAACAACTCACGCCCCCTGCGCAGCGCCACTGTCACCGAGACACGCTCCAAGCAGTTGAAAGCCGAGAAAGAGCGTAAAGACAGCATAAAGCTCAAATATCCTGTGGCACAGACTGTCCCCGAGCAGCTCGACCAGATGAAGAAGCTGCCCATAGACACACGCACACCGCAGAACATAAAGACCGACACCACATACAACGAGAAGGACGCCACATACAGCATCAGCACTCGTCTGGGCGACGGCAGCCTGCTCACCACCCCCATACGCCTCACCGGGCAGGAGTACTCGGCGTGGCGTTTGAGCCGTTCTATGCAGGACTACTTCAAGAAAAAGAACGACGAGGACTGGGAGAAAGAGAAGAGCAAAGACAAGTTCGACTTCACCGATATGCACTTCGACCTCGGCCCCGCAGAGAAGATATTCGGTCCCGGCGGTGTGAAGATAAAGACCAACGGAAGCGCCGAAATTAAGCTGGGCTTCTCTATGCAGGAGATAGACAACCCCTCATTGAGCGAGCGCAATCGCAAGACAAACAGCCTCGACTTCGATGAGAAGATAAACCTCAACGTGCGAGGCAGCGTGGGCGACAAGATGAACCTCGACTTCAACTACAACACCGAGGCCACATTCAGCTACGACGCAAAGAAGATAAACCTCAAATACGAGGGCAAGGAAGATGAAATTATCAAACTGCTCGAGGCGGGTAACGTGAGCTTCCCCACAAACTCGAGCCTCATAAAAGGCGCATCGTCACTCTTTGGTGTGAGAGCCGACCTGCAGTTTGGCAAGCTCACCCTGCAGACCGTGGTGTCGCAAAAGACATCGAACAGCACCGTGGTAAGCTCAAAGGGCGGCACACAGCTCACCACATTCGAGATTGAGGTTTCCGACTACGACGAGAACAAACACTTCTTCCTCGCCCACTATTTCCGCGACAACTACGACCGCGCTATGGCACAGCTGCCCACGGTCTTCTCGGGCGTGACCATAAACCGCATAGAGGTGTGGGTGACAAACAAAAGCGGCGACTACAGCAACCCGAGAAATATAATTGCCTTCACCGACCTTGCCGAGCAGAGCCACATAAGCAACGACCGATGGAACGCAACGACAAGCAGCACGCTCCCCTCGAACTATGCAAATAACCTGTACAGCGAGCTCAACAGCACATACGCCGAGATACGCGATGCCGACCTTGTAAACAGCGTGCTCAACGGCAACGATAACATACACGGCGGCCGAGACTACGAAAAACTCACAAGCGCCCGCCTGCTCTCGGCCTCGGAGTACACGCTGAACAAAGCACTCGGCTACATATCGCTGAAAACAGCCCTGCGTGCCGACGAGGTGCTTGCCGTGGCCTTCGAGTACACCTACGGCGGAGAGACCTACCAGGTGGGAGAGCTCTCGGCCGATATAAAAGAGTCGAAGAACGCCCTCTTTGTGAAGCTGCTGAAACCCAATTCGAGCTCGCCGGCCAACGGCTGTTGGAATCTTATGATGAAGAACGTCTACTCACTCGGAACGCGCTCGCTCAAAAGCAACGACTTCAGGCTCGACATATACTATGCCAGCGACAGCTTGGGCACAAACATCACTTATCTGCCCGAAGAGGAACTGAAAAGCCGCACCCTGCTGCAAATAACAGGGCTCGACCGTCTCGACAGCAATAATTCGAAAGAGAACCCTAACGGCATCTTCGATTTTATTGACAAATACACGGTGGACGCCTCGTCGGGACGCATCTTCTTCCCCTCGGTGGAGCCCTTCGGCAAATCTCTCAAAGAGAAGATAAAGAACGACGCCATAGCCGAGAAGTATATCTTTCAAGAACTCTACGACTCTACAAAGACCGTGGCGAAGCAGATGGCCGAAAAGGACAAGTTCTACCTCATAGGAGAGTACACGGGCTCGGCGGCAAATATAATAAACACAGGCGCAACAAATATCCCGCGCGGCTCGGTTGTGGTAACGGCCGGCGGCGTCACACTCACCGAGAACAGCGACTACCAGGTCGATTACGCGTCGGGTGTGGTTACAATCCTCAACCAAAATATCATAGATGCAGGAACAAACGTACAGGTGTCGCTCGAGAGTAACACACTCTTCAATATGCAGCGCAAGACGGTGCTCGGACTAAACTGGAAATACGACTTCTCGAATGAGCTGAACTTTGGCGGTACCATAATGTCGCTCACCGAGAAACCCCTTACCTCAAAGGTCGATATGGGTTCAGAGCCGCTCAACAACCGCATTTGGGGTTTCAACCTCTCGTGGAAGAAACAGAGCCAGTGGCTCACCAACCTCATTGACCGTCTGCCGCTCATAAGCTGCTCGGCACCCTCGAGCATAAACTTCACCGCAGAGTTTGCCAAGCTCGACGCAGGCACCTCGAGCGATGTGCAGAGCGAGGCTTCGTACATCGATGACTTTGAGAGCACCGAGAACGGCATCGACATTAAACAGCCGTCGTCGTGGATGCTCTCGTCGCTCCCCACAGGGCAACGATACAGCAATCTCACAAATAACATACTCACAGGATACGACCGCGCCCTCGTGAGCTGGTACACCGTGGACCCGCTCTTCACGCGTCGCAGTTCGTCGCTCACCCCCTCACACATAAAAAGCGACCTCGAGCAACTGTCGAACCACTATGTGCGCGAGGTATACGAGCGTGAACTCTACCCCAACAAAGAATCGACCTATGGAGAGAGTTCTACACTCTCACTCTTCAACGTCACATATTACCCCGACGAGAGAGGCCCCTACAACGTAGACACCGACCTTAACGCCGACGGAAAGCTCAACAGCCCCGAGAAGCGCTGGGGCGGTATTATGCGCCAGCTCACCACAACCGACTTTGAGGGGGCAAACATACAGTATCTCGAGTTCTGGATGCTCGACCCCTTCATCTACGACAGCAACGGCACAGGCGGTGACCTCTACTTCAACCTCGGCGAGGTATCGGAAGACATACTCAAGGATGGCAAGAAATTCTTTGAGAACGGCCTCCCCGCAGGAAGCAACAGCTACGACTACGAGGAGACCGTGTGGGGACGTGTGCCCACAATAAACAGCCTTGTATATGCCTTTGACAACAGCGCCGACAGCCGTTCGCAGCAGGATGTGGGACTCGACGGCCTCAACGACGAGGGCGAGAAGATGTACCCCACATATCAGAATTACCTGAACGCGATAAAAGGCATCGTGCGCCCCGAGGTATACGACAGCATAGCAGCCGACCCCGCAGGCGACAACTACCACTACTTCCGCGGCTCCGACTATGACGCGGCAAAGAAGAGTATCATCGAGCGATACAAGCGTTACAATAATACCGAGGGCAACTCCCCCACTTCATCGGGAGGAGAGAGCTACAGCAGCGCAGCGAAAAGCACCCCCGACGTGGAGGACAGCAACCAGGACTTCACGATGGACGAGTATGAGAATTTCTTCCAATATCACATATCGCTGCGTCCCGAAAATATGCAGGTGGGCACAAACTACATCACCGACAAACGCACCGTGACCTCCAAGCTGCGCAACGGCAACACCGAGAGCGTGGATTGGTACAAGTTCCGCATCCCCGTGGAAGACTACGATAAGGCAGTGGGCAATATACGCGACTTCACATCCATACGTTTCCTGCGTATGTATATGACCTCTTTCCGCAAGCCCATAACCCTGCGCTTTGCCACAATGGAGTTCATACGAGGAGACTGGCGTCCCTATCAGCAGCCCATCGCATCGAAGAACAATACCACCCCCTCAATATCGGGTGAATTTGTCACATCGGCAATAAACATAGAGGAGCACGGCGACAGAAGACCTGTGAACTATGTGCTACCCCCGGGTATTTCGCGCATCATAGACCCCAGCCAGCCGCAACTACGTCAAGACAATGAGCAGGCACTCTCGCTGCAGGTAAATAATCTGGGCAGCAAAGAGTCGCGTGCCGTGTACAAGAAGAGTAACCTCGACATACGTCAGTATGAGCGCATTCAGCTCTATATACACGCCGAAGCACCCGAAAGCGACGCCACACAGCTTGCAAACAACGACGTCTCACTCTTTGTGCGCCTCGGTTCCGACTACAAGAGCAACTACTACGAGTACGAGGTACCCCTCTACCTCACCCCTCACGGCTCATACGACTCAAACAGCACGGCGGCAGCCTCAATTGTGTGGCCACAAGAAAATATGATAGACATACCCCTGGAGAAGCTCACAGCCATAAAAGTGAAGCGCAACACATTGCGCAATAACTCGGCAGGTGTAGACAATACCACCATATACAGCGAGTACGACGAGGACAATCCCAAGAACAGGATAAGCGTCGTGGGAAGCCCCACCCTCGGACAAATAAAGGTGATGATGATTGGTGTGCGCAACAACACCGCCGCCACAAAATCGGCCATCGTGTGGGTGAACGAGATGCGTATGCTCGGCTTTAACAACAAAAGCGGATGGGCAGCGCAGGGAAATCTCAATATAAAGCTCTCGGATATAGGCTCGGTGGCGGCACAGGGACGCATAGAGACAGCCGGATTCGGCGGCCTCGAGGACAAACTGGCGTCGCGACGCACCGACGACTACTACCGCTACAATGTAACGGGAAACATAGACCTGGGACGCCTGCTGCCCGAGGGAGCCAAGGTGGCTCTGCCCACATACTACTCGTTCACCGAGGAGGTTACATCGCCGCTTTACAGCCCCTTCGACAGCGACCTGCTTCTCGATGATGTGCTCGACTCGTACAAAGGTGCAAGCCGCGATTCCCTTGCAAATATCGCCGAAGTAAAATCGAGAATAAAGAATTTCAGTTTAAGCAACGCCAGGATAAACCTGGCGAGCAGCACACCTATGCCCTACGACCCCGCAAACCTCTCGTTCAGCTTCTCATATGCACACACGGAAAACAGCGGAAGCACCATAAGCTGGGAGAACAGGCTCAACTGGAAAGCATCGCTGGCATATAACTACAGCAGCCCCATAAAAACCATAAAACCATTTGCAGGCATAAAGAACGACTCCAAATGGCTCAAGATTTTCAAGGAGTGGGGCTTCAACCCCCTGCCGCAAAGTATTTCGGCAAATACCGATATGACACGCAGCTACCACGAGCAGCAGCGACGCGACCTCAACGCAATGGCAGGCGGCAACGAGATACCGCTCACCTTCTCGCAGCAGTTCTACTGGAACCGCAATATGGCGGTAAAGTGGGACCCCACAACAAACTTGCATATGAATATCAGCACCGGCACAAACGCCGAGGTTGAGGAGCCCTTCCTGCCCGTAAACAAGGAGAGATACCCCAACGAATATGCTATATGGAAAGACTCCGTGAAGCGTAGTATAAAGGATTTCGGCCGCCCGTTGAGCTACCAGCAGAGCTTCTCGGCGTCGTATAACCTGCCCATAAGCAAGATACCTCTCTTTGAGTGGATAAACGCCGACGCAAGCTACACAGGCACATACAACTGGGCACGCGGTAACAACGTGGGCGGTGTGAACCTTGGAAATAACATTTCGAACCGCAGAAACGTAACACTCAAGGGTACATTCAATATGGATAAGCTCTATAACCTTGTACCCTATCTCGAGGAGACAAACAAACGCTTCACAAGCAGCAAGAGCAAGAACACAAAAAACAGAAACGGCCGAAACAGCGCCGGCAAACAGAAGACAAAGAACGTAAAGAGCAAGAAGGCAAAACCCTTTAACAAAGAGATAACCCTCTCGCCCGACAGCGGCACCGTGGTTACCCACAACCTCAAAAGCAAGAAGTTTGAGCTCACCGCACGAAACAAAAAGGGAGAGAACTACAAAGTAAAATACAAAGTTATCGACGAAAACAAGATACTTATAAAGACCAAAGACAGCATACCCGTAAAGCTCACCATAATACCTAAAATAAAAGAGGAGGGCGAGAGAGGCAAATTTGCAAAGGCTATGCAGTACCCCACCCGCGCGCTTATGATGCTGCGCACCGTGTCGGTGAACTATACCAATGCCTACTCTATGTCTCTGCCCGGCTTTATGCCCGAGGCGGGCGATATCTTTGGCCAGAACCGCGACCGCGGGGTTATGGCACCGGGCCTCGACTTTGCCTTTGGTCTCATCGACGATAGTTACCTGAAGAAAGCCCATCGCAACAACTGGCTGCTGAAAAACGACAGCGTGTCGGCACAGGCTACCACCACCGCAGCCGAGGATTTGCAGGTGAGAGCAACCCTCGAGCCCTTGAGCGACCTGAAGATAGATCTCAACGCAAGCTGGACACGCAATAAAAACAATACCATACAATTTATGTACGACGGTATGCCATTCAGCGAGTCGGGAGGTTTCTCTATGACAACCATATCCATAGGCAGCGCATTCGACACGGGCAATGCCGACAACGACTACAAGTCATCGACATACGACAAGTTCATAAAGAACATAGAGAGTGTGCGTGAGCGCGTTGAGAGCCGCTACGCCGGCAGCAAATACCCCGAGAACTCTTCGCTCGCAGGAGAGACCTACAACCCCGCAAACGGTGCAGTGGACAAATACTCGGCCGACGTGCTCATTCCCGCCTTCCTGGGAGCCTACACGGGCAACGACGACCTGAACCTCTTCCCCCGTTTCTTGAGTATGCTCCCTAACTGGAAGATTAAATACTCGGGGCTCTCCAAGATTCCTCTCTTTGAGAAATACTTCAAGAGCGTGAACCTGGAGCACGGCTACAAGAGTGTCTATGCGGTGGGCTCATACAGCACATACGCCACATATATGGAGTATACCAACGGAATAGGCTTTGTGAGTAACTCCACAACAAATATGCCCGTGCCGAGCGGTCGATATAACATAGGTGCGGTGTCGGTGAACGAGTCGTTCTCGCCCCTGTTCGGCCTCGATGTCACAATGCACAACAACCTCACTCTGGGTGCCAAGTTCATAAAGTCGAGAGTGCTTAACTTGAGCCTCACATCGATACAGCTGGTGGAGACACACACCGAGGAGATAGCCTTCAACGTGGGATACAAGATTGTCGATTTCAAACTCTTCGGCACAGGCAAGAAGGCCGACAAGAGCAAGGAAAAGAAGAGCAACGACATAAACATAAGAGCCGACTTCTCGTTTAAAAACAACACCTCGCTCTGCCGCAGCATAGACAAAGGCACCACACAGGCCACAAGCGGAAACAAGTCGTTCAATTACTCTCTCACCGCCGACTATGCATATAGCAAGAATATGACGTTGAGTTTCTATTTCGACCGTCAAAAGACTATACCGCTCATTTCGTCGAGCTCATACCCCACCACAACCACCGACTTTGGTGTGAGTATGAAGTTCTCACTCACAAAATAAGAAAATCCCCCGTGCGCGGGGGATTTTTTCAAATATAGGAGAGTGCCGTGGGCACAATATTCCGCGGGGTTATTTTGCCGGTTCAGTGGCCGCGGCAGAGAAACGCTCTCGAGCCTTTTCTACAAATGTGATGTGACGCTCGGCCTCGGCTGCAATCTCCTTGTACTCGGTTATGGCTGTGAGCACCATTGAGAGCTCGAGCACCGATGCGATGGCCTTTGCATCGCTCTCGCGCAAGGCGTAACTATGCTTGCCCTGCTCACCCTCGAGCTCCACGGTAAGCGGCCCGCGCGCTGTGGCAATGAAATTCATAAGCCCGCCATCTTCGCCCGCGATAAAGTCGAGACGCTCGTTGTTTACACCCAGATTGCGGAAGGTGTGCGACACAAAAGGCTCGGAGCACGAGGCATAGCTGTCGCCCGATGACACCTTCACACTGCGATGCGCTATGCGCTTGCCGCGATAGAGCGAGGTGATATAGGCACGTCCGCTCTCGGTCACCCTTGCACGAAGCAGGGAGTTATAGACATTGAGACGTAGCGACTGCGACGGCACAATGTAGAAGCCTTCGTCCTGGTAGCGCTTGTCGGCCTCGTACTCAAACGAGGGAAGCAGGCTGTCGCGACGCGCCTCGAGACGGGCAAGCGATGCACGGCAATGGTCGAGCGTGCGCTGCTGCTCGGCAAGTTCCACCGAGCGTTTAAGCTCCAAAGCCTTGCGACGCACATCTATGACGTCGGGATAAGTGACACGTATGCTGTCGATAAGAACTTTTGCACTTTGGTAATTACCTGCACTGTAAGCGGCATCGGCCTGATGCAAGAGATTCCCTGCACGTTGCTCGGCCGACTCGCCACACGACACAAGGGCAAGTGTCGCTATGGCCGAAGAAAGTATTATTTTTTTCATATCAAATGTGTTTTCTCTAATTTGCGCAAATATATACAAACTAAATAAAACTTCTACAAAGTAGCTAAATTTATTCTACCGCTACCACATATAAATCGGCCCCTGCTTTTTGCAAATTTGTTGCAAAGAGTGCCGTGTTTGTTTTTTTGTCACAAGCTATTTCATAAATAGCGCAAAAATGGGTATCTTCGCGCAACTAATCTTTATCGCAATATTATATATTATGTATAAACCCACCAAAGATGAGCTGTGCAAACTGCTCGACACACCAATTTTTCGCAAGATATCGGAGACCGCCGACACACTCGGTATGGAGTGCTATGTGGTGGGCGGCTATGTGCGCGACATATTCCTTGAGCGCCCCTCTACCGACATAGATGTAGTGGTGGTGGGAAAAGGTATAGAGATGGCACGAGCTTTCAGCAAGCGCCTCGGACGCGGCGCCCATCTGTCGGTATATGCCAATTTCGGCACGGCGCAGGTGAAATATCACCACCACGAGATTGAGTTTGTGGGGGCACGCCGCGAGTCGTACAGCCACAACTCGCGCAACCCCATCGTGGAGGACGGCACTCTCGAGGACGACCAGAACCGCAGAGATTTCACAATAAATGCAATGGCTATATGCCTCAATGGCAACCGCTTCGGAGAGCTTGTAGACCCCTTCGACGGTATGCTCGACCTTGAGGACCGCATAATACGCACCCCCTTGGAGCCGGGTATCACATTCAGCGACGACCCGTTGCGTATGCTCCGCTGCATACGTTTCGCCACACAGCTTAACTTCTACATAGAAGACGAGACCTTTGAGGCCCTGTGCGAGAACAAAGAGAGAATAAAAATTATATCACGCGAGAGAATAAACGAGGAACTGAACAAAATTCTGCTCTCGCCCGTTCCCTCAAAAGGTTTCATAGAACTCGACCGCTGCGGCCTTCTGGAACTCATCTTCCCCCAACTGACAGCGCTGCAAGGCGTGGAGACAAGAAACGGATATGGCCACAAGGAGATGTTCTACCACACGCTCGAGGTGCTCGACAACGTGGCAAAGACAAGCGACAACCTGTGGCTGCGCTGGGCCGCCCTGTTGCACGACATAGGCAAGCCAAAGACAAAGCGCTGGGACCCCGTGCAGAAATGGACATTCCACAACCACAACTTTGTGGGCGAGAAGATGACCGCGCACATATTCAAGGAGTTCAAGATGCCGCAGAACGAAAAGATGCGCTACGTGGCCAAGCTCGTGGGCCTGCATATGCGTCCCATAGCCATAGCCGACGACGTGGTGACCGACTCGGCCGTGCGACGACTGCTCTTTGACGCAGGCGACGACATAGACGACCTGATGATTTTGTGCGAGGCCGACATAACCTCGAAGAACGAGCAGCGCAAGAAACAGTTCCTGAACAACTTCAAGACAGTGCGTCAAAAGCTCAAAGACCTAGAGGAGAAAGACCGCATACGCAATTTCCAGCCCCCCGTAAACGGAGAGGAGATAATGCGCATCTTCGCCCTGCCACCCTGTGACATTATAGGACGCCTGAAGAGCTGTGTAAAAGACGCCATACTCGACGGAATCATCCCCAACGAGCACGACGCGGCACTCGAATTTGTGATAAAGAAAGCCGCAGAGATGGGCGTGACACCCTGCAAAGAGTAACAAACAGATACTACAATGAAAAAAATAAACATAATTGCGGCCGCAGCCCTGCTGCTCCTGACAGCGACGACAAAGGCGCAGTCGCTCTCCTACGGACAATATATGGAGCAGGTGCTCTGCAATAACATAGCCCTCACCGCGCAGAGGCTCAACATAGAGATTGCCACAGCAAAGATAAAAGCATCGAAGGTGCGCAATAACCCCACGCTCGCCATCACATACAGCAGCAACGAAGACTGGAGCAAAAAGCTGGGCGACGCCATAGAGGGCGAGTTAAGCCGCACGTTCACATTCGGCGTGCGAGAGAGCGGCATAAAGGTAGCCGAGCAGAACAGCCGCGAGACAGCAGCCCTGCTCGAGGAGTATCTGCGTAACTTCCGCGCCGACGCCACCATAGCCTATCTGGAACACCTCAAGGCTATAGAAAAGCTGAAAATAGAGGGCAAAATAGAAGAAGAGCTCAAGAGCGTGGCACGCAACGACAGCCTGCGTCACGCAAGCGGCGAGATAGCCAAGGCAGAGTGGCTCGAGAGCAGTATGGCAGCCGGCATAGCGCAAAACAACCGCCTTGCGGCAGAAGCAGCCGTGAAGACAACAGCCGTGGCGTTGGGCTACTATATGGGCAACCTCGACAACGCCGCGGAGATAACCGGGAGTGGCACACTCGAGATAAACGAGCCGACACAACCCCTGCACACATACACCGAAAAGGCCATCTCAAACCGCGCCGACCTGCAGGCCGCCATCTGCCGCATAGACATAGCCGAGGCTGCGAAAAAATTCAACGCGGCACAACGTCGCACCGACCTCAATGTAACCGTCGGCGCAACCTATAACCGCGGTGCACGCAACGAAGAGCCCCACGCTCCGTCGTTCACCACCGTAAAGGCCGGCGTTGCCATTCCCATCAAAATATCGAATTTAAACAAAGGGGCACGCACCATAGACCGCCTGCTTGTGCAACAGGCCGAGCAGGAAGCCCAAGACGCACGTCTGCTTGTGACAAGCGAGGTTATGCAGGCCTACAACGAATACCGATATGCCACCCTGCAGGCCGAGACATTTACCCTGCGTATGATTGACGAGATGAACGAAATTGTAGCCGGCAAGCGCAAAGCTTATGAAAGGGGCGAGATACCCTTCCTCGACTATATTTCGATAGAACGCCGGCAGGGAGAAATGGAGGCCGCACACCTCGAGGCTCTGTTCAACAAAGCAGTCAAGTGGGTGGAGCTGCAAAGAGCAGTCGGCTGCAAGATGGAGTTTGCGGCAGAGCAGATGAGCGAATAAAACACAAAACGCATCGACATTGTCGATGCGTTCTTTTTTACAGGATATGTAGTACCCCCGCTGGGAATCGAACCCAAATTTAAGGTTTAGGAAACCTTCGTTCTATCCATTGAACTACAAGGGCATTATATCGGTCGCGCAAAGATAGACATTTATTCACAAACAGCAAATGCGGAAATGCCCATTTTAGACTACGAGAGCAAAAAAAGCAGACAAAAGCAGAGAGTTTACAGAATATTATGCAGCCTTAACACCTGTTAAGGATATATTTTAGTAATTTTACGGCACAAAAAATTGCACAAAAAATGAGATTCTTAACCATACTTTTTGCGGCGGCATTTGCACTATCGGCCGCAGCACAAAGCTACGACGAGCTATGCGACAGCGGCAAGGCGCTGTGTGACGAAGGCAATTACCGCGAGGCAGCCGCACGCTTTGCCCGCGCCGCCGATGTGACACGCGACAGAAGCAAACGCATATTTGCCCTGTCGGGCGAGGGGTATGCGCACTATATGGCAGGGGATATAAGAAAAGCCTCCGAGAGCTATGCGCAGGCACTTGCGCTCGACAGCACATCGGTGCACTTGCTTGCACAAAGAGGAAACATCCTGCTTGAGCAGGACAGCCTGCAAGGTGCCATAGCGTGCTATGACAAAGCCGTAAGGAGGGAGCCCGGCAACCGCGACATACTCTTCTGTCGCGCCTACGCCCTCGCGCGCGCGAGACAATATAAAGAGAGCAAAAAAGATTATCTGAAGATTCTCTCAAAGAACGGCAACGACGAAAAGGCACGTCTGGGGCTTGCCCTGCTCTACCAAAAGGAGGGAAGCATAAACGAGAGTCTTATGCTGCTCGAAACGCTCATTGAGGAGAACCCCCGCAACGCCGAGCTCTATATGGCACGCTGCAACATAGAACGCGAGCAGAAACAGTATGAGCTTGCGCTTATGGACGTTGAAAAAGCCATCGAGCTTGAACCTCTGAACGCTGCTTTTCACCTCGCAAAAGCCGATATTCTGGAAAAGCTTGGAAAAAGGGATGCGGCACAGAAAAGTCGCAACAAAGCATTGCGCATAAATTCAACCCCCAAAAGGAAATAATATCAAATTCGTTGCCAAAATACCGCCGTTCGTTGAATTTTCGCCCGAGGCAAGGCACTTTTTGAACCGTTTGTTGCATTTTTTCGCAGAAAAAACCGTATATTTGGAGAAACATTGGAAGAAAACTATGACAAACAACCAAACAAAACCGTACAACATAAAGGAGAAAGTGGAGAAAAACGCCCACTATCGTTCCCTTATCCGTGCGGAGCTTGCCGACGAACTTTATGAAAAAATTTTAAGCCTCATCGTGATTGAGAAAAGATATCGCGACAAGGATTTCTCGGCGAAGGTGCTGGCAAAGGAACTGCAGACAAACACACGCTACATCTCGGCCGTGATAAATTCCCGTTTTAAGACCAATTTCTCTTGCCTGATGAACGAGTATCGCATAAAAGAGGCTCTGCATTGTATGACCGACAAGAGATACAACCACCTCACCATTGAGGAGGTAGGTGCCGCCGTGGGTTTTGCCAACCGCCAATCGTTCTATGCGTCGTTCTATCGCATAATGGGCGAGACACCCAACAGCTACCGCAAGCGTCACAGCTCCGCCAAATAAACACGTCAAGCAATGACCGACCATTTACACGAAACAACAAAGAAAATAAAACAGAGCCTGCGCCTCTCGATGAACGGCATAGTGTCGGCACACCAGCGCCGACAGGGGCTCGACTACAAGATAAACTTCGGAGTGGAGATACCGCGCATCAAGGAGATTGCCGCAGAATACCCCAAGAGCAAAGAGCTTGCCACAGCACTATGGAAAGAGAATATAAGAGAATGCAAGCTGCTCGCCATATTCCTTATGCCACAAGAAGATAGCGCAAGCATCGCCACCGAGTGGATTGCCGAGGCGCCCTTCACCGAAATTGCCGACCATCTTTCTAAAAACATATTGCGTCACCTGCCCGACGCACTCCCCTGTGCCCTTGCCTGGACAGAAAACAAAGAGGGGCTGTTCCGCTACTGCGGCTACCTCACCCTCACACATCTTGTGCGCGAGGGAGCCTGCCTCACACCCGCGCAGGAGAAGGCTCTGTGCAATGGCATCGCCGCCCTTTTTGCACAAGAGGCCGACAGCACCCTGTGCCGCACAGCCTTCACAGCTCTGTGCCGTTACGCCGAGGAGGAGAGCGCAAGAGCTGCACGTCTTTTGACTCTCATACCTGCCGACAGCGCACTGCGCACCCTTGCCGAGGAGTATTTTGCACAAGATTAACCGCGTCACAAGGCACGTTGCGCTCTATTTTCACCCAAAGGGCAATAAAAAAGAGAATATATCTGGGCATATTGCAAAAAAAGAGCTAACTTTGTGTGCTACCGCTTTGAAAAGAGATGAACAGTAACAACAACGAGGAGACGATAATTCAGATTTTCACCGAATACCTGAAGGCGAACAAGATGCGTTGTACCCCCGAGCGTTACGCCATCCTCAAAGCGATATATTCCATCAACGGCAGTTTCGACATAGAGACACTGCTCAAGCAGATGGAGGAGAAGGAGCGTTTCAGAGTGAGCCGTGCAACCATTTACAACACAATCACGTTACTATTGAACGCAAATCTCGTGACGCACCACCAGTTTGGTTCCGTGTCGAAGTACGAAAAATGTTTCAACAGCGGAAAGAATCATTTGGTGTGTACAAACTGCCACAAGGTGACAGAAATAAATAACATTAACCTGACAGAAACATTAAAAGCTAACATAAAAAAATTTCATTTAACCCATTATTCTTTATATATCTACGGGCTTTGCAGCAAATGCCATCAGGCAGCGAAGAGACGCAGGTTAAAGGTAAAAAACAAATAGGACAATGAAACAGAATATCGACGTACTTTTAGGACTTCAATGGGGCGACGAGGGTAAAGGAAAAATCGTTGACGTATTAACCCCCAAATATGATGTAGTAGCCCGTTTTCAGGGAGGCCCCAATGCAGGACACACTCTGGAGTTCAACGGTAAGAAATTTGTATTGCGTTCAATCCCCTCGGGCATCTTCCAGGGCGGACAGACAAATATCATAGGCAACGGCGTGGTGCTCGACCCCGCTCTCTTCAAAGGCGAGGCCGAAGACCTTGTAAAAGCCGGTTATGACCTCACAAAGAACCTCTTCATTTCAAAGAAGGCACACCTCATTCTCCCCACACACCGCGTGCTCGACGCCGCTTACGAGGCTGCAAAGGGCGATGCCAAGGTGGGAACCACAGGAAAGGGTATCGGCCCCACATACACCGACAAGATAAGCCGCAACGGCTTGCGCGTGGGTGATATCCTCGAGAACTTCAACGAGAAATATGCTGCGGCAAAGGCTCGTCACGAAGAGATTCTCAAGAGTATGAACTACAGCTACGACATTGCAGAGATGGAGGCCAAATGGCTCGATGGTATCGAGTACCTCAAGAACTTCCGCCTCATCGACAGCGAGCAGATGATAAACGACCTTATGAACGAAGGCAAGAGCGTTCTGTGCGAGGGCGCACAGGGAAGCCTGCTCGACATCGACTTCGGCAGCTACCCCTTTGTGACTTCGTCTAACACAGTGTGCGCAGGAGCCTGCACAGGCCTTGGCGTAGCCCCCAACAGAATAGGCAACGTCTATGGTATCACAAAAGCCTACTGCACACGCGTAGGTTCGGGCCCCTTCCCCACCGAACTCTTCGACGCAACAGGTGCCGAGATGCGCGACCGCGGCCACGAGTATGGTGCTGTAACAGGCCGTGAGCGTCGTTGCGGTTGGATTGACCTCGTAGCGCTCAAGTACACAATTATGATTAACGGTGTCACACACCTCATACTTATGAAGAGCGACGTGCTCGACACCTTCCCCACAATAAAGGCCTGCGTGGCATACAAGAAGAACGGCGAGACTCTCTCACATATGCCCTACGACATTGAGGGCGTGGAGCCCGTTTACACCGAGCTCAAAGGCTGGATGACCGACCTCACACAGCTCAAGAGCGAGGAGGAGCTTCCCGAGGCATTCAAGGAGTATATCAAGTTCCTTGAGGAGCAACTGGGCGTTCCCGTGCAGTATGTATCTATCGGCCCCGACAGAGACCAGACTATCACACGTTCAATCTAATCTTAAAAGATGAATATATTAACAATAATTGCCGCGAGCACGGGATACGCAACATCGAGCGGAGGAGCTGTGGGTTACGACTTCACCTATCTGATACTCTTCATAGGTATTGCCATAGTAAGTTTCATCGTGCAGCAGAATTTGAAAAGCAAATTCGAGAAATTCTCTAAAATGCCCATCGGCGTCACCGGTAAAGAGGTAGCAGAGAAGATGTTGCGCGACAACGGCATATACGACGTAACCGTGACAAGCACTCCCGGTATGCTCACCGACCACTACAACCCCACAAACAAGACTGTGAACTTGAGCCAGGGGGTATACAACTCGGCAAGCATAGCAGCGGCAGCCGTGGCTGCTCACGAGTGCGGACACGCCGTGCAGCACGCCAAGGCCTACGCACCGCTCAAGCTGCGTTCGAAGCTTGTGCCTATGGTACAGTTCTCGTCGAGTATAATGAGCTGGGTGCTCCTCATAGGTATCCTCACCGTGGAGTCCTTCCCCGGGCTACTGCTCGCAGGTATCGTGCTGTTTGCCACCACAACGCTCTTCAGTTTTGTGACACTCCCCGTGGAGATTGACGCAAGCCGTCGTGCGCTCGTGTGGCTGTCGGCAGCAGGAATTACAAGCAGCAGAAACCACCGATACGCCGAGAGCGCGCTGCGTTCGGCAGCCTACACCTATGTGGTGGCGGCTCTCTCATCGTTGGCTACACTGCTCTACTACATTATGATATATCTTAACAGACGCGACTAATGGCAGCAAAACCATCTATACCTAAAGGGACACGCGATTTTTCGCCCGTGGAGATGTCCAAGAGGAATTATATTTTCGACACTATACGCAGCGCCTTTCACCTGTTCGGTTTCAAGCAGATAGAAACCCCCGCAATGGAGAACCTATCGACCTTGATGGGAAAATATGGCGACGAGGGCGACAAACTGCTTTTCAAGATACAGAACTCGGGCGACTACTTCAGCGGCCTCACCGACGAGGAGCTTTTGAGCCGTAACGCAGCAAAGCTCGCATCGAAATTCTGCGAGAAGGGCTTGCGCTACGACCTCACAGTGCCTTTTGCACGCTATGTGGTGATGCACCGCGACGAGCTCACCTTCCCCTTCAAGCGCTACCAGATACAACCCGTGTGGCGCGCCGACCGTCCGCAGAAAGGACGCTACCGTGAGTTCTACCAGTGCGATGCCGATATTATAGGAAACAACTCGCTCATAAACGAGGTAGAGCTCATACAGCTCATCGACTATGTATTCGGAAAGCTCAAGATAAGAGTTGCCATAAAACTCAACAACCGCAAGATACTTGCCGGCATTGCCGAGACCATAGGCGAGCCCGACAAGATAATTGACATCACCGTTGCCATTGATAAGATTGACAAGATAGGTCTCGACGGCGTAATTGCCGAGCTCAAAGGCAAAGGCATAAGCGACAGCGCCATCGAAAAGCTGCTTCCAATTCTGCAAGCACAGGGCGACAACCGCGAGAAGCTGCAAATTATTGCACAGACTCTGCAGGGCAACGCCACCGGCGAAAAGGGCGTTGAGGAGATTACATTTATCCTCGACACACTCGACCGCCTGAAGATAAACAGCACACTCGACCTCGACCTCACCCTTGCACGTGGTCTCAACTACTACACCGGTGCCATACTCGAGGTAAAAGCTCTCGACGTGACAATTGGAAGCATCACAGGCGGCGGACGTTACGACAACCTGACAGGAGTATTTGGCCTCGACGGTGTTTCGGGCGTGGGTATATCCTTCGGTGCCGACCGCATATACGATGTAATGAACCAGCTCGACCTCTACCCCTGCGAGTCGATACATAACACAAAAGTTATGTTTGTGAACTTCGGCGAGCGCGAGGCAGAGCACTCACTCGGCATCATAAGAGAGCTGCGCGCAAACGGTATCTCGGCAGAGCTCTTCCCAAGCAGCGACAAGATGAAGAAACAGATGGGATATGCCAACAGCAACAGCATCCCCTACGTTGCCATAATAGGCGAGCAGGAGATGGAGAACGGCACCATCGCCGTGAAGAATATGACATCGGGCGAGCAGAAACAGATGAGCACCGAGGAACTTATCTCATTGCTTGCATAACACACTATTTCAAATAATTAAAGGGAGCAACCGTGGTTGCTCCCTTTTCTGTGTTCTATAAAGTTCCTGTCAATACTTTGTAGAGTGTAACACGCCGTGGTTGCCATCGACTTTCCAACGCCCCTCGATGCGCACCAAACGCACCGAAATCACCATATCCTCTTTTAGAGCGCTCTTGCCGCGAAGAGTTACAAAAGCCTCATCGCCGTTTATATCGGTGCTCTCGGCACGGTAGTCGGCTGTGTAGCCGGCCGTCATTCTCTTGTATTGGGGCGAGGCCGCCGCCATATCGAGATAATCGCAAAAGACAGCGTAGTCTATGGTGTCGGGGAAGTAGATATTCTCTTTTACATAACTCATATCGCCCGATGTGATAGCATTGTGCAGCTTCACTGCCACCTCATCGGGAGGAGTGGTGCCACAGGCTGCAAGCATAAGCAGAGCCGCGGCAATTGCCATATTTTTCAAACTTTTCATATTTGTAGATTTTGCGGGCGAAAATAACAATAAAATCTGAAAAGGGAAACAAAAAATCTATTTATCGAGCAGTAAAGAAATTTTAATTCCGTCGCGGGGGATTGCCGGCGAGGGCTCGAGCAGGCGGCACATACAATGGGGCAAGCCTTTCCCCCAAGTCACCCGCCACAACGAGGAAAGTGCAAAGCGTTCACACAACGCCGCAAAGAGAAACTCCCGGGCCGAGGTGTTGCACGACACCGCGTCGAGCACAACCAGACGACCGCCGTCGTTTATTACAAAAGCTAGAGCCGCAAGAACCCCCTCGTCATAGGCGGCAAAGAGCCCGCCACCCGTCATACGGCAATTTACGAGGTTCATTGCAAGCATCTGTGGCGAAGGGATAACCGCAGGGCTGTTTCCACAGGCACAACGCTCCCAAAAGGCCGAAACAGAAGAAAACTCACACACCTCGGCAAAGCTGTACCCCGCGGCAGGAACCTCCGCAGGGCGGCACTCCTCTACCGCCACTTGTGAGCAGTCGCTATAGCCCAGACGGGCATATATAGAGCGCAGCCCCTCATCGGCAGGCAGGAGAAAAAGCATCTTCACACCCCGCGCACGCAAAAGTTCCTCAACCCTCTTCAGCAAAAGAGTCATATACCCCTTGCCGCGAGAAGCCTCACAGGTGGCCACGGCATATATATAGGCAGCCGGGAGAAGCTCGCCGCCCACGCACAAGTTGCAAGGCAGGGCATAGAGCGCAGAGACCACCTCGCCGCCGAGCGAGAGCGTGTGCACCACGTCGGGCACAGAGAATGTGCCGAAGAATGCATCCACAAAAGCATCGTCATCGGCAAAAGCCTCGCGCCACAGAGCACGCAACCCGTCGGCCGCCGAGGCAAAAGGCAAGGAATCGAAAAGAGGTTTTTCCATAGGGTGAAAATATAACACGACGAAGATAGATTATGCACGCAAATTTTGCAATATATTTTTGCTTAAAGCATCAAAATAGCGTAACTTTGCAGAAAATTGCGTTGCGAGCGCGCGTACACACGCACAAGCAGCGCCACGACATCGGCACGCAACACCTGCGGTTGCATTTGCCACATAGGTAATCGCACAACAGCACAACGGTCGCCCGCCCCTTGTCGCGTAACATCTGCCTGCGAGATAACATTCCACAGACAAATGCTTTTTAGGAATTATTCAAACTAATAATAAACAATTACCAAAATGGATGTTATTAAAAATCTAATCGAGCGCGCGTGTAACAACAAACAGCGCATCGTACTCCCCGAAGGTACAGAGGAGCGCACATTGAAAGCTGCCGACAAAGCAATTGCCGACGGCATTGCAAACATTATTCTCATTGGCAACAAGGCCGAGATTCTCTCACTTGCCGAGAAGTTCGAGCTCAAGAACATCGGTGGTGCCACAATCATCGACCCCGAGAACAACCCCGACGCCGAGAAATATGCCACATTGCTCTACGAGCTCCGCAAGTCAAAGGGTATGACTATGGAGGATGCACAGAAACTTGTATGCAACCCCCTCTACCTCGGCTGCCTCATCATTAAGAACGGCGACGCCGACGGACAGGTGGCAGGTGCCCTCAACACAACAGGAAACGTATTGCGCCCTGCATTGCAGATTATTAAGACATCTCCCGGAATCAGCTGCGTATCGGGCGCTATGATGATGATTACCAACGCCAAAGAGTATGGCGAGGATGGTGTTCTCTTCGTAGGTGACGTAGCAGTTACTCCCTGCCCCGACGCAAACCAGCTCTCACAGATTGCCGTTTGCACAGCGCAGACAGCTAAAGCCATCGCAGGCTTCGAGGAGCCCCGCGTTGCTATGCTCAGTTTCTCTACAAAGGGCTCGGCAAAGCACGAGATGGTAGACAAAGTGGTTGAGGCTACAAAGCTTGCCCACGAGCTCGACCCCTCACTCTCTATCGACGGTGAGTTGCAGGCCGACGCTGCACTTGTACCCTTCGTGGGACAGAGCAAGGCTCCCGGTTCAACCGTAGCAGGAAAGGCCAACGTGCTCATCTTCCCCGACCTCGGTGCAGGAAACATCGGTTACAAGCTCGTTCAGCGTTTGGGTAACGCCGAGGCTATCGGCCCCGTTCTCCAGGGTATCGCACGCCCCGTGAACGACCTCTCACGCGGCTGCTCTATCGAGGACGTATATATGATGATTGCCATCACAGCAAACCAGGCTATCGCCGCTAAAAACTAAAAAACAGACACAACTATGAAGATATTAGTATTGAACTGCGGAAGTTCATCTATCAAATACCAGCTTTTCGACATCGAGACAAAAGATGTAATTGCCAAGGGCGGTATCGAGAAAATCGGTCTCGAGGGATCGTTCATCAAGTTCACTCTCCCCAACGGTGAGAAAGAGACTATTATGACATCTATCCCCGAGCACACAACAGGAGTTCGTCTTATCATCGACCTGCTCACAAGCGACAAGTATGGCGTAGTGGGTTCTATCGAGGAGATTGACGCAGTTGGTCACCGTATGGTACACGGCGGTGAGAAGTTCAGTGCTTCGACACTGCTCACAGACGAGGTTCTCGAGACATTTGAGGCTTGCAACGACCTCGCTCCCTTGCACAACCCCGCAAACCTCAAGGGCGTGAATGCGGTTAAGGAGGTAGCTCCCGAGATGCCCCAGGTAGGTGTGTTTGACACAGCCTTCCACCAGACTATGCCCGACTACGCATATATGTACGCCGTACCCTACGAGCTCTATGAGAAATTTGGTGTACGTCGCTACGGTTTCCACGGAACATCGCACCGTTACATCACAAAACGTGCCATCGAGATGATGGGCGTTCCCGCAGAGGGCAGCAAAATCATCACCTGCCACATTGGTAACGGCGGTTCTTGCGCTGCTGTGAAGGACGGTAAGAGCATCGACACATCTATGGGACTCACTCCCCTCGCAGGTCTTATGATGGGTACACGCAGCGGCGACATCGATCCGGGTGCGATACCTTTCATTATGGACAAGATGGGCTTGGACGCACAGGGCCTTTCAGACCTCTTGAACAAGAAATCGGGTGTTGCAGGTATCTCGGGCGTATCAAGCGATATGCGTGAGGTGAAGGCTGCAGCCGACGGCGGTAACAAACGCGCCGAGCTCGCAAACACAATGTACTTCTACCGCATTAAGAAATACATCGGTGCTTATGCAGCTGCTATGGGTGGCGTAGACGCCATTGTATTTGCAGGCGGTGTAGGTGAGAACCAGGCAGACTGCCGTCTGGCAGTTCTCGAGGGCCTCGAGTTCCTCGGTGTTGAGCTCGACAAGGAGAAGAACGCTGTAACTCGTGGCGAGGAGGCAGTGCTCTCAACTCCCGAGTCAAAGATTAAGGTATTGCTTATCCCCACCGACGAGGAGCTGATGATTGCCAGCGACACATACGAGATTATAAAAGGCTTGAAATAATCAAAGCTGTTTATAAATAAATTAGAAAGCGTTTCGAGATTCCTCGAAACGCTTTCTAATTATTTGTAGGGTTTTGAAGATATTGTCAAATATCCTTGCTCTCGCCCTCGATGAAATGCTTACGCTGAATAGATGTGCCGTCGAATACCACATAGGCAAAGCTCGAAATCCAATCACCCAAGAAGATGCAACGCGACGACTCGCCAAGAGGCAAATCCTCGTCGATATGTCGGTGCCCGAAGATGAAACAATCGACCGAGGGATGCTTGCCGAGATACTCTCTTGCATACTGCACGCACTCCTCATTGTCGGCACCGCGGAAAGGGGTGTCACCCTTTATCTTGTGCATTATCATACTGTGCCTTGCCCAGCTGTGGCCCATCCACAGGCTCCAACGAGGGTGCACTGCCGAGAAACAGAACTGCAGAAAGCGGCTGTGGAACATTCGGCGCAGGAGCAGGTAGAGTTTGTCCTTTGAGAACTCGTCGCCGTGGGCAAGAAAGAACTCCTTGCCATAGAGCTCCACGAGACAGGGCTCGCGATGGAGAATCATACCACACTCTTTCTCGAAATAGTCGAGACACCAGAGGTCGTGATTGCCGGTGAAAAGATGCACCTCCACCCCCTTGTCGGTGAGCTCGGCCACCTTGCCCAGGAAACGGGTAAAGCCCTTCGGCACTGCATACCGGTACTCGTACCAGAAGTCGAAGATATCGCCCAGCATATACACTGCCGCAGCCTCGTCCTTTATCTTGTCGAGGAACGAGACGAGGCGTCTCTCGTGGGTGCGGCTATGCTCAATGGCCCACGAGCCCAAATGCGCATCGGAAAGGAAGTATATCTTTTTCATATCACACGCGGTCTACAAAAGTCCAAGCTCAAGTTTAGCCTCCTCGGTCATAAGGTCTTGTGACCATTCGGGCTCAAACACCAGCTGCAGGTTCACGCTGCCGATGCCCTCTATCGATTCCACCTTCTGACGCACATCCTCGAGCATAAAATCGGCTGCAGGGCAGTTGGGAGCAGTCAAGGTCATATCTATGTCCACCGAGAAGTCCTCTTTCACCTCGATGCGATAGATGAGCCCGAGGTCGTAAATATTGACGGGTATTTCGGGATCGTACACCGTCTTTATCATCTCTACTATTTTATTTTCTATCTCAAATTTTTCCATAATCGACAAATTACAGACGGGACTCGTCGTTATAACTGAAATACCCGCCCGATGTAAAAACAATATGATCCAGGAAACGGATTTTCATAATTTTACAAGCGGCTGCAATGCTCATTGTCACATCGTCGTCGTCGCGGCTGGGACGTGGGTTGCCCGAGGGGTGGTTGTGACAGAGCGCGAGCCCTGTGGCACGTTTCATAAGCGCTTCGCGCAGCACAAGCCTTATATCCACCGTAGAGGCCGTAATTCCTCCACTGCTTATCCTCACGTGGTCGATGACACGGTTACGGTTATTGAGCAGCAGCACATAGGTCTCCTCGATGGGAAGGTCGCACATCACGGGGTAGAAATATTCGTATATATCCTGTGAGCATTTCACACAGGGCTGCTCACCGCCGTCGTCGTCGCGGCGACGCTTCCACAGCTCGCAGGCGGCTACTATGGAGATTGCTTTGGCGGGGCCTATGCCTTTGAAACGACACAGGTCGTCTATCGACAGTTTGGCAAGCTCGGCGATGCTGTCGCCACACGATGCGAGCACCTTTTTCATCAGCCCCACGGCCGACTCCTCGGTGCTGCCCGAGCCTATGAGCACAGCCAGCAGTTCCGACTTGCTCAACGAGGAGACTCCGTTGCGCAAAACCTTCTCGCGCGGACGTTCATCCTCGGGCCACATTCTTATACTTTTCCGCACATCGCTCTCCATTGCCGTTACCCTCTGTTATATAGTTTTGTAAGTTTCTGCTTTGTCTCGAGCGGCTGCTTGAGCACCTTCTTAAACCAGAAGGCCTTCAGGAAACCTGTGCCGTAGCCCGTTATCTGCACAGCCGATGCAAGCACCGACAAGCCGGCCACGTTAAGGCTGCGGCTCTTGAGAAGCGCATCGACAAAGATGAGCAGCGCATAGAAAAGAGGCAGCAGAAGCAACCACGGGAAGAAGAGAGCGGCCACAAGCAACACAGCCCCCGCAATGAGCATCAGGGCGGGCAATGTGTGCACAGCCTTGAGCGAGCCCGGGTGTATTATCTGCAACCATATTCTTGCCTGACCGAAGTTATTTACCTGTTTAAAGAAACGCCCGAGGTCGATGCGACGCTTGTGGTAGACAAAAACCTCGCGTATGAGCCGAATCTTGAACCCCGCATTGCGTATTCTTATGCTCAAGTCGATATCCTCGCCCATCATATCCTTGAAATCTCCCACTGCGGCATAGACCTCTTTAGAGAGTCCCATATTGAATGTGCGCGGGCAGAATTTCTCCATAACAGCCTTTCCGCCGCGTATACCTCCCGTTGTCCAGAAAGAGGTCATTGCGTGGCTCACCGCTTTCTGCATATCGGAGAAGGAGGCGTCGGCAGCGTCGGGGCCGCCAAAGCAATCGCAATAATCGGTTTTTATAGCCTCTTCGAGGCGTTCAAAGTATGTGGGCGGCAGAATCACATCCGAGTCGAAGAAAAGGAGGTAATCACCACCGGCACGCTGCATACCATAGTTGCGGGTATCGCTGCGTCCCGAATTTTCTTTATAGTAATAGTGGATAGTGAAAAAAGAACGATAGTGACCAAGCAAATGATCACATCGTTCTTTTGAACCATCCTCTATAATTAGCAGCTCAAAGGGCTTTACCGTTTGGGCCAACAGACTTTCGAGAAATTCCTGTATCTCTCCGGGCCTGTTATATACCGGAACAATTATAGAGTATAACAATTTCTTTCAATTATGCTTTTACACGACCTTGATAAGAGCCATCGCGTGTATCAACCTCGATGAGCTCACCCTCGTTGATGAAGAGAGGAACGCGCACCTCGGCACCTGTCTCCACGGTTGCGGGCTTTGTAGTATTTGTTGCGGTGTCGCCTTTGAGACCGGGCTCTGTGTAAGTTACAGCGAGAACTACCTTAACGGGCATATCGGCAAACAGGATAGTCTCGGTTGAAGCATCTGTCACAACCTCGAGGTTCATACCCTCTTTCATATAAGCCACACCGTTGATCTGGTCGGCTGTAAGGGGCACCTGCTCGTATGTCTCGTTATTCATAAAGATGTAGTCGTTACCCTCTTTGTAAAGGTACTGGAACTCGCGACGCTCTACGCGAACATCTTCGAGTTTCTCACCGATGTTGAAACGACGCTCCAATACATAGCCGTCTACAACGTCTTTCAACTTTGTACGCATAAAGGTGTTTCCCTTACCGGGCTTTACGTGCAAGAAGTCGATGCAAAAATACAACTTGCCATCCATACGGATAGCAGTTCCGATTTTAATGTCTTGAGCATTAATCATAATTTATTCTCTTTTTTGTTAATATAATTCGTTGCAAGAGCCGCGCACTCGGGCGGCATTTACAGCGCGAAGATACTAAAAAGTAAAAATATACACAATTATTCCAGGGGGTTTATTCAAGGTACAGAGGAAAAGATATTCCTTTTGTTAAAAAATTATGTTAAAATAATATCCGCGTGTATTAATTTTTATTGACAAAACACTATATTTGCGGATAGCCTTAAATAGAGGTCGCGACACGTCGCAAATGCTTCAGAAACACAAAACTAAAAAAATATGAACAAAAAACTTAAATGGGGACTCATAGCAGTCCTTGCCGTAGCATTGGGATTTTGGGGTTTCTACCAACTTACCCCGCACGAGAACAAAGAGTTGAGCGCTGCCGATACACAGCCCAAGCAGGTAAACCGCAAAATCTTGAGCGTGAGCGCAAAGATTGTGAAGCCACACCTGCTCACCGACGAAATTCCCATCACAGGCCGCCTTGTACCCAACGAGGAGGTTGAGCTCTCGTTCGAGACATCGGGAAAGATTACCGACATCTTCTTCACCGAGGGCACAAACGTAAAGAAAGGCGACCTGCTGGCAAAGGTAAACGACAGCCACCTGCAGGCACAACTCAAGCGACTCGAGGCACAGATACCCCTCGCCGAGAACCGTGTCTACCGTCAGAACGCCCTCTTGCAACGCGACGCCGTGAGTAAGGAGGCATACGAGCAGGTGAAGACCGAGCTTGCCATTCTGAACGCCGACATCGAAAAGGTGAAAGCCGAAATTAAGATGACCGAGCTGCGTGCCCCCTTTGACGGAACCATCGGTTTGCGTCAGGTGAGTGCAGGAGCCTTTGCGTCAGCAAACACGGTAATTGCCAAGCTCACAAACGTAGCTCCCATAAAAATTGAGTTTTCGGTACCCGAGAAGTACTCAAACGATATAAAGAAAGGCGCAAACCTCGAATTCAAGGTAGACGGCAAGCTCGAACCCTACACAGCCAAGGTATACGCCACAGAGTCGAGCCTCGACACCGAGACACACACTCTTGCCGTGCGTGCCATACACCCCAACGAAAACCGCGAGCTCATTTCGGGACGTTACGCCGATATACGCCTCAAGCAGAAAGAGATACCCGACGCCATAGCCATTCCCTCCGAAGCTATCGTGCCCGAAATGGGTGTAAACAAAGTCTTTGTCTACCGCAACGGCAAAGCCGAGCCCGTGCCCGTAACCATAGGCATACGCACTGCCAAGGAGGTGCAGATTCTGCAAGGATTGCAGGTGGGCGACACCATACTCACATCGGGTACATTGCAGCTGCGCAAAGGCTCGCTTGTAAAATTAGAGAAGATAGATTAACCGCCAAACACCACGCTATATGAATATTTCGGAATTGAGTATCCGCAGGCCGGTGCTTGCAACGGTGCTCACCATAATAATTCTGCTCTTCGGCTTCATTGGATACAACACACTGGGCGTGAGAGAGTACCCCTCGGTGGATAACCCCATCATTTCGGTAACCTGCGGATATGCCGGTGCCAACGCCGACGTTATAGAGAACCAGATTACCGAGCCTCTGGAGCAGAATATCAACGGAATCCCCGGCATACGCTCCCTCTCGAGCGTGAGCCAGCAGGGACAGTGCCGCATAACAGTGGAGTTCGAACTGTCGGTAGACCTTGAGACGGCTGCCAACGACGTGCGCGACAAAGTGTCGAGAGCACAGCGTTACCTGCCGCGCGACTGCGACCCTCCCACAGTATCGAAAGCCGACGCCGACGCAACCCCCATACTTATGGTTGCCATACAGAGCGAGAGCCGTTCACTGCTCGAGTTGAGCGAGATTGCCGACCTCACCGTGAAAGAGCAGCTGCAGACCATCGCAAACGTGAGCAGCGTGACTATCTGGGGAGAGAAGCGCTACTCTATGCGTCTGTGGCTCGACCCCGTGAAGATGGCCGCATACGGCATCACCCCCGTAGATGTAAAGAATGCCATCACAAGCGAGAACGTGGAGCTCCCCTCGGGAAGCATCGAGGGTAACACAATGGAGCTCACCCTGCGCACTATGGGACAGATGCACACCGCCAAGGAGTTCAATAATGTGATTCTCAAAGAGCAGAACGGCAATGTGGTGCGTGTGAGCGACATAGGACACGCCGAGCTCGGCCCCGCCGACCTCAAGAGCTATATGAAGATGAACGGCGTGCCTATGGTGGGAGTTGTGGTGATTCCGCAGCCTGGAGCCAACCACATCGAGATTGCCGACGCTGTGTACGAGCGTATGAAGAGTATGGAGAAAGACCTCCCCGAGGATGTGAAATATACCTACGGTTTCGATAATACAAAATTCATACGCGCTTCAATCGACGAGGTAAAGAGTACCGTTTACGAGGCGTTTGTGCTTGTGATTATTATCATTTTCCTCTTCCTGCGCGACTGGCGTGTGACGCTCATTCCCTGTATCGTTATCCCCGTGTCGCTCATTGGCGCATTCTTTGTAATGTATGTGGCAGGTTTCTCAATAAATGTATTGACTATGCTTGCCGTGGTACTGTCGGTGGGACTTGTGGTGGACGACGCCATTGTGATGACCGAAAATATCTACATACGCATAGAGCAGGGTATGCGCCCGTTCAGAGCGGGCATCGAGGGCTCAAAGGAGATTTTCTTTGCCGTAATTTCTACCACCGTTACGCTCATCGCCGTGTTCCTCCCCATCGTGTTTATGGAGGGTACGAGCGGACGCCTCTTCCGTGAGTTCAGCTTTGTGGTGGCAGGCTCGGTGATAATTTCATCGTTTGCAGCGCTCACATTCACCCCTATGCTTGCGACAAAGATTCTCAAGCGCAGAAAAGAGCAGAATATCTTCTACAAAAAGACAGAGCCTTTCTTTGCCGGGCTTAACAATCTCTACGAGAAATCGCTCGAGTGGTTCCTCGCACGAAGAGGGTGGGCTATACCCATAACACTTCTTATGTTTGTAATCATCGGTGTGCTGTGGACAAATATCCCTTCGGAGATGGCACCCCTCGAGGACCGCTCGCAGATTACAATTAACACCCGCGGAGCCGAAGGCGCAAGCTACGAATATATGCGCGACTACACCGAGGATATAAACCAGCTCATCGACTCCATTGTGCCCGACGCCGAGTCGGTTACGGCGCGCGTGTCGAGCGGTAGCGGTAACATACGCATCACGCTCAAGGACCTCAAGGAGCGCGACTACTCACAGATGGAGGTGGCCGCAAAACTCTCGCAGGCGGTGAGCACCAAAACAAAGGCACGCGCCTTTGTGCAACAGCAGTCGTCGTTCGGCGGCCGCCGAGGCAGTATGCCCATACAGTATGTTCTGCAGGCAGTGAGCATAGAGAAGCTGCAGGATGTGCTGCCGCAGTTCTTGAGCCGCGTATATGACAACCCCACCTTCCAGATGGCCGACGTAGACCTCAAGTTCAGCAGCCCCGAGGTGCGCGTAAACATAAACCGCGACAAGGCGGGTATCCTGGGAACGAGCGTGCGCGACGTGGCCGAGACTCTGCAATACGGCCTCAGCGGACAGCGTATGGGATATTTCTATATGAACGGTAAGCAGTACGAGATTATAGGACAGATTAACCGTCAGCAGCGAAACACCCCCTCGGGTATAAAATCGCTCTACATACGCAGTGACCGCGGCGAGATGATACAGTTTGACAACCTCGTGGAGTTTGTAGAGTCGGTGGCACCGCCCAAGCTCTACCACTACAACCGTTTCATTTCGGCCACAGTGTCGGCCGGCCTTGCCGATGGAAAGACCATAGGCGACGGACTCGACGAAATGGACAAGATAGCAGAAGAGTTGCTCGATGAAACCTTCCGCACAGCACTCACAGGCGACTCCAAGGAGTACCGCGAGAGCTCGTCGAGCCTAATGTTTGCCTTTATACTCGCGCTTGTGCTCATATATCTTATTCTGGCAGCGCAGTTCGAGAGTTTTAAAGACCCGTTCATTATTATGCTCACCGTGCCCCTCGCCATTGCGGGAGCGCTCATATTTATGTACTACGCCGACATCACAATGAATATCTTCAGCCAGATTGGTATTATTATGCTCATCGGCCTTGTGGCAAAGAACGGTATCCTCATCGTGGAGTTTGCCAACCAGAAGCAGGAGAGCGGCGAGGACAAGATGAGCGCAATAAAGAGCGCATCGCTGCAGCGTCTGCGCCCCATTCTTATGACAAGCGTTTCAACGATTCTGGGACTCCTCCCCCTCACATTTGCATCGGGCGAGGGAGCCAACCAGCGCATCGCTATGGGAACGGCGGTAGTGGGAGGTATGCTTGTGTCTACCATCCTCACAATGTACATAGTACCCGCCATATACAGCTACATATCAACCGAACGAGCCAAAGACGAAGAATAATGAAAAAGATAACAGCTATAATATGCCTGTGTGCAGCCACGCTCACTATGCAGGCACAGGTTATTTCGCTCAAGGAGTGCCTCGAGAAAGGCCTCGAGAGAAACTACTCGCTGCGCATCACACGCGGCGAGGAGGAGATAAGCCGCAATAACGCCACACTTGCCAACGCAGGTTATCTGCCCACGCTCGACATTGCAGGGGCATACGACCTATCGGGCAGTAACAGCAGCGGCGAGCTTGCCGCCGACGGCAGCACCAAAAAAGAGAGCAGCAGCCCCGACCTCGCGGCAAGAGCGGGCATCGACCTCAACTGGACAATATTTGACGGATTCAAGATAAGCACCACATACAAGCAGCTCAAGGAGCTGCAGCGTATGGGCGAGACAAACACCCGCATTGCAATTGAGGATTTCATTGCCACGGTAGCAGCCGAGTACTACAATTTCATACAGCAGCGCCTGCGTCTCAAAAACTTTTTCCAGGCAGTGACACTCTCAAAGGAGCGCCTGCGCATTGTGGAGGAGCGTTACCACATAGGTAACTTCTCGCGTCTCGACTACCAGCAGGCAAAGGTCGATTTCAACGCCGACAGCGCACAATATTTCAGACAGCAGGAGGCGGTGATAAGCTCGCGCATCGCACTCAACGAGCTTATGGCCGAGGAGCAGGTGTATACACCGCTGCTCACCACCGATACAACTATAAATGTAAACACCTCGCTCGATTTTGTGGAACTATGGAACGGAATGCTCGAAAACAACGCCGAGCTGCTGAAAGCCGACATAAGCAACAGCCTCACAAGCCTCGACTATAAAAAGGTGGTAAGCCGTAACTACCCCTATTTGAAGCTGAACGCAGGCTACGACCTCGGCTACAACAAATATGAGAAGAACACCTACAACCACCGCAGCTCACACGGCTGGAACGGAGGTCTCACCCTGGGCTTCAACCTGTGGGACGGCAACCGCCGCCGCGAGCGTCGCAACGCCAAGATTGAGATTGCCAACGCCCAATTGCAACGCAAGCAGCTCGAGCTCACGCTGAAAGCCGACCTCGGCAGTTTGTGGCAGGCCTATAGCAATAACATCGAGTTGCTGAACCTCGAGAGGCAGAACCTTATCACCGCACGCGAGAACCACGAGATTGCAAAAGAGCGTTATATGCTCGGCACCCTCTCGGGATTTGAGATGCGCGAGGCACAGCAAAGCCTTTTCGACGCCGAGGAGCGACTGCTGTCGGTGCTCTTCAACACCAAGATTTGTGAAATATCTTTACTACAGATAAGCGGACGCATAACAACACTGCTCGAATAACCCCGCTGCAAGAAAGCTGCATAAATATTTCATATTTTCTGCATATATATGCTTTTGCTTTTAAAATAAAGTTTCAAAGGCATATATATGCAGAATTTTTATGCACAGGTGCAAAGTTAAGGCTAAAAAATTTCCTCATTTAATAAATGTTTGCGAAATTTGCGTGCGTAAAATTAAAAACACATAAAACGACCATCTATATGGCAGAAATTAAACAGACACAAGAATTAGACCAGGTAATTGTACGTTTCTCGGGAGACTCGGGAGACGGTATGCAGTTGGCCGGAAATATATTCTCTACAATTTCGGCAACCGTGGGAAACGACATTTGTACATTCCCCGACTACCCCGCCGACATACGCGCCCCGCAAGGCGTGCTCACAGGAGTTTCAGGTTTTCAAGTGCACATCGGTGCCGACAAGGTGCTCACACCCGGTGACAAATGCGACATTTTGGTGGCAATGAACCCCGCTGCGCTCAAGACACAGCACAAATATTGCAAACCCACCGGAGCAATCATCATCGACTCCGACTCTTTCACAGAGAAAGATTTGCAGAAGGCCGAGTTCAAGACCGACAACCCCATTGCCGAGCTCGGTATAACCTGCGAGGTTGTGCCCTGCCCCATCACATCGCTCTGTCAGGCAACACTCAAGGATAGCGGCCTCGACAACAAAAGCATCGTGCGTTGCAAGAATATGCTTGCACTGGGACTCGTGTGCTGGCTCTTCGACCGCGACCTCTCGCTTGCCGAGAATATGCTGCGCACAAAATTTGCCAAGAAACCCGAGATTGCCGAGGCAAATATAAAGGTTCTTCACGCAGGATACGATATGGGACACAACACCCACGCATCTATCTCGCACACCTACAGTATTGAGAGCAAGAACGCAAAGGCAAAGGGCAAGTATATGGATATTAACGGAAACAAGGCCACAGCATATGGCCTCATCGCCGCAGCCGAGAAAGCCGGTATGCAGCTCTTCCTCGGTTCATATCCCATCACCCCCGCAACAGATATTCTGCACGAACTTGCAAAACACAAATCACTCGGCGTGGTTACTATGCAGGCCGAGGACGAGATTGCAGGATGCGCATCGGCAGTGGGAGCTGCCTACGCCGGAGCACTCGCCTGCACAAGCACATCGGGCCCCGGTGTGTGTCTCAAGAGCGAGGCCATAAACCTTGCCGTAATCACCGAGCTGCCCCTCGTTATTATAAACGTACAGCGCGGCGGCCCCTCGACAGGTCTCCCCACAAAATCGGAGCAGACCGACCTGCTGCAGGCACTATACGGACGTAACGGCGAGAGCCCCATCCCCGTAATTGCCGCAAGCTCGCCCACCGATTGTTTCGACGCAGCATTCAACGCCTGCAAGATAGCCGTGGAGCATATGACACCCGTTATTCTGCTCACCGACGCATTCATCGCCAACGGCTCGGCTGCGTGGAAGCTGCCCAATATAACAGAATACCCCGCAATTGTACCCCCCTATGTAACTCCCGAGATGCGCGAGGGCTGGAGCCCCTACAAACGCAACCCCGAGAACGAGGTGCGCTACTGGGCTGTTCCCGGCACCGAGGGCTTTACACACCGCATCGGCGGCCTTGAGAAGAGCGCAGCTACAGGCGCCATCTCAAACGACCCCGAGAATCACCACAATATGGTGGAGAAGCGTGCCGCAAAAATCGCAAAGATTGCCGACTACATCCCCGCTCTCACCATAGAGGGCGACCAGGACGCCGACCTGCTCATCGTGGGCTTCGGAGGCACATACGGCCACCTGTGCGAGGCTATGCAGGCGATGAACAAAGAGGGCAAGAAAACCGCCTTGGCACATTTCAACTACATCAACCCGCTGCCCGCAAACACAGCCGAGGTGCTGCGCCGCTACAAGAAAATAGTTGTGGCAGAGCAGAATATGGGACAATTTGCATCGTACCTGCGCACCAAAATCGAGGGCGTGGAGCTGCATCAGTATAACGAGGTAAAAGGCCAGCCGTTCGCCGTTGCGACACTCGTTGAGGCCTTTACAAAAATTATGGAGGAATAACTATGAGCGAATATTCAGTACAAGACTATAAATTCGGACAGCCCCGTTGGTGTCCGGGATGTGGCGACCACTCGTTCTTGGGTGCGCTGCACAAGGCTATGAGCGAGATAGGCGTTGCGCCCCACCAGACAGCCGTTATTTCGGGTATCGGATGCTCGTCGCGCCTGCCCTACTATATGAACACATACGGTTTCCACACGATACACGGCCGTGCGGCAGCCATTGCCACAGGAGCAAAGGTAGCCAACCCCAACCTCACCGTGTGGCAGATATCAGGTGACGGCGACGGCCTTGCCATCGGCGGTAACCACTTCATACACGCTGTGCGACGCAATATCGACCTAAATATGATACTGCTCAACAACCGCATCTACGGCCTCACAAAGGGACAGTACTCACCCACCTCCACAAGAGGATTCGTGAGCAAATCGTCGCCCTATGGCACCGTGGAGGAGCCCTTCCGCCCCGCAGAGCTCTGCTTCGGCGCACGCGGACAGTTCTTTGCGCGCTGCGTCGCAACAGATATGAGCGCCGCTGTGAACTGTCTCAAGGCTGCCGCACAACACAAAGGCGCGTCAGTGGTAGAGGTTCTGCAGAACTGTATCATCTTTAACAACGGAACACACGACAGCGTATATACCAAAGAGGGACGTGCAAAGAACGCCATCTACCTCGAGCACGGCAAGCCTATGATTTTCGGTGAGAACAACGAGCTTGGTCTTATGCAGGAGGGATTCGGCCTGAAGGTGGTGAAGATAGGCGAGAACGGCATTACCGAGAAGGATATCCTCGTTCACGACGCACACTGCAAGGACACAACCCTGCACCTCAAGCTCGCGCTTATGGAGGGCCCCGACTTCCCCGTGGCTCTGGGCGTTATACGCGACGTGGAGGCTCCCACATACAACGACGCCGTACACGCACAGATTGAGGAGGTTAAGAGCGCGAAGAAATATCACAACTTCACAGAGTTGCTCGAGACCAACGAAACTTGGGAAATTAAATAAGAGATTCCCAACATATAACACAAATCTCCATCGGCTGTGGCCGATGGAGATTTGTTATTTTCCGCCGCAACCGAACTTACTCCGCAAAGGAGGTCAAAAACCTACCCTCCAGCAATACAAACAAAAAAGAGGCCTTCCGCAATGGAAAGCCTCTTTAACCTTTTCAGGCGTAGATTATCTACGCAAGCCGAGCTTGGCAACGATAGCACGGTAGCGGTTGATGTCACGGTCCTTCAAGTAGTTAAGGAGCGCACGACGCTTACCTACCAACATAGTCAAAGCTCTCTGTGTACTATAATCTTTACGGTTAGCCTTGAGGTGCTCCGTCAAATGGGCAATACGGTATGAGAACAATGCAATCTGGCTCTCTGCAGAACCGGTATCAGTGTTAGACGTTCCGTATGTACCAAAGATTTCTTGCTTTTTAGCTGAATCCAAATACATAGATTTGTGTTTTTAATGATTAAAAATATTATTTAGCGGCGCAAAGATACTGCTAATTTTTGGAATAGCAATACTTTTTGAAGAGAAAATTAAAAAGCGGTAAAAATCATTGTCGCAAAATTATTCGTTTTTTACACACATTTATAGTACCTTTGCAGAAAATTACGCCCGCGCGTATTATATAAAGCGCACGGGCACGCTACACAGAATAAGAAACCATTAAATATTACAGGATGCAGAAAATACGCAACATCGCCATCATCGCCCACGTAGACCACGGAAAAACAACCCTCGTGGACAAAATGATGCTGGCCGGCAATCTCTTGAAAGAGCAGGACAACGACAATCTCACACTCGACAACAACGACCTTGAGCGCGAGAGAGGTATAACCATTCTTTCAAAGAACGTATCCATACAGTACAAAGGCACAAAAATCAATATCATAGATACTCCGGGACACAGCGACTTCGGCGGCGAGGTTGAGCGCGTGCTCAATATGGCAGACGGATGCATTCTGCTTGTAGACGCATTCGAGGGCCCTATGCCCCAGACACGTTTCGTGCTGCAAAAGGCCTTGCAGATAGGCTTGAAGCCCATCGTGGTTGTAAACAAAGTAGACAAGCCCAACTGCCGCCCCGACGAGGTGCACGAGATGGTCTTCGACCTTATGTTCTCACTCGACGCCACCGAGCAGCAGCTCGATTTCCCTGTAATATTCGGCTCGGCAAAAAACAACTGGATGAGCACCGACTGGCGTAACCAGACCGAAGACCTCACACCCCTGCTCGACGCGATACTCGAGCACATACCCGCTCCCGAGCACAACGAGGGTACCCCGCAGATGCTCATCACATCGCTCGACTACTCGCCCTACACCGGCCGCATTGCCATAGGACGCGTACACCGCGGCACACTCACCGAGGGCTCAAATATAACCCTTGTAAACCGCAACGGCGAGCAGACAAAGATGAAAATAAAAGAGTTGCACACATTCGAGGGGCTCGGACGCAAAAAAACCGATAACGTGTCGTCGGGCGATATCTGCGCCATCGTAGGACTCGAGAAATTCGAGATTGGAGACACCGTGTGCGACTACGAGAACCCCGAGGCTCTGCCCCCCATCGCCATCGACGAGCCCACAATGAGTATGCGTTTCACAATCAACGACTCGCCTTTCTTTGGCAAAGAGGGTAAGTTTGTAACCTCGCGCCACATACAGGAGCGCCTCGAGAAGGAGCTCGACAAGAACCTCGCTCTGCGCGTGAAAAAAGACCCCGAGGAGGACGCCTGGACAGTATTCGGCCGCGGAGTGCTTCATCTGTCGGTACTCATCGAGACAATGCGTCGCGAGGGCTACGAGTTGCAGGTGGGACAGCCCCAGGTTATCTACAAAGATATTGACGGCGTGCGCTGCGAGCCCATTGAGGAGCTCACAATAAACGTGCCCACCGACTATTCGAGCAAGATGATTGATATGATTACACGCCGCAAAGGCGAAATGCTCTCAATGGAGGCACAAGGCGAGCGCGTGAACATAGAATTCAATATCCCCTCACGAGGAATCATCGGCCTGCGCACAAACGTGCTCACAGCGTCGGCAGGAGAGGCTATTATGGCACACCGCTTCAAAGAGTATCAGCCCTACAAGGGCGAGATTGAGCGCCGCACAAACGGCTCTATGGTAGCTATGGAAAGCGGTACAGCCTTTGCCTATGCCATCGACAAGCTGCAGGACCGCGGACGTTTCTTCATAAGCCCCCAAGAGGAGGTTTACGCCGGACAGGTTGTGGGCGAGCACATACACGAGAACGACCTTGTAATCAATGTCACAAAGAGCAAGAAACTCACAAATATGCGTGCGAGCGGCTCCGACGACAAGGCCCGCATAGTCCCCCCCATAATATTCTCGCTCGAGGAGGCACTCGAATACATCAAAGAAGACGAGTACCTCGAGGTAACACCCAAATCTATGCGTATGCGCAAGATTATCCTCGACGAGATTGAACGTAAACGTGCCAATAAACAGTAAACGATGAAAAAATTCCTTCTGCTCACACTGTGCTCGCTGCTGCTCCTGGGAGGCTGCGACAACGCACCGCGATACACCATCGGCGGCAAGGTCGGCAATGGCGCCGACACACTCTATCTCTTCGGTCTCGACAGCCGATACGACAAGATAGACCCGATAGAGAGCGACGCAGAGGGAGTTTTCTCGCACACCATAAAGGCCGATACTATAATTCCTCTCGCTCTTGCACTGCCCGACGGCAAGATAATAACCCTGTATGCCGAGCCCGACACCGAGGCGCACCTCGTTGCCGACAGCATAAAAGGTGAGGGCTGGATAGTGAAAGGCGGCGCTGCGCAGACACAGTATGACAGCATAGCCCGCATACTCGACAAGGCCGGTAGCAATTCAGACCGCCTGGTACACATCGACCGTTTTATTGGCAGCAACCCCTACAGCAACGCAAACATAGAGATTGTGCGCAGGTACCTTGTAGAAAAGCGCAAAGCAAACAACGGATATGCCACAAAGCGCATAAACAGCCTGGGCGGCACACTGCAAGACCACGAATTCTTTCACAGCATAAAAGAGCAGCTCGAGCAGAAGAACAGCAACACACAAGGCAAGCTACTGCCCGCCTTCAACTTCACCACAGAGAAGGGCAAGAGCATAAACGCAAAGGAGTACAAGGAGAAGCTGCTGATTCTCAACTTCTGGGCAGCGTGGGACAGCGTATCCACCGCAAAGACAAGCGCAATGAGCAAGAGCATCGCAAAGCGAAGCGCCGACGAGGTAGCCCTGCTCAATATCTCTCTCGACTATGACAAGGAGCTCTGGAAACGCACCATAGCACGAGACAGCATCGCAGGAGACAACGTGTGCGACGGCAAAGCGTGGGACAACGAGCTTGCCAAGCGTTTCAGCATAGAGGAACTGCCCTATATCATCATTGTGAGCCCCTATCAGCGCGCCGACTCCTATGGCATAAGAGCCGAGGAGATTGACGCCGTCACCGACTCTCTGCTCAACAAATACAACAAAAGAAACAAGAAATCTTCAAATAGTAACAAAAGAAGATAATCTATGCTGGTAAAAGTTTTTGCAGCAGCCCTGCAAGGCATAAACGCCATATTGGTAACCATCGAAGTGAACGCTCTGCGAGGTATAAAATTTTTCCTCGTAGGCCTGCCCGACAATGCCGTGAAAGAGAGCCACGAGCGCATAAACTCGGCATTTCAGTACAACGGCCTGCGCTTCCCCAGCAAACAGATAATCGTAAATATGGCACCCGCCGACATACGCAAAGAGGGCTCGGCCTACGACCTCCCCATTGCGATAGGCATTCTGGCTGCCGACAAAAAAATTTCGCCCGACAAACTGACCGACTACCTTATTATGGGTGAGCTGGGGCTCGACGGCTGCCTTATGCCCATAAAAGGCGCGCTGCCCATAGCAATCAAAGCAAAGGAGCTTGGCTACAAGGGCGTGATAATACCCACAGGCAACGCCGACGAAGCCGCCGTGGTAGAGGGCATTGACATCATAGCTGCCGACAACCTTATGCAGGTGATACGCTTCCTCAACGACGAGGAGGATATCACACCTTATACAATAGATATTGAGCACGATTTCTACTCAAAGCAAAACATCTTCCCGTTCGACTTCAGCGAGGTGCGCGGACAGGAGAGCGTGAAACGCGCCTTTGAGGTAGCAGCCGCCGGCGGACATAACCTTATTATGATTGGCCCGCCGGGCAGCGGTAAATCAATGATGGCAAAGCGCCTGCCTTCCATCCTGCCGCCTATGTCGATAAACGAAAGCCTCGAGACTACAAAGATACACTCCGTGAGCGGCCTCCTGTCGGGAGGAGCCTCGCTCATAACACAACGCCCGTTCCGCAGCCCGCACCACACCATTTCGTCGGTGGCACTTGTGGGAGGTGGTGCCAATCCCCGCCCGGGAGAGATTTCGCTTGCACACAACGGCGTGCTCTTCCTTGACGAGCTGCCCGAGTTTAACCGCACGGTGCTCGAGGTGATGCGTCAGCCGCTCGAAGACCGCAAGATAAGCGTGGCACGAGTGAACTACAAGGTGGAATATCCTGCGGGAGTTATGTTTGTGGCATCGATGAACCCCTGCCCTTGCGGCTACTACAACCACCCCACAAAGCCCTGTGTGTGCACACCCGCACAGGTACAGCGTTATCTTAACAAGATAAGCGGGCCCCTGCTCGACCGCATCGACCTACAAATAGAGATTGTGCCCGTGCCCTTTGAAAAGATATCCGACGCACGCGAAGGCGAGCCCAGCGCAGCCATAAGAGAGCGCGTCATAGCTGCCCGCAAGATTCAGGAAGAGCGTTTCAAAGGCGAGGAGGGCATCTACTGCAACGCACAGATGACACCCAAGCTCATAACAAAATATGCAGCACTCGACGAGCAGAGCCTTGCAATGATAAAGACTGCTATGACACGTTTCAACCTGTCGGCGCGAGCCTACGACCGCATACTCAAAGTAGCCCGCACAATAGCCGACCTCGACAAGAGCGAGAATATTCTCGCCCACCACATTGCCGAGGCCATAGGCTACCGCAACCTCGACCGTGAGAACTGGGGAAATTAAGAGAAACTAAATACTATATATTAATTAATCACTAACTAAAAGAGATAAACACCGCCCAAACATATTATATACTATACATATTAATTATTAACTAGCGTTTGCTATTTATTCGGTATACTTCTAAAATTTGGCCGTTTTACCAGTATCTACTATTGAATAAGTATTGTGAACGTCTGCGCTGTGCGTGGACGCAACTTATTCGTAGATACAGGTTAGGCCAAATACCTTGAAGTGAATAATTGTGTTCACGCACTATTTATTTTCTCGGGTGTTTGGCCTTCCTGTAATTGAATGAAGCAGCGTGCGCACAAAGCAAACATTTATGATTTTTAACTCTTTTCAATTTCTATGGCTGTTTCCCATAATCTTCGGCATATACTATGTCGCGGGAAGACTGTTCAAAGGGAGAACTAAAAACAGAGCAAGCAACGTGCTGTTGCTTTTAATCTCCTATCTGCTCTATATGCAATGGAACCCTGCATATACGCTCATACTCCTGAGTGTGACTCTGTGCACCTACTTTGCAGCAATTATCATTGAGGACAAAAAGGCATACGGTAATAAAAAGTACATTATCACAACGGGAGTTCTGCTCACCTTCCTGCCTTTGATTATCTTCAAATACTACAATTTCATTTTAAGCATCTTCGACGACCTGTTTGCTCTGGCGGGGACAAGCACCGGACTGCCAGGGCTCAACTGGGCTATTCCCGTAGGTCTCTCGTTCTTCACATTCCAGGCTGTGGGATACTTGTGGGATGTGTATTACAAGAAGATAGAAGCCGAGCGTAACATACTCGACTATATGCTTTTTATCGCATTCTTCCCACAGATAATGTCGGGCCCCATAAGCAAGGCGTCATCGCTTTTGCCACAAATAAAAGCCGAAAGAACATTCGATTACGACAGCGCCGTGCAGGGACTCAAATGGCTGCTGTGGGGTTTCTTCCTTAAATGCGTGATGGCCGACCGCCTTGGAATTTACGTCGATACAGTATATGGGAATTATGAGCACTACAACGGACTGACTTGTTTCTTTGCCTCCCTGCTATACTCATTCCAAATATATGGCGACTTTGCAGGATACTCCCTTATGGCGATAGGTGTGGGACGCCTGCTCGGATTCGACCTTATAAACAACTTTAACCGCCCCTACTTTGCGGCAAGTATAACAGAGTTTTGGCGTAGATGGCACATTTCGCTCTCTACCTGGCTCAAGGATTATATTTACATACCTATGGGCGGCAGCCGTTGTAGCAAACTGCGTTCATACTGGAATATCGTTGTCACATTCCTTGTGAGCGGAATTTGGCACGGCGCGAACTGGACATTTATTATATGGGGACTGCTACACGGAGCATTCCAGATAATAGAAAAAGCACTTAATATGCAAAAAAGCAATAGTAAGGGAATTGTAAAAGTCGGAAGAATCTTGCTTACATTTATGCTTGTGAACTTTGCCTGGATATTCTTTAGAATGCCCGACTTTGATTCGGGCATTGAGCTGATAGTAAAGATATTTACAAACTTCGGCGGCAGCCTGTTCATCGACATCACATCATTGAGTATGGGATGCTTTGCCCTGTTTGTTGTCCTTGTAAAGGAGACCTGCGAGGAGATTAACCCCCGTATCACTCTTTTCAATAACAGTAACAAGGTTGTGAGATGGTCTTCCTACCTTGTAGTGCTCATTCTTATATTGCTCCTCGGAGTGTTTGACGCATCACAGTTCATTTACGTAAATTTCTAAAGTATGAAACAGTTTATAGTAAAATTAGCAATATTTCTTGCGATATTCTGGCTGGCCGACATCTGCATAGGCGCAGGCCTCGAGCAACTCTCACAAATGTCGAAAGGCGGTACCACATACGCCGAACGATACACGGCAGACATTGCCACAGAGGAGATTCTAATTATGGGAAGTTCAAGAGCCAACCATCACTACATTCCCTCGCTCATAAAAGACTCACTTGGTATGAGCTGCTACAACGCCGGCATAGACGGCAACGGCATTGTACTTATGTATGGAAAATACAAGATGCTCACCAAGCGCTATACACCCAAAGTCATCATATACGACATTTCCATCTTTGATATAAAGAACGACGACAAAACAAAATACCTCGGACGTATGAAACCCTACTACGACTACGAGGGAATTAAAGAGATATTCAACGACGTGGAATGGAAAGAGACCGTGAAAATGGAGGCTTCAAAACTTTACCGATATAATTCTACCGTCACATCACTTATCACAAACAGCACCATATCAAAAGAGGAGGGCGAAAACGGATACCTGCCCCTTAACAAGACTATGGACTACATTCCCGAACCCTTCGAATATGAAACCTATGAGACAGACAGCCTGAAGCTGCGCTACATAGAGGAGTTGATAACAAAGTGCAAGGGCAAGACGAAACTATTCTTTGCCATCTCGCCCAACTACTTCACAAGAGACACAAGCAACTTCGGCCCTATCTTTGATATATGTGCAAAACACGGCATACCTGTCCTGAACCACTGCAACGACAGTAATTTCATTGAGAAAATTGATTTATACCAAGACAGGACACACCTCAACCACAAAGGTGCACAGGAATACACAAAGGTTATCATAAACGAAATAAAAGAACTCATTTAAGAAAAGCCTTTACGCAGAAAAAACGAGTGCGGCTACAATTGTAGCCGCACTCTAATTATACTATAACGTGCAATTTAAGCTCCCATCTTGGTTTTGAACGCAAGCGCGTAGAGCCTCATCTGCTTGAGCATTGAAAGGAGACCGTTGCTGCGCGTGGGCGAGAGATGCTCCTTGAGACCGATGGCCTCTACGAAGTAGGGCTCGCTCGAGAGTATCTCGTCGGGGGTGTGGCCCGAGTAGACCTTTATGAGCAGCGCCACAATGCCTTTCACAATGAGCGCGTCGCTCTCGGCGCGAAACACCACCTTGCCGTCTACGAGGTCGGCCTGCAGCCACACACGGCTCTGGCAACCCTCTATGAGGTTATTGTCGGTTTTATACTCCTCCTCGAGAGGGGGCTGCTCGCTGCCGAGGTCTATGAGCAGTTGATAGCGGTCGAGCCAGTCTTCAAATCCGCTGAACTCGTCTATTATATCGTCTTGTTTTTCGTTTATTGTATTCATCGTTCGTTATATATTACTGCCATAACTGTCTGCCCCACCGCCTTGAGCGTTGCCGCGTCTATCCAGTCGAGGTCGTCTTTGAGGGTGTGGTGATACATTCCAAAGCCGTTCTCGCTCTCCATATCGCAGTTTATTATATCAATGCAGGGCAGGTTCAAAAAGTTGTTCACATAGAGGTGGTCGTCGGTAATCAGACCGCCGTCCTCGTTAATAAAATAGTTGCCATACCCCTCGGCGGCGGCCTGCGCCCACACCTTGTCTACAATTCCTGCAGCGTAGTGTGTCGAAATTCTCTCGCGGTAGAATGTGGAGCCGGGAGCTCCCACTATGTCGAGCAGAATTCCGTAACGGGCGTTGTAATTCTCTTTGTGGGGGAAGCGCGACCAATACTGCGAGCCCAGAGCCCACGAGTGGTCGAAGCCCGCGCCACGGGCATCGTTCTCGTGACGACCGTAATCCTCGGCATCGAAGAGAACTATGTCCACACCCACTGTGGTGGGTGCATAGGAGAGATTACGCGCAATCTCGAGCAGCACACCAACGCCGCTGGCACCGTCGTTGGCACCGAGAATGGGCTTGTAGTGGTTGGCTTTGTCGGGGTCGCTGTCGGCCCAAGGGCGGCTGTCCCAATGGGCACACAGCATCACACGTTTTTTATTCTGCGGCTGAAACTGCGCAACTATATTGCGCGCCTGCAACTTGTCGCCATTGTAAGCGGTGAGAGTCACATTCTGTGCCACCACATCGGCGCCACAAGCACGCAGCCTCTCCTCGAGGTAATCGCCACAGGCACGATGCGCAGCGCTGTTGGGCACACGCGGGCCGAATGCCACCTGCTCTGCTACATAGCGATAGGCGCTGTCGGCATTGAAGATGGGCACTATCACAGCAGCCTCAACCACCGCAGGAGCGCTCTTTTTTTGCGAGCCTCCGCAAGCAACCATTGCAAGAGCGGCAATTATTATGGAAAGCAGCCTGCGCATATTATTTATTGAGTTTCCAAGTGGCACCGTCCTTGGCATCCTTAATCTCGAAGCCCAATGCAGCGAGTTCGTTGCGTATTTTGTCGCTTGTAGCCCAGTCCTTGGCTGCCTTGGCTGCCTGACGCTGCTCGAGCAACATATCGACCACCTTGCCAAATGCCTCCTCGCGTGCGCTGTCGGAGCCACGCTCCTCCTTGAGACCGAGGATATCGAACATAAAGAGCTTGAAAGTATCCTTGAGCTCGGCAAGGTCGCCCTCGCTGATGCTTGCTTTTTTATCGGCAATCTGGTTTATGGCACGCGAAGCATCGAACAGGTGCGAAATTACCTGTGCGGTGTTCATATCGTCGTTCATTGCATCGTAGCACTTTGTGCGCAACGAAGCCACATCAACGGTTGTCTCGCCACCTGCCACAAGGCCGCAGAGAGTCTTATAGGCATCCATAAGACGCTGCATACCCTTCTCGGCTGCCTGCAAAGCCTCGTTGCTGAAATCGACTGTGCTGCGATAGTGTGCTTGCAGAATGAAGAAACGTATTGTCATAGCCGAATAGGGCTGCTCGAGCAACTTGTGTGTGCCGTTGAAGAACTCATCGAGGGTGATGAAGTTACCCAATGATTTACCCATCTTTGTTCCGTTGATGGTAATCATATTGTTATGCATCCAATATTTCACAACGGGCTTGCCCATAGCTGCCACACCCTGCGCAATCTCGCACTCGTGGTGAGGGAAGACAAGGTCCATACCTCCGCCGTGTATGTCGAACTGCTCACCGAGATACTTGCGTCCCATAGCGGTGCACTCGCAGTGCCATCCCGGGAAACCGTCGCTCCAGGGCGAGGGCCAACGCATAATATGCTCGGGCTGTGCACACTTCCACAGAGCAAAGTCGGCAGGGTTGCGTTTCTCGCTCTGTCCGTCGAGCTCGCGGGTTGTGTTGAGCACCTCGTCGAGGTTACGCCCCGAGAGGACACCGTAGTGGTGAGCCTTGTCATACTTCGCAACGTCAAAATAGACAGAGCCCTGACTCTCGTAGGCATAGCCGTTGTCGAGTATCTCCTTCACCAGCTGAATCTGCTCGATAATGTGGCCCGATGCGTGGGGCTCGATGCTGGGAGGCAACACGTTGAGAGCGTCCATAACCTTGTGATAGTGCAGTGTGTACTGCTGCACCACTTCCATAGGCTCGAGCTGCTCAAGACGCGCCTTCTTTGAAATCTTATCCTCACCCTCGTCGGCATCGTGCTCCAGGTGGCCCACATCGGTGATGTTACGCACATAACGCACCTTGTAGCCGAGGTTCTGCAAATAACGGAAGAGCACATCGAATGTGATTGCGGGGCGGGCGTGTCCCAAGTGGGCAGGGCCATATACGGTGGGGCCGCACACATAAAGGCCCACATTGGGCGCGTGCAACGGCTCGAACACCTCTTTTTTACGCGACAGCGTATTGTATATCATAAATTTATTTTCCATAGCTGTATTGTATTTATTATTTTGTTTTTACTACTCAAATGTGAAGATACAAAGATAAAACAATATTACGAAATTGCAGGACGGCAAAAGAATATATTTTAACGCCACACAAAGAAAAAGCATAAAAGGTTTGCAGGCAGAGCCTTTCGGCCATAGCGCCCGGACGGGGCCGCCGCAACTGCTCACACTTATTTTCGGCAAATTACACCCCGCCCGTCAAGGCCGCGGGCGACGGCAAGCAAAGCCCCGTAAACGGGCGCTTTAAAAAACAAGCCCCAAAGTCGTAAAGACCTTGGGGCTGTGATTATAAATCGATATCTTTTCGTTTAGAGTTGCAAATCCTCATAAGGAAGGTTCCAAGCCTCGGCAACCTTTTTGTAGACCACCTTACCCTCGGCAACGTTCAAGCCTTTGCGCAACTCCTCATTGTCGGCACAAGCCTTGCGCCAGCCCTTGTCGGCAAGCTGCAACGCATAGGGCAAAGTAGCATTTGTGAGTGCGAGAGTTGAAGTATAGGGCACGGCACCGGGGATATTTGCAACGCAATAGTGCAGAATACCATCTACATAGTAGGTGGGCTCTTCGTGAGTTGTGGTATGAGAGGTCTCAAAGCATCCGCCCTGGTCAATGGCCACATCCACAAGAACGCTGCCCGGCTCCATAAGCGAGAGCATATCGCTTGTAACCAACTTGGGAGCTTTAGCACCGGGGATAAGAACCGAACCGATAACGAGGTCGGCTGTTTTAAGTTCCTCGCGGATATTATACTCCGATGACATCAAAGTCTTTACATTGTGGGGCATAACATCGGCAAGGTAAGAGAGACGGGGCAACGAGATGTCGCAGATTGTAACGTCGGCACCCAGGCCGGCAGCCGCACGCGCCGCAGCCGTTCCCACGACACCCGCACCAATGACAAAAATCTTTGCAGGCTTCACGCCGGGCACGCCGCCCACGAGCTTGCCCTTGCCGCCGCGCGGACGCTCGAGGTAGTAACATCCCTCCTGCACAGCCATACGACCGGCCACCTCCGACATAGGCACAAGCAAAGGCAGAGAACGGTCTTTGCGCTCAACTGTCTCGTAGGCACAGCACACCGCTCCACTCTCAATCATTGCCATTGTAAGTGACTCGCACGATGCAAAATGGAAATAGGTAAAGAGCAACTGCCCTTTGCGCACCAGCTTATACTCGCTTTCAATGGGCTCTTTAACCTTTACAATCATCTCGGCAATGCCATATACATCTTCGATTGTGGGAAGAATAGTCGCACCCGCCGCAGAATAGGCTTCATCGCTGAAACCGCTATTTACGCCGGCCGTAGCCTGCACATATACAGTATGTCCGTGCTTTATCATCTCTCGAACGCCCGAGGGAGTCATTCCCACGCGGTTCTCATTGTTCTTAATTTCTTTTGGAACACCAATAATCATAGTCGTAAATTTAAATTTCTTTTTGTAGCGGGTAAAAGTACACATTTAATGGAAAAAAAATCCAAAAAAGGAACTTTTTTTTACTAAAAAAAATCAATTCGCGTTGTAAATCAGGCTAAACGCACATAAAAACAGAAAAGGCTTCACAATTTCTTGCAAAGCCTTTTTCCGTCGGGATGACTGGATTCGAACCAGCGACCACACGCCCCCAGACGTACCGAGTTTTTAGGCTGAAATATTTGATTCTCAACAAATTATGCGCATCCTTTTTTTTTATTGCGGTTTGATTCTTGGTTTAAACAGACTTCTACTTAAACAGAGAGATGATTAATTGTTATATTTAAATTCAATGTAAATAAAATTCTTGGTTATTGTTTTTCAATCCTATTCATTCGTTCCTTCACCAGTAATTTATAGTCAAACTTAAGCTCTGACGAAAGAAAAGAGTCATCAATGAGTGCAAACCATTTATCGGTACACATAAAGAACTTGTCGATTATTTTCTCCGCTATTCTTGTTTGTATTCCCGATTTCTCCATAGCCTCGATAAATGAAACCCGATTAAAGCCGGCTATTCTTTTTCCATCTTCTTCTCCATTGCCAATAAGTGGCATTGCGAGTTCATCATTGTCGTTGATACCAGTGAGTAAGACTGCCAACAAATCGTATGCAGGTGACAATTGATAACCTGTTCCATCTTTATCCAATAACGAAAAGTTCTTGCAGTGCATATCAGAGTTGCCGGTAATCCAAGAAAATATCACTATCTCCCAAAAACGCTGGACATCAAGCATTGAAGCCACAGAGTAACGCTTTATTGTTTCGGCAAGTTGAATATATGCACCACGATATTTATGTTCGGTCAATCGGTTGGTAAGCTGACACATATCGAGCATTGAATATTTCTCACCCTTTGTTCCTCTATCCATTCTACGCGTTATATACGCAAGTTCTCCGTCTTGCATAGCTATCAGACCGTGAGGTGCTGTGGCAATTCCGGCAACCTCGGCGAGTTTCATTGTCAAGTCCTCAAGTTCGGGCATAAAATGATACTTGGAACTTTGAGGCTTCAATATGAAATTTCCCCACAACCCGACTATCGTTAATTTTGCAGGCTCATTCTTGCCACCTCTATTTATATCCAATGAAAGTTTTGGCTGAACACCGGTTATTGATGTATTGCTTTGCAAAATATGTAGTGCAAGTTCTTCTATATTGTCACGTGTATATGGCAAGATTGGGAGTTTTGTCGTTCCAAACAACTTCTTTGCACATTTGGAGTGATAATGTCCTTCTCCCTCATTATCTATTGCTTTATAGCAATAGAGGCATTTTTTTACAGAACTATCATTCATACTCCTGAATACTTATGTTACCTATACAATCTTTACAACACAACAGTAACAGTTTCATTCTGTCGCGAGGATTTATCTTCCAGTTCTTGTCAACAATATCAAGCATCCACCCCTCGGGTATAAGTCCGTCGAAAACAGGAAACATAAATTCCTTTACAAACTCCTCTTCTTGCAATGGCATAGTAGGGCTTAAAGGGGACGCTCCTTCTAAAGCCAGGTATTCTGGTGTGTATGAGAAATGGTAGCCCTCATAGTCTTCGGTAAGCACACCACAAAAGAGTCCATTGATATAAACCTTTGCCTTTCTCATAATATTTAAATTTTAGCAGGTTTCAACGTTTCCCCAAAAAGTCCTAATACCTGATTGACTTTGTCCAATTGCACTGTGAGTTTTCCTTTTTCAAGTTCACGCACAAAGCGTATTCCCACACCACTTCTCTCTGCAAGTTCCACCTGGGTAAGATTATGCAGTTTCCTTTTTGTTCGAATGTACTCTCCTAAATCCATATCTAAAACACCCCTTACGGGTATAATTATATCTATTTTGTTTAGAAATAACCCCTAACGGGTACAAATATAATGATTTTATTTTAAAATACACCCTAACGGGATGTTTTTTCAATAGTACTATTTCCTCCGTCTTAAAACCCCTGACCGCCTTATACATAGAAAGAGCTATAGTCCGGCCTTTAGAGAGGGGACATAGCAACTAAAATAAACAAAACAACAATTTACCCGGTATGAGCAGTCAAGCGAGGAGCCCTGTGATTGCCGCAAGAATAGAGGATGTACTGGTAATCATTGAGGCACAGTCCCTTTGATGAACATACAGAGACTATTAAACCACCAAGCTACAGCCCCAAGAGACTGCGGCAAGGTGGTTTTTTTTCTTTCACCCTATAGATATTAATCCAACATCCATTTCCAGCACGGGATAACTTCTATTGTTCCATACTGGTCTGTAAAGGCGGCTTCTTCGTCAAAGGTCAATATTATGCGTTTGCGGCACTCCAAGCGATTGGGCAGTTTCTTAAGAGCATCAACTTCTCTTTTCAGCGTTTCTTCA
>JAZRLR010000016.1:0-5451 GCA_045646965.1 Bacteroidaceae bacterium
CAATAATAGAACGCGTCATCGCCGATGCTTGTAACGCTATTACCAATTACAACGCTTGTAAGGCTGCTGCAAATATAGAACGCCCGGTCTCCTACACTTGTAACGCTGTTAGGTATTACAATGCTGGTAAGGCCGGGGCAACGAGAGAACGCAGAAGAGCCTATGCTTGTAACGCGGTAAGTGGTTCCGTTGTGGGTAACACTTGCAGGGATGGTTACTGCACCACTGTATTCATTAGAATATTGATTGTATGAACTACCTTTATAAGTTACCGCCACTGTTTTATTTACAGCATCGGTAATTTTGTAATAAATACCACCCACCTCAAAGTCGTGGGCGCTTGCCACTGTTGCACACAGCAACAAGAGTGCTGTGAACAAGTGTTTTAAATAATTGTGTTTCATAAAACTATAAATTAAGATTAATAAATATTTCTGTTTATAGTCTTACGCTTTCCGGCATTGCAGAGGAACGAGAACACCCTTGGGCAATGCTACAAAAAAAAGACGTGAGACTTGTCGCCTTACGTCCATAAAACAGAGGCATCGCCAAACGCCTTAACCAAATGAACGATGAAGAAACAATATTCCCACGCCGTGGAATATACACATAGCCTATGCGTAGAACACACATAAGCGGTATATACACAGAATGAGCATTGATTGCTCCAGTCCTTGGTTTAAAATTTTGGCGAAATTTCTGTTTTGGACTTAAACAAAATGCTTTATAATACTTATGGATTTATTACAAGAACCACTTTCACTCGGCAAAGCAAATGAATTTTCTTTGCTCTCGCTTATTCGCGGCATTGCTCCCCATAAGCATTGCAAAGATAGTGTAAACAATCTAATAATTGAAATTATTTAATGCTTTTCAGCGAGTTACATCTATCCCATATTGCAACTACACACTTCCTTTTACAATCAATGCCCAAGTGGAATACCGTTTCTTCGTTCAAATATATCATATCGATACATATTACTCCATTCATATTATTGAGCAAAAGATGTAAGTTATATTTGCATAAAGAGATATATTACTCGATAACTTTTTCTACCTTTGCAAATAGTAACATCCCCCACACAAGGGAGAAGCACTACAATAACCTACACGAACAGACATCCTATGAAAAGTATTGCAATCAAAATTCACGAAGGCCTCGCAAGCACATATTCTGTTGGCGAGATAAAAGCTCTTACCCGTATAATTGCAACAGAACTTCTTGGGATTTCACAAACAGCATTCTACCTCGCAGACGAGATAAAGCTCGACACAGAACAAACACAGCTGCTCACAAATGCCATTGAACGCCTGCAACAACACGAGCCCATACAATACATCCTCGGCTACTGCGACTTCTGCGGGCAGCGTTTCACAGTAACCCCCGCAGTACTAATACCCCGCCCCGAAACGAGCGAGCTTGTGGAGTGGATAATAGAAGAATCGCCCACGGCAAAGAGCATACTCGATATTGGTACCGGCAGCGGCTGCATTGCAGTGAGCCTTGCCACAATGCTGCCACAAGCAAATGTTACAGCGTGGGACATATCCACACAAGCCCTTGCTGTGGCACAGAAGAACAGCACCTCAAATGGTTGCGCTGTAAAATTTAAGAAATGCGACATACTCACCTGCGAACCCACGGAAGAAAAATACGATGTTATAGTGAGCAACCCCCCTTATATAAAAGAGGTTGAGAAAAAAGCAATGGAAGATAATGTTCTTTTATGGGAGCCCCACCTCGCTCTCTTTGTCCCCGACGACAACCCCCTACTCTTTTACCGCACAATAGCAGAAAAAGCACAAAAGATGCTCACCCCGGGTGGCAAGCTTTTTTTTGAGATAAACCGCGAACACGGAACCGACACTGTAAATATGTTAAACCAAATGGGTTACCATAACATAACCCTGCGCAAAGACCTTGCCGGCAACGAGCGAATGGTTAAAGCCGAAATATAAAAAACAATGAAGCCACTATCCCCCGCCGAAGCACTCAACAAAGCAGCCGCCTACTGCACCCTGTGCGAGCGATGCATCAGCGAGGTGAGCGCAAAGCTCACCGCGTGGAACATAGCCCCCGCCGAGCAGAAGAAAATCCTCGACCGCCTGCAGAGCGAGCAGTTCATCGACGAGACACGCTACTGCCGCGCCTTCGTGAACGACAAACTGCGCTTCAACCACTGGGGCAGAATAAAAATCACAGCCGCACTACGCGAGAAAAGAGTGCCACAAGAGCTTATAAGCGACGCCGTGGCACAGATAGACGAAGAGGAATATCTGGCAGTTCTGCGCAGCACCATCGCCGCCAAGCAAAAGGAGCACAAAGGCAAAGAGGACTGTGCCACCAAACAGAAGATAATACGCTTTGCAGCCTCACGCGGCTTCGAGCCCGCCCTCATACTGAAAATAATAAAATGCGACAGCTATGAGATGGATATCTGACCTTCTCGACCTCATTCTGCCACGCTACTGCGCCGTGTGCGGGCACATACTCTCGTCGGCCGAAAAAGATATATGCCTCGACTGCCTCTACCGTATGCCGCGCATAGAGCACGACGCGCAAAAAGAGATAGAGAAACTCTTCTGGGGCATCACCCCCATAGAACGCGCCACTTCGTACATCTACTACCGCAAAGGCTCGCCATACAACAACCTACTGCACCTCGCAAAGTACAAGAACCGCCCCGATGTAGCCTGTAACCTCGCAGCCACAGCCGCCACAGAGCTCGCAGCCCAAGGATTCTTCGACGGGATAGATGCCATAATCCCCCTGCCCCTTTCAAAAAAGAAAAAACGCAAACGTGGCTACAACCAATGCGACTACATCGCCCGAGGACTCTCCGAGGTGAGCGGCATACCCGTAATACGCGACGCCGTGGCCCGCACCGTGGCCAACGAGACACAGACACACAAAAACCGCGACGAGCGATGGCAAAATGTCGCGGGAATCTTTGCCGTTACAAAGCCCGAGACGTTGCAGGGCAAGCACCTGCTGCTCGTGGACGACGTGCTCACAACTGGAGCTACCATAGCAAGCTGTGCCACTTGCATAACCTCGCTGCCCGGCACCACAGTGAGCCTTTTCACCCTCGCCCACTCAAAGAGCGAGTAATTATACGATAAGAAAAAGCTGGTGGCGCTCATCGCGGGTACATATAACATTGACGTGAGCACTTCGCTCATTATCCGTGATAGCCTTGAATTGTCCAGATTCAGATACGGGATAAAGCAAAACGCTCTAAAATAAAAAATATGTACTCATAGGCATTTCTGCCAATGATTTTTAGAAAGATATTCAAAATAAGATAAAAAGATTCTTCTTTTTAAAGAAGCCGTTGAAAGCACTATCGGCATTTACAAATTCTATATATATAAAAGTTCCGAGAGCGGTTGTTTATAACCGCTCCCGGAGCTCCTCACATAAATTCCACTTTTTATTTTATTATAACCATTGTGGCACCAAAGCCATACTTCTGGAACGATGCGTCCTGTGAGGCACAGCGCGGATATTTGCGACGCAGTTCCTGCGCTATAGCATTGCGCAGCACGCCGTCGCCCTTGCCGTGTATGAAGACAATGCGTTTACCCTTCTCTTTTATGTGCTCATCGAGTGTCTTGCGCACCACATCGAGCTGGTAGTTGAGCATCTCAAAATTATTCATCCCCGCCGTGGTGTCGAGAAGTTCTTCTATGTGCAGGTCCACCTCAAGAATATCGTTGCTTTTCGAAGGCTTCGACTCGGGCTTTTGCTGCGGGGCGTTGTCGCTCTTTTTCTTCTCGAGAATCATTTTTTGCAGCTCCTGCGCGTCGGCAAAGACCTCCTTCACGGGTTTGTCGTCGGTGACGAGGTCGAAGAGCAGCGCCCCCTCGTCGAAGTAGGGGTTCTCGCGGAAGAGGTGTAACTTATAGAATTTCACCGTGTCAATGCGACGTTCTATGTTCATTGCGGGCTTGAGCGCAAAGGGCTTGCCCTCCTTGAAGGGAATGAGTTGTACACAAATGTGCTCTATGTCGTTGAGTTCCTCACGCCCGAACTCCTCTATGAAGATTTTGGAGTTGGGCTCAAGCGCACCCTGCGCACGCAGGCTCTTGCTGCGCCCCGCACCTGCGAGATATGTGAAGAAACATTTGTAGTTGCTGTCGTTTATTATGTAGGCCTCGAAACGCGAATTGGAGAGCGATTTCTCGTCCATAGGCAGAAAGGCCAGCGAGATATTCAGGCGCTCACCCTCGGCACGCTCCATAGGGCGATACGACACCACAGGCTGCGGCTCGTCGGCGGGCTCGTCGCGCGACACGATGGGCTGTGCACGCTTCTTCACTTCAGCCTCGCGCTCCTTGGCCTTTTGCGCGGCACTCTTCTTCTCAAAGTTATACTCGTTTGTCTCCACAGCCACGCACTCGCGCAGGGGCATAGGTATCTCAAAACCGTCCTCGCCCTCCACAAGCACTATATCTTTTCCGCGAAAGCCTGTGACAACACCTCCGCCACGCTCATATATGAAGCGCACTTTATCTCCTATTTTCATTGCATAATTGTTTAACGGCACGAATATACGAAATTCGGCACAATAAGCAGATGGAATTGCGAAACTTTCTTCCCGAACAGGAGTTTTATGCGGCAACTATTTGCTTTTCTTTGCAGATACCGTGGAAGCACTTGTCACCCACTGCATATAGGAACAGAACCACGAGGAGACAGGCATAAGGATTTTATCCTGTAGCAGCGAGTAATCATCGGGTTTGTCGGCCGAGTAGTTGAGCAGCACGGCAGTGTAATCGAAATGGTCGCCCGAGGAGAGGTTATTTCCAAATCTCAATATCACAAGCTCTTTGTTATGCTCATATTTATACCCAGGCAGAATCTCCACAATGCCCGCGGTGGGTGTGTGCAGAAGCAGGTTTCTCGATATCAGGGGGTCGCCGCCCGGTTCGTGGTCACCACCCGACAGCCACACGATATCGGGGAGGGAAAGGTCAAGTTTGTCAGCCATACAAAAAAGTTTTCAGGGTTAAACAAATGCGCGCGAACCGCCTTTGTGCGATGGAATAAAAAAAGCGTGAGCCTCTCTCTGAATCCATCTAAAATCAGGCATCGCCAAACGCCCCACAAGAAATGAATATAGAAACGACACCCACGCCGTATGATTCAGATAAAGTATTCTTCTGTCTGAAACAACGGATGAGCGCAATTTGTCTATTATCTTCTTGTCAAATATTTTGGCGATTTTGATTTTAAGATAAAAGCAATTCAACGCTAACCACCTGCATATTTCTCCTTGCAGGTGATGCAAATATACACAAGCGAGCGAAAAATATCAAGTTTACTTGAATATTTTTCACAGCGAGCGCAGACTATATTCGAGCGAAGCTCAAATACACACAAGCGAGCGAAAGTTCGACAAGCGAGTGAGTGAAAATTTATTTTCAACTCACAACGAGCGCAAAGAA
>JAZRLR010000017.1:0-51790 GCA_045646965.1 Bacteroidaceae bacterium
CTTAACGCCCTCTCCACAAATGCCGTCTTCAACCTGCTGTTCTTCCTGCTGCTCGTATTGTTCGGAGCATCCTTCCTCGGCGGATTCGAGCTTACACTCCCCTCGTCGTGGACAAACAAAGTAGACGACAAGGCAGGAAGCACCACAGGACTTTTAAGCATATTCCTGATGGCATTCACCCTGTCGCTTGTTTCATTCTCTTGCACAGGTCCCATCATAGGATTCCTGCTTGTGGAGGTCTCTGTGACAGGCTCGCTCTTCGGCCCTGCTGTGGGTATGCTTGGCTTTGCACTTGCTCTTGCGTTGCCTTTTACACTCTTTGCGCTCTTCCCTACATTGCTCAAGCAGGCTCCCCGCTCGGGTGGTTGGATGAATACCATAAAGGTGGTGCTCGGCTTTGTGGAGATTGCCTTTGCCTTGAAGTTCTTCTCGGTGGCCGACCTTGCATACGGCTGGCGTCTGCTCGACCGTGAGACCTTCCTTGCCATTTGGATTATCCTCTTTGCGCTCCTCGGTCTCTACCTGCTCAATATAATCCGTTTCCCCCACGACGACACAGAGGAGAAAAGCACATCGGTTCCCAAATTCTTTGTGGCACTTGCCTCGCTTGCCTTTGCCGTGTATATGGTACCCGGTTTGTGGGGTGCGCCCTGTAAGGCTGTGAGCGCATTCGCTCCTCCTATGTGGACACAGGATTTCAGCCTCTATGCCAACGAGGTACACCCTGCAAGTGACGACTACGAGGAGGGTATGGCCAAGGCTCGTCAGCTGGGTAAGCCCGCGCTGCTCGATTTTACAGGCTATGGCTGTGTGAACTGCCGTAATATGGAGTCTTCGGTGTGGAGCGACGACCGCGTGGCCGATGCTTTGCGCAACGACTATGTGCTCATATCTCTCTTTGTCGATGACAAGACACCCCTCCCCGAGGTTATCGAGGTGAACGAGCAGGGTGCAGTGCGCAAGTTGCGCACCGTGGGCGACAAGTGGAGCTACCTGCAGCGTCACAAGTTCGGTGCCAACGCACAGCCCTTCTATGTGCCCGTGGATAACGAGGGTAACCCCTTGGCCGGCTCCTACTCATTCGACCTTGACGCCGACGCCTATCTCAAGTTCTTGAAACAGGGTGTCGAGAATTATAAGAAATAACAGTTTTTTGTAAAATAGTAAAAAGCCTTGTTGCAGCTTTTATGCAGCTAACCGACTATGAACGAAACATCACTTTTCAGGTGGGTATTAAATAGCAGAGTAAAGAAGATAGAAAAGTATGCCACCGAAGCGGAGAAAATACAGCGCGATGTGCTCAAAAGATTGATTTCAACCGCCTCGGGCACCGAGTGGGGTATAAAACACAACTACGCCTCTATTTCGAACTACGAGAAATTTGCCTCGGCAGTTGAGGTGCAGAACTACGAAACCCTCAAAGGTTACATCGACCGTATGCGCCACGGCGAGAAAGATATCTTGTGGAAAGGCGGTTGCAAATGGTATGCAAAGTCGTCGGGTACAACCAACGACAAGAGCAAGTTTATCCCTGTAACGCCCGCCGGCCTCCAGAACGCTCACTACAAAGGCGGTGCCGACGTAGTGGCACTCTATCTTGCCAATAACCCGCAGAGCCGTATGTTCAGCGGCAAGGGACTTATCCTGGGTGGTAGCCACGCGCCCAACTATAACCTGCAGGGCAGCCTCGTGGGCGATTTGAGCGCAATTCTCATAGAGAACTGCAACCCCCTTGTGAACGCAGTGCGTGTGCCTCACAAGTCGATTGCGCTGTTGAGCGACTTCGAGGAGAAGATGGACAAGATAGCCCGCGCAACCTGCGACAAGAATGTGACAAACCTCTCGGGTGTCCCCTCGTGGATGATGGCTGTGCTCAAGCATATGCTCAAGATAACAGGCAAGAACAGTGTAGAGGAGTTGTGGCCCAATCTCGAGGTCTTCTTCCACGGAGGAGTGGCCTTTACTCCCTATCGCGAGCAGTATTTGCAGCTCATCCGTAAGCCCGATATGAAATATATGGAGACATATAATGCCAGCGAGGGCTTCTTCGGTATACAGAACGACCCCGCCGATTCCGCGATGATGCTTATGATAGACTATGATGTGTTCTACGAGTTCATTCCCTTCGAGGACATCGACTCGCCCAACCCCCGCGTTCTTCCTTTGTGGGAGGTAGAGGTTGGCAAGAACTATGCTATGCTCATAAGCACCTCTTGCGGTTTGTGGCGTTATATGATTGGTGACACGGTGCGCTTTATGAGCAAAGACCCCTATAAAATTGTTATATCGGGGCGCACAAAGCACTTTATCAACGCTTTCGGTGAGGAACTCATTGTAGACAACGCCGAGAAGGGCTTGAAAAAGGCGTGTGAGGAGACTGGTGCACAGGTGTCGGAATACACGGCTGCTCCCGTCTTTATGGATGCCAATGCGCAGTGCCGTCACCAGTGGCTCATAGAGTTCTCCAAAGAGCCCGACTCTGTAGAGCGCTTTGCCGAGATACTCGACACCACGCTGCAACAGATAAACTCCGACTATGAGGCGAAAAGATATAAGAATATCACTCTGCAGCCCCTGGAGATTGTGGTGGCGCGCAAGAACCTCTTCAACGATTGGCTCAAGAGTAAAGGTAAGCTGGGTGGCCAGCACAAGGTGCCCCGTTTGAGCAACAGCCGTCAGTATATAGAGGATATGATGTCGTTTAATAAATAAGTAAAATGTCGATAAAAAAGATAATTTTTTCTCTCTTTACAACGGCCCTTTTGGCGGCCTGTGCAAGTATGGGACGCCCCGACGGTGGCCCCTACGACGAGGACGCGCCCGTGTTTGTGGGCGGCATCCCCTCGCCCTATGCCACAAATGTGACCGACGGCCGAATTGTACTCGAGTTCGACGAGAATATCCGTCTTGAGAATGCCTTTGAGAAGGTGGTTATATCGCCCCCGCAGCTTGAGCAGCCCCAGATAAAGTATAGCGGAAAGAGAATAACCGTGCAGCTGCAGGACTCGCTTATCCCCAATACCACATACTCCATCGACTTCAACGATGCGATAGTAGATAATAACGAGGGCAACCCGCTTGTGAATTTCTCTTATGTCTTTTCAACGGGTTCCACCGTCGATACCCTCGGCGTGTCGGGAACGGTGCTCAATGCTGCCGACCTCGAGCCTATAAAAGGTATTCTTGTGGGCCTGCACCCCGCAGCCGACGACTCTGCTTTTGTCACAAAGCCCTTTGTGCGTGTGGCGCGCACCGACAGCCGCGGACGATTCACCATAAAAGGTGTCGCAGCAGGGGAGTACAAGGTCTATGCCCTTTCCGATGTAAACGGTAACTATCTCTTCGACCAGAAGAGCGAGGCCATTGCGTTTGATGACAATGTGATTACGCCCCGTGCCGTGCGCAGTTTCCGCAACGACACCGTGTGGCGCGACAGCCTCACCATAGACACCGTGCGTTCTGTGGAGTACACACACTACTATCCCGACAACATTGTGCTGCGTGCTTTTAAAGAGAATTTTTTCACTCAATATCTTATGAAATACCCTCGTTTGCAGCATAGTAACTTCACACTCTATTTCTCGGCTCCAAACAGCGAGCTGCCCAAGGTAGAGGGGCTTAATTTCGACGCTGCCGACGCCTATATCCTCGAGGCAAACGCCACACAGGACACCTTGCGCTATTGGTTCAAGGACAGCGCGGTGTATTATATGGACACGCTCAAGATGGCCGTGACATATAACGTGCCCGACTCTATGCTTTTGCCCGTTCCGCGCACCGACACGCTTTATGTGACGTCGAAGAAACGCCGCGAGACAGTGCTCAAGGAGGAGGCCGAGGCCTACGAAAAGGAGAAAAAGAAATTCCTGAAGAAGGCAAAGAAAAGCAAAGACTATGACGAGGAGAACCCTCCCGTGTTTGTGCCGCGTGTGAAGCCCCTGCCGTTAAAGATTAACGCAAGTATCTCTATGGACATAAACACCGACCTTAAAATCTCTTTCGAAGAGCCTCTGGCCGCAGCAGAGACATCGTATATACATCTTATGCGTGTAAAGGATTCGGTGGCCACACCCATTCCTTTTGTCTTTGAGCAAAGCAAAACCAAGCTGCGCGAGTACTATATCTATGCAGAGTGGCGTCCCGAGGAGAAGTACAGCCTGGTCATAGACTCGGCGGCTTTCACAGGGCTCTATGGCGCAACGTCAGACAAGGTGGAGCGTGAGATAGCCTTCCGCTCGCTCGACGATTACGCCGTACTCTATCTCACCATTCCCCGCACGGGCAACGACGCCGTGGTGCAGCTTGTCAATTCGGGTGGCGGGGTAGCTGCGTCGCAGCGCACACAGGGCGGTAAATGCGCCTTCTTCTTTATTCAGCCTGGCAAATACTCGCTGCGTCTCTTTATCGACTCAAACAAGAACGGCAAATGGGATACAGGCCTTTACGAGGAGGCACTGCAGCCCGAGCAACTCTTTTATTATCCGCATATCCTCGACCTGCGCGCCCTCTTTGAGTATGAGCAGGACGACTGGGATATAACGGCTCCGCTGGAAAAACAAAAGCCCCTTGAGGTGACAAAGCAGAAACCCGACGAGGAACGTAAGAAAATGAATCGTAACGCTACACGAAAATTTTGATGACTATGATGAGAAAGATGGCTCTGCTTGTCTTGCTATGCGCTCTTTTGCAGCCGCTTGCAGCAGTTAATATAAAGAAAAAGCCGGCATACAAGGCCGGGGAGACACTTGAATGTGTCTTCTATTTCAACTGGAAATTTATATGGGTGAAGGCGGGTGGTGCCCGTCTCATAATACGAGACACGCTCTATAACAACCAAAAGGCGCAGTATATGTCGCTCTTGAGCTCGACCAATGAAACAGCCGACGCGTTCCTGAAGATGCGCGATACCCTCACCACCATATATGTGCCCGGTGAGGCACGCCCTCTCTATTACCGCAAGGTGTCGGTGCAGGGAAAGCACAACTACATAAACGAGGCGTGGTACAACTATCTGCCCGACGGTAAGGTGGCTCTCAAACAGCATTACAAACGCGACGGGCGTGAGTCTGTTTTCAGAAACGATACTTGCGTCGGCGAGGTCTACGATATGATGAGTATGCTTGCATACGCTCGCACTTTCGATTACTCCAAGTTCAAGCCGGGGCAACGCATCACCTATCCCATAGCCACCGGCCGCAGGGTAGAGGAGCAGCGCCTAGTCTATCGTGGCAAGAAACGTGTAAAGTCGAACGACGAGCTCGAATATGACTGCCTCGAAATATCGCTTGTGAAACTCGACTCAAAAGGCAAGGAAAACACAATTATAAATTTCTTTGTCACCGACGACGAGAATCACCTGCCGGTTCTTCTCGACCTTGCCCTAAACTTCGGCTCGGCCAAGGCGCGTCTCTCCAAATACGACGGCCTGCTCTATCCTCTCGTTCCGGCAAAGAATTGATGCGACAGAGTCTTTATAAAATAAAATAGGATATGCCATAGGGCATATCCTATTTTATTTATATAAGGTGTATTGTATTAAATATTTGCAATGCGCATAATATCGGCAAATACTCCCGCTGCGGTAACACTCGCTCCTGCGCCATATCCCTTTATGAGCATAGGATACTCCTTGTAGCGCTCGGTGTTGAGCATAATGATATTATTACTTCCCTCGAGGTTGTAGAAGGGGTGTTTCTCGTCTACCTTGCACAGTGACACAGAGCCCTTGCCGTTCTCGAGCTTGGCAATGAAACGCCAATGCATCTTCTCGGCTTCGAGCTGTTTGCGCTCCTCTTCGAACTTCTCGTTGAGTTCGGGAAGGCGTGACCAGAAGTTGTCGAGAGAGCCCTCGAAGAGCTCGTTGGGTATAAAGAGGTTGGCCTCAACCTCCTCCTGCTCAATCTTGTATCCTGCCTCGCGCGCAAGGATAACGAGCTTGCGTATAACGTCCTTTCCGCAGAGGTCGATACGGGGGTCGGGCTCGCTGTATCCGTTCTCCTTGGCAAGACGTACAGCCTCGCTCATAGGTACCTCCTCGCTCAATACGTTGAAGATGAAGTTAAGCGTTCCGCTGAGCACTGCCTCTATTTTCAGAATCTTGTCGCCGCTGTTTATAAGGTCGTTTATTGTGTTTATAACGGGAAGGCCCGCTCCTACGTTTGTCTCAAACAGGTATTTGATATTGCGCTGGCGTGCAATGTGTTTGAGGTTGCTGTATGTCTCATAGTCGCTTGACGCTGCAATTTTATTGGCCGCCACAACCGAAATGTTGTGCGAGAGCAGGTCGGCATAGAGCGATGCCACCTCGCCGTTTGCGGTACAATCGACAAACACCGAGTTGAAGATGTTCATATCTATAATCTCCTCACGCAGTTTGTAAATGTCGCTCTCCTTGCTTGCGGCAAGCGCCTCACGGTAGTTTGTGAGACACAAGCCATCGCGGTCGAATATTGCGTGACGGCTGTTGGCTATACCCACGATATTGAGCATAAGGCCGTGCTCTTTCTTGAGTGTCTCCTGCTGCGATGCAATCTGCTCTATGAGGCTGCTGCCCACGGTTCCAATACCGCAGATGAAGAGGTTGAGCACCTTGTATTCAGACAAGAAGAAAGAGTCGTGAATTACATTGAGGGTTTTGCGCAACTGCTCGTCTTTCACTACAAACGACACGTTGGTCTCCTGTGCTCCCTGCGCACACGCTACCACGTTTATACCGTTGCGGCCGAGTGTCTGGAAGAGCTTGCCTATGATACCGGGGGTGTGGCGCATATTCTCGCCTACGATAGCTACGGTAGAAAGGTCGGTCTGTGCTGTCACAGCCTCCATCATACCCATCGCAATCTCTTTGTGGAACTCCTCGTTGAGCACGGCGCAGGCCTTTTGTGCGTCAATGTGGCGTATGCCGAGCGAGGTGCTGTTCTCCGACGAAGCCTGTGCCACGAAGAAAACGCTGATATCGGCGTCGGCAAGTGCACGGAAGATGCGGTGGTTCACACCTACCACTCCCACCATACCAAGGCCCTGCACGGTGAGCAGGTCGGTGTCGCTGATACTTGATATACCCTTGATTATGCGCTCCTTGTCGCCGCACTCGGTGCTTATGATTGTGCCTGCACCGTCGGGGTTGAAGGTGTTGCGTATCTTTATGGGGATATTTGCCTTGAATACGGGGTATATAGTGGGCGGATATACGACTTTTGCACCGAAGTTACAGAGCTCGGTGGCTTCTACATAGCTCAATTGATTGATTGTGTAGGCCGAGTTGATTACCTTGGGGTCGGCTGTCATAAAACCATCGACGTCGGTCCATATCTCGAGCATATTTGCCTTGAGGGCTGCGGCGAGTATGGCTGCGGTGTAGTCGGAGCCGCCGCGTCCGAGGTTTGTAGTATCTCCGCTCTCTTTGTCCGACGATATGAAGCCGGGCGCAACAACTATTCTGTCGTTGTGTGTCGAGAAGTATTCCTGAATGAGTTTCTCGGTGGCCTCGTCGGCAAGAATATATTTGTGGTGCTTTGTCTCGGTTTTTATGTATTTGCGCGAGTTGAAACGTACCGCGCCGTCGATGAGCGCTGTCACAATGCGGCTCGAGAGTCTCTCTCCGTAGCTCACTATGGTAGCCTCGGTTTTGGGTGTGGTGTTGTTTATGAGCGACAATCCCAGGTAGATGTTCTGCAACTGGTTCAAGAGGTTGTCTACATCCTGCAACAGCTTGCCGCGTTTCTCCTCGTCACTTATGACTGCGTAAATCATATCGTGGTGTCTTGCCACGAGAGCCTGAAACTCGTCGTTGAAAGCCTCGTCGCCTGCCACGGCCATCTTTGATATCTTTATAAGTTTGTCGGTGACGCCGCCAAGAGCCGACACCACCACAATCACCTGCTCGCTTTTTGCTGCATCCTCTACAATGTTCTTGAGGTTAAGAATGCTGTTTACGGAACCCACCGAGGTTCCGCCAAATTTCATTATCTTCATCTTTTGTTGTTCTGTATGTTGGGCCTCGCCTGTTTTGCCGTCTCGCGGAGCAGGCAAGGAGGTATTGACTATATCTGTTTATTAAATAAGGTTGCAAAGGTATGAACTTTAAACTAAAAAGCAAAAAAATAGCCGCTAAAATAAAACTTTGTATAGTTCTCTCTTTCAGGCAAATTGCGGAATCTCCACAAGGCTCTCCTCGAGGGGTATGTGCTGCGCCTTGTATCGCCCGTGTGTGGGGATGTAGTTTCGCGCTATTTCAAAGTTTAGTTTGCTCAAGAAACTGTGCCTTATGAGCGAGAGATTCTTGTGCAGAGGGTTCTCGGCAGGGTTGGTCACGGCTGTCATAAGGCGGTTTATCACGCTGGGGTTTTGCCTGCCCGACACGCTGCAGTATATGCGGCGCATTTCATCGGCGTAATTGCTTATCTCCTTGAGCACTATGCCTTCGGGGTGTCGCAGCAGCAGTATGTAGAGGGCCTTGGGCAGGGGGCCGAGCTTTATCTCTATCTGTGGGTATAGCGGCAGAGTGATGTCGTATTTCTCGTCTATTTTTATGGGGCTTATGGTTGTGTCTCTTTCGGGGAGGATGTTCTGCGCAAGGAGCTCCGTCTCCACATACAGGCTGTCGTCCCACGGCGTCTCCTGCTCTTCGGGCGCGAGGGTTGCGCCCTCGGGCATACGGTAGATGTATTCCCTTTTGCGGGAGGGTATGTAGATGCGGGTTATGGTGCTGTCGGAACGGTTGCGCTCGTTTCTTACAACCTTTTTAAGATATTTGTATATCTCTTTTGCAAAGGTGCCGTTTGCATTGGGGATGCTTTCTTTGTATAGCACATCGACAGCCTCCCAATCATCGTTTAAGGTGTTGTAGGTCACATAAATGAACTGGCCGTATTTTCTCTGCTCTTTGTATCGACGCACTCTCCTCTCGAGCCCTGCGGGGGTGAGCGTGGGTTCCTGTCGCAGTATAAGGCTTTCGAGCGAGTTTAGCCCAAACGGGGTTATGCCAATTATCTGCACACTATTGCACTCGGTGCCGTAGCCTTTTAAATACTTTTTTATCTTTTCCCTGTTCTCCCTCACAAAATCATTGACGGCGCTGTCGCTGCCGTCGATGTAAAAGAGACTGCCTTCGCTTTTAAAATATATGCTCGAAACGACCGATTCTCTCTCCATAGCTCGTGACTCTTATTATATGCTTTATAATGAGCGAAATTAAATAATTTTATTGATATAAAAAATAAAATGTGTATCTTTGTTGCTTGTACAGTATTAACTAAATCAACTAAATTTAAACAAAATGAATGACGGAAAACGCTCTTTGAAATCGTGGATTATTGCCACACGTCCCTGGTCTTTCCCCGCGTCGTCGATGCCCGTGCTTGTAACTCTTGCCTATCTCACCTGGATGGGTGTAGAGATTAACTGGCTCACCGGTGTTTGGGCTCTTGTAAATATCGTTATATTTCACGCGGCAGGTAATACCTGGAGCGACTACTATGATTACATAAAAGGCGTAGATCGCGAGGATACCATCGGTGGTATGTCTATCGTGAGTGGTGAGTTCAAAGCGCAGGAGATACGCACTCTTGCGGCAATTCTTCTGGCTGTGGCTGTAGCGGCAGGTATCGGTCTTCTCTGCCTCACAGGTGTGGAGACTCTCTATTTCGGTCTTGCAGGCTGCTTGCTCACAATTGGTTATCCCTGGCTCAAGTTCCACGCTTTGGGCGACCTTGATATTTTCCTCACATACTCGCTGCTGCCCATCTTGGGTACCTCTTTTGTCGCTTGCGGCACAATACATCCCCAACTGCTGTGGCTCACAGTTCCCATCGGTCTCATCACAGTGGGTATTCTTCACGTAAACAATACCCGCGACACAGAGCACGACAGCCGTGCAAATATTAAAACCTTTGCGATGATTCTGGGAAAGAAAACTTCGGCCTATCTCTATTGCTTCGAGGTTGTTTTCCCCTTCGTGTGGGTGATTGCGGCAATTGTGGCAGGTGCTATGCCTGTGTGGTCACTGCTTGTGCTCGTTGCCTTGAAGCCCGCCATTGACAATGCACGCAAGGCTATGGCCTCTCTCACCCAGGGCCTGAAGGCACTTATAGGTGTCGATGAGCTCACAGCCAAGCTGCAGCTTATCTTCAGCCTTTTGCTCACCGTTTCACTCTTTGTTTCGGCATTGCTATGATGAAACGTGTAGTGTTTACACTTTGTGTGGCGGCTGTTCTGTGGACCGTGATGTTCTGCCCCTTGACCGCCCCTTATGTAAACTTCTGGTATATGATGACCGCCTCGGCCTGCACCCTCTCGCTGCTGGCGACAATCTTCGCTCCCTCCTGGTGGAAAAGAGTGCATATAACGCCTTCAAATATTCTGCTCGGCGTAGCTATTGCCGTGGCTCTGTGGGGTATCTTCTGGGTGGGCGACAAGCTCTCGCAGCTTATGTTCTCTTTTGCCCGTCCGCAGGTAGACCTCATCTATGGTATGAAGGAAGGGTCGTCGATGCTTATGCTCACGGTGCTTATGCTTTTCCTCATAGGTCCTGCCGAGGAAATCTTTTGGCGCGGCTTTGTGCAGCAGAAGTTTTCGGAGCGTTGGAATCCTAATGTAGCATTTGTGGTCACCACAGCTGTATATGCCCTTGTGCACGCAGGCTCTTGTAATTTTATGCTCACAATGGCAGCTCTTGTGGCGGGTTTTGTGTGGGGCTTGCTCTATCGTCTCTTCCCCGAGCGTTTCTCTGCGATAATAATTTCGCACGCCTTGTGGGATGTGGCCGTGTTTATATGGTTTCCCATAATGTAGCAAGGCATATTTGTCTCTCATATTCGGTCCCTTTCGTTTCTTTGTTATATATTTGCACAAAGTTCGAAAGGGACGTTTTTTTATATGGCAAAGGATAAAAAAGTTTATTTGTGCAACGACTGCGGCTATGAGTCGCCCAAATGGCAGGGCCGCTGCCCTGCGTGCGGTGTGTGGAACAGCTTTGTGGAAAAAACCGTGCGTGGCGGCACTCCGTTGCGTGCTGCGGCGTCGCACTCGCTGAATGCTCCCGCGCAACCGGTGCTCATAGACGATGTGGCCACCGATGAACTGCCCCGTATGGATATGGGCGATGCCGAGCTGAACCGTGTGCTTGGCGGTGGTCTTGTACCCGGCTCTCTTGTGCTGCTCGGCGGTGAGCCCGGCATAGGTAAATCGACTCTTGTGCTGCAGACAATCCTCGGCCTGCCTCACCGCAAGGTGCTGTATGTGTCGGGCGAGGAGAGCACGCAACAGATAAAGCTGCGTGCTGACCGCATTGCGCACAGCCGCGGTAATTGTCACATAGTGTGCGAGACTCTGCTCGAGACCATCTTTACCCATATAGCAAATGTGCAGCCCGAGCTGCTTGTGATAGACTCCATACAGACAATGTGCACCGAAACGGTCGATTCGTCGGCAGGCAGTATGTCACAGGTGCGCGAGTGCACCACAATGCTGCTCAAGTATGCCAAAGAGAATAATGTCCCTGTGATACTTATAGGCCACATCACAAAAGACGGTGCCATAGCCGGTCCCAAGATTCTGGAGCACATTGTGGACGTGGTGATACAGTTCGAGGGTGATCAGCACTACCTCTATCGTGTGCTGCGCTCTATAAAAAACCGTTTCGGCAGCACGGCAGAGCTTGGCATTTACGAGATGCGCCGCGAGGGCTTGCGTCAGGTGAGTAACCCTTCGGAGCTGTTGCTCAGCGAGCGTCACAAGGGTATGAGCGGCATTGCCATAGCGTCGGCCATAGAGGGTGTGAGCCCCTTTCTCATTGAGGCGCAGGCGCTTGTGAGCACCGCAGCCTACGGAACGCCGCAACGCTCGGCAACGGGCTTCGATATACGCCGTATGAATATGCTCCTGGCTGTGCTCGAGAAGCGTGTGGGCTTCAAGCTCGCGCAGAAAGATGTCTATCTGAACATTGCGGGCGGTCTGCGTGTAAATGACCCCGCCATAGACCTTTCGGTGATAAGCGCCATACTGTCGAGCAATATGGATGTGGAGATAGAGCCCACGGTGTGTATGTCGGGCGAGGTGGGGCTCTCGGGTGAGATACGCCCTGTGAACCGCATAGAGCAGCGCATAGCCGAGGCTGCCAAATTAGGATTCAAACAGATTATAGTTCCAAAGTCGAATATAAAAGGCCTCGACCTTTCGCGCTTCGCCATAGAGGTGTTGCCCGTGAACAAGGTAGAGGAGGCTTTTCGCATAATTTTCGGATAAACAGATGATTCACGAATTTCAAACAAGGGCTTTGCCGCATCAGGCGGTGAATGAGCAGGCGCTCAAACGCTTTGTGGCCGAGGCCAAAGGGTGGGACGTGCGCACAATAACCGCCGTGCGTGTGCTGCGCCGCAGCATAGATGCACGTCAGCGCACTATCTTTGTAAACCTCTCGTTGCGCGTCTTTGTGAACGAGATGCCGCAAGAGGAGGAGTTTACCCGCCGTGAATATGGCAACGTGGAAGGGAAGAACCCCGTCGTTGTGGTGGGTGCGGGGCCTGCAGGCCTCTTTGCCGCTCTCAAGCTCATAGAGAATGGTCTTCGTCCCATTGTAGTGGAGCGCGGCCGCGATGTGCGCACCCGCAAGATTGACCTTGCAAACATATCGCGCGAGCACAAGGTGAACCCCGAGTCGAACTATTGCTTCGGTGAGGGTGGCGCAGGTGCCTATTCCGACGGCAAGCTCTACACCCGCAGCAAGAAACGCGGCAGCATAGAAGGGGTGCTAAATATCTTCTGTCAGCACGGAGCAAGTCCCTCGATACTTGCCGACGCACATCCCCACATTGGTACCGACAAGCTGCCTCGCGTCATAGAAAATATGCGCAAGACCATAATTGAGTGCGGCGGCGAGGTGCGTTTCGAGACAAAGATGGAGGGCCTGTTGCTGCAAGGCGGCCGCGTGTGTGGCGTGAGCACTTCAAAGGGTGAGATTCTCGCCCCTGCGGTGATTCTTGCCACGGGACACTCGGCAAAGGATGTCTACCGCCATCTGCACGCAAGCGGCGTGGCGCTCGAGAGCAAAGGCTTTGCCGTGGGTGTGCGCCTTGAGCACCCCTCGCAGCTTATAGACAAAATACAATATCACAGCCCTAACGGCCGTGGTAAATATCTCCCCGCAGCCGAGTACAGCTTCACCACGCAGGTGGACGGTCGCGGAGTATACAGTTTCTGTATGTGTCCGGGAGGTGTGGTCATACCTTCGGCCTCGGCCGAGAGGGAGCTTCTCGTAAACGGTATGTCGCCCTCGCACCGTGGAGGTGCCTGGAGTAATTCGGGTATGGTGGTGCAGGTGAATCCCGAGGATGTTTTCCTGCCCGAAATGCAGATAGATGTCGATGGCATAGAGAGTGTGGAGGCCTCGTCGCCCCTTTGTGTAATGAATTTCCAGGAGAAGCTCGAGAGGCTCTGCTGGGCTATGGGTAACTATCGCCAGACGGCTCCTGCGCAGCGTATGACCGACTTTGTAAACAGGAAATTGAGCTACGACCTGCCCAAGAGCTCTTACGCTCCGGGGCTCATCTCCTCGCCTATGCACTTCTGGCTGCCCAAGTTCATCTCCTCGCGTCTGCAGAAGGGCTTCACCCACTTTGGCCGCGTGTCACACGGCTTCCTCACCTCCGAGGCTACAATGATTGGAGTGGAGACACGCACTTCGTCTCCTGTGCGCATTGTGCGCGACAACGACACCTTGCAGCACGTAGCCGTTGAGGGCCTTTTCCCCTGTGGCGAGGGTGCAGGTTACGCCGGCGGAATTGTGTCGGCTGCGGTCGATGGCGAGCGCTGTGCTTTGTCGGCGGCGCAATATGTAGAGCGCATTAAATAAATTTCTGTTTCATAATAAAAATAGTAGGCTTTAGGAAATCCTAAAGCCTACTATTTTATTCCACCACAATTTCGTCGGTAAACATAAAACCGCCCTGCTTGCCTCGCTCGGCGCGGTAGCGTATGTATCGTGCCTTTTCTGCACCCTCCCAGCCATATTTCTTAAAGCTCAAGGTGTCGTCGCGTGTCACGTTGTGCTCTATGGTGACAAGGTCGGTGAAGGTAGTGCTGTCGGCAGAGACTGCAATTGTGACCTTTGCGGGCAGATATATTCCGGGCTCGCATATCTGCATAAAATCGGCATATATACCTTTTATATCACATACCTCCTCCATATCTATGCAGAGGTCTATGCCTCCTCTGCCAATGAAGCCCTGCCAGCGTTTGTCGCTGTTATTCCAGCCACCGTGTACACCGTCGGTGAGTGCGCTGTCGCCTCCCGCCGTGTATGTGGGGTAGTAGGGCGATTTAGGTGCATAGTGCACTTTCTTCCCTTTGGCAAGGTGGTTGTTTATTGTGTGCGACAAGGGGCGGTTACCTACCTCTTTGCTCAAGTCGAAAGCGTTGTATCCCCTTGCGCGCAACTCTTTCACGGCGTTCAGCGCTCTTGTGTGGAAGGATGTGTAATTACGTCTCTCCTGCGGGCTCCAGCCCATCTCGGCAATGGCGAGGATGCGCGGGTATATCATATATTCGTTGTGCTCTTTTGTTGGGATGTATTCGGCCCACACATTTCCTTGCACTCCTATAATTCTTTTGGCAGCAACAGAATCGATTCCGTTTGTGGGATTATAGGAATAGACTCTCTCGAGGGGCAGGTAGCCGCCAAAGGCAACGGGTTGTGTGTTGGGCGCGTCCTGATAGGAGTCGAGGTAGCAGAACTCTCCGGGTGTCATAATGGCATTGTGTCCGCTCTTTGCCGCTTGTATGCCTCCGTCGGTGCCGCGCCACGACATAACTGTGGCGTTGGGGGCAAGGCCGCCCTGCAGAATCTCGTCCCAGCCTATGATATAGCGTCCTTTGCTGTTGAGGAACTTCTCTATGCGTGTTATAAGGTAGCTCTGCAGCTCCTCTACATTGGCGAGCCCCTCCTCTTTCATACGTTTGCGGCACAAGGGACAGTTGCCCCACGACTGCTTTCCGGCTTCGTCGCCGCCTATGTGTATGTATCTGCTTGGGAAGAGCTCCATAACCTCGGTGAGCACATCTTCGAGAAATTTAAATGTCTTTTCGTTTCCCACACAGAAGTCGGCCTGTTTATATGGCTCGTGGGTACACGACAGCTCGGGGTAGGCGGTAAGCACCTCCTCGGAGTGCGCGGGCATCTCAATCTCGGGTATTACGGTGATGTGTCGCTGTGCCGCATATTCTACAATCTCGCGTATATCCTCTTGGGTGTAGTATCCGCCGTGTGAGCAGCTGTCTCCCTCTTGCTTGTAGAGGCGGTCGCCATACCACCAGTCTTTCCATTCCTTGTGGCTGCGCCACGCTGCAAAATTGGTGAGACGGGGGTATTTTTTTATCTCTATGCGCCAGCCGGCTGCGTCGGTGAGGTGCAGATGCAGGCGGTTCATTTTGTAGAGCGCCATTGCATCTATCTGTTTTTTTATGTACTCTTTGTCGTAGAAGTGACGCGACACATCGAGCATAAGGCCGCGATACCGGAATCGGGGCTCGTCGCTTATGCGCCCGCAGGGTATCTCTCCTGTGGCGTTGTAGAGTTGTATGAGGGTCTGTGTGGCATAGAAAAGACCTGCCTCGTCGAGAGCTTTTATCTCAACCTTTTCTTTTGTGGTTTCTATGTGGTATCCTTCGTGCGATGTGATGCCCTCTATGGAGTCGGCTATCGACAGGGTTATGTTTTTTTCTCCCCCGTCGCTTGTGGGGAGCGGGCTTGTGCGATATACCTCTTCGAGTGAGGCTCTCGCTTCAGCGGGTGCCTCTACTATGAGCCTCACCCCTTTGTCGAAGGTGAAAAATCCCTTTTCTGTGGTGTAATCCTTGGGCGTGGGCAGCAGGTGAGTCTCTATTACATCGCTCTGCTTGTTACACGAAAGCAATAAAATCATTGCAAGCACAAGGGATATTTTCTGTTTCATATTTCTACTTGTTTATATGTTTTTTCTTTGCGAGGTAGAACTCTATCCAGTTATTGAAGAGCCTATGTGCCGTGCCCTGCCAATAGTTGAGCGGCGGCTGCGAGGGGTCGTCATTGAAATAGTAGTTTATGGGGATGTTTATAGGCAATCCTTTGCGCACATCGCGCTTGTGCTCGCTGTCGAGTGTGTAGAGCGCATACTCGGAGTGGCCTGTGATAAAGAAATTGTTTGTCTCCTTTTCCTGCATAATGTAGACGCCCGACTCCTCCGACTCCGATAGCAGCAGCAGACGCGGCTCGGCAACTACGTCGGCGCGATGTATGTTTGTGTGGCGGCTGTGCGGCACATATATAATGTGGTCGAACCCTGTGAGCAGGGGATGGTCGGTGTGTAACTGTGTGTGGGGGAACACTCCGAACATCTTGCTTGGCAGCAGGTATTTCTGTATGCCGAACTTGCGGTACAACCCAGCCTGTGCCGCCCAGCAGATAAAGAGTGTCGATGTGACATTTGTCTTTGCCCACTCAAAAATCTCGCACAGCTCGTCCCAGTAGGTTACCTCCTCAAAGGCAATCTTCTCAATGGGTGCACCTGTTATTATGAGGCCGTCGAAATGGCTCTCCTTCAACTCGCTGAATGCCTTGTAGTAACGCTGCATATGCTCGGGCGAGGCGTGCTTGGGCGTGTGTGTGTCGAGCTTCATCGGCACAATCTCCACCTCGTGCTCTGTTGTGGACATCACCCTTATGAAATCTGCTTCGGTACTCTCCTTCATAGGCATAAGGTTGAGCAGGGCAATCTTTAAGGTTTTTTCGCTTGTGGTTGTGAACACCTCAAATTCGTTGCCCTCGTCGAGCACTGCTTGCAGTGCAGGCAGTCCTGTCGGTACTTTAATTGGCATATAGATAAGGTTTGTATTTGTTTTTAATAGGGTTGCTTTACCAAATATCGAGACGCTCCTCGGCGGGAACGAACATCGCATCGCTCTCGGTGATGCCAAACGCTGTGTACCAGTCGTTTATGTGGGGCAATGTGCCGTTTACGCGCCAGCGTGTGAGCGAGTGGGGGTCGTTCTTTGTGAGGTTGCGTATCTCCTCGTCGCGTATATTGCCCGCCCATACGTTGGCGTATGAGAGGTAGAAACGCTGCTCGGGTGTGAAGCCCTCTTCTGTGGGCAGGGGGTTCTCTTTTGTGGCGTTCTTGAATGCCTGCATCGCAATTTTCAGGCCGCCGTGGTCGGCGATGTTCTCGCCCACGGTGAGCTGTCCGTTGGCGTTGAGGCCGGGGAGCACCTCTATCTTGTCAAAGAAGTCGATTATTACCTTTGCGCGCTCGTTGAAACTGTCGGCATCCTCTTTGCTCCACCAGTTCTCAAAGTTACCCTCTTTGTTGAACTGACGTCCCTGGTCGTCGAAGCCGTGTGTCATCTCGTGGCCGATTACCACGCCTATGGCGCCGTAGTTGAAGGCGTCGTCGGCTCCCATATCAAAGAAAGGATACTGCAGAATGGCTGCGGGGAAACAAATCTCGTTGGTCACGGGGCTGTAGTATGCGTTCACGGTCTGCGGAGATATGTGCCACTCGCTGCGGTCTACGGGTTTGTTGAAATTGCGCTCTATGTGGTCGTCCCAGCCAAAGGCTGAAATGTCGCGGCACACATCGGCGTAGCTCTTTGCGGGGTCTATGGTGAGCTTGCTGTAGTCCTGCCATTTGTCGGGGTAGCCTATCTTCACGGTGAAGGCGTCGAGCTTCTCGTGGGCTGCTGCTTTTGTGCTGTCGCTCATCCAACTTTGTGCGTCTATGCGCTCGCCGAGTGCAATCTGCAGGTTTTTCACAAGTTCTACCATACGCTCCTTGGCTGCGGGCGGGAAATACTTGGCAACGTAGAGCTCGCCGATAATCTCGCTCAAAGAACCGTCGGTGGCCGAGAGGGCGCGTTTCCAGCGTGCCTGCTGTGCTTTCTTGCCGCTCATCGTGCGACCGTAAAAGTCAAAGGCAAGCTCCTCAATTTCGTCGCTCAACTCCGATGTTGTAGAGGCAATGATTCTCCACTGCATATAGGCTTTTATATCGTCGAGAGAGGCACTCTTTATGATGTCGGCCACCTCGGCTATTGCGGCAGGCTGTCCCACATTTATCTCTTTTATCTCGGCGGGGTTTATGCCGAGCGGGGTGAAGAATGTGTCCCACTGCATTGTGGGGAACTCCTCTTTCACCTTGTCGTAACTCATAGGGTGGTAGCTGTTTGCGGGGTTGCGACGCTCCACGCGGCTCAACGATTTGTCGGCTATGCGCGACTCTATGCGCATCACGGCCTCCATATTCTTTGCTGCCTGCTGCTCGTCGAAGCCCTGTAGCTTGAACATATTCACCACATACTCTTTGAACTTGTTTCTTATGGCTGTGGTAGCCTCGTCGGTGTCGCTGTAGTAGCTCTTCTCGGGCAGTGAGAGGCCGCCTTGTGCCACAGTGAGTATGTTATTATTGCTGTTTTTTATGTCGCTGCCTATGCCTGTGGCAAAGAAACCGCCTATGCCCAAGCGGTAGTTTTTTGCCATAAGAGGCAGGATGTCGGCTCTGTCGGCAAGCTGTGCCACCTCTTGCAGGTAGGGCTGTATGGGGCTGTTGCCCAGAGCGTTGCGGCGTGTGCTGTCCATCGCGAGGTTGTAGAGGTCGCCCACCTTTTGGCCGTTTGAACCGGGCTTGTGCTCCTGTGTTGCAAGCTCCAGGACAAGCTCCTGCAACTGCTCTTTGCTCTTCTCGCGCAGAGCATCGAACTGGCCGTAACGGGCAAATTCGTCGGGCAGAGGGTTTCTTTTGCTCCATCCGCCTGTGGCATATTCATAGAAATCGGTGCCGGGACACTTTGTGGTGTCCATATTTGTGTAATCTATCATACTGTTCATCTTTTTATCGGTTGAGCAACCTATGGCTGCCAGGAGCATAGTTGCGTATACAAATATCTTTCTCATATTATTTCTGTTGATTCAATTCTTCGAGTTCTTCCATATTCTTTTCCCACTCGCTCATTGCGTCGGCGAGCTGCTTCTTGAGTGAAGCATATTTGGTGAAGTTCTGCTGTGTGCTGCCCTCTACTGTGCTCATAAGCTCCTCCATAGCTGCTATGGCTGCCTCTAGTTCGTTCACGCTGTTCTCGCTCTCCTCTACCATACGCTCGAGCTTGCGGCGCTGTTTCTGCAACTGTTTTTCGGCCTCGTAGCTCAAGCGGTTGGTGCTTGCGGGCTTGGGAGTGTCGTTTGCGGGGGAGCTGCTCTTTGACAGCTGCACCGCCTCGTTTATGTTATCGGCGTTCTTTGTGGCAAGGTAGTCATATATGCCTCCCAAGTGCTCGCGCACCTTGCCGTCGCCAAACTCGTACACCTTTGTCACAAGGCCGTCGAGGAATTCGCGGTCGTGGCTCACTACAATTACCGTGCCGTCGAAGTCGCGTATCGCATCCTTGAGCACATCCTTCGACTGCATATCGAGGTGGTTTGTAGGCTCGTCGAGAATGAGGAGGTTCATCTGTTGCAGCAGCAGTCTTATCATTGCAAGCCTGCTTCTCTCGCCGCCCGACAGCACCCCCACCGGCTTGTCCGATGCTTCGCCGCCAAACATAAATGCTCCTAATATATCTCGTATGCGCAGGCGTATATCACCCGTTGCCACGTTGTCAATTGTCTGGAAGACGGTGAGCTTCTCGTCGAGCAGCTGTGCCTGGTGTTGTGCAAAATATCCTATCTGCACGTTGTGTCCTATCACAATTTCGCCGTCGTGTTCCAGCTCGCGCAGTATGCAACGCACAAGGGTAGTCTTTCCCTCGCCGTTGCGCCCCACAAAGGCAACCTTCTCGCCGCGGTTTATTGTGAAATTCACACCGCTGAACACCGTGTGGGTGCCGAAACTCTTGCTTGTGTCGTTGCAGATGATGGGGTAGTTGCCGCTGCGGGTGGCGGGGGCGAAACGCAGGCGCAGGCGGCTTGTGTCCTCCTCGTCAATCTCTATGGGTACTATCTTCTCGAGCTGTTTTATGCGGCTCTGCACCTGTACTGCCTTTGTGGGCTTGTATCGGAACCTCTCGATGAACTCTTTTATGTCGGCAATCTCCTTCTGCTGGTTCTCGTATGCTCTTATCTGCTGCTCACGACGCTCCTTGCGTGTCTCCATAAACTTGTCGTAAGGGAGCTTGTAGTCGTATATGCGTCCGCACGAAATCTCTATTGTGCGGTTTGTCACAGCGTTCAGAAAGGCGCGGTCGTGGCTCACAAGCAGCACAGCGTTGCTGCTGCGCGCAAGGAATTGCTCGAGCCATTGTATACTTTCAATGTCGAGGTGGTTGGTGGGCTCGTCGAGCAGCAGTATGTCGGGGTGCTGCAGCAAAAGCTTTGCAAGCTCTATGCGCATTCTCCATCCGCCGCTGAACTCGCTTGTGGGACGGGTGAAATCGCTGCGTCTGAACCCGAGTCCCTGCAGGGCTTTCTCAATTTCGGCTTCGTAGTGGCTGCCTCCCATCATTGTGTACTGCTCGTTGAGGTGTGTGTAGTCCTCAATGAGCTTGTGGTACTCCTCGCTTTCGTAGTCGGTGCGCTTCTCGAGCTCGGAATTCATTTTTTTGAGGTTTGCCTCCATCTCGTGAATGTGCGAGAAGGCGAGCTCGGCCTCTTGGAATACCGTGCGTCCGTCGGTGTGGTTCATAACCTGCGGCAGGTAGCCTATGGTGATGTCGCGCTGCTTTGATATGGCGCCTTCGGTGGGGTTATATTGCCCCGCAATTATTTTGAGCAGGGTACTCTTGCCCGCTCCGTTCTTTCCCACGAGAGCTATCCTGTCTTTTTTGTTTACAATGAAACTTACGTCGTGAAACAGGTTTCTCCCTCCAAAATCTACCCTTATGTTATCTACCGAAAGCAATTTTTTACCCTTTTATATAATTATACATTCAAATACAAAGTTAGGCCTTTAGTATGATAAATGCAAGGGCGCGGGCTTTAATCGGAGGCTCTTTTCTCCCTTTTTTAACTTTTTTCATAAAAAAACGAAAAAAAATGGCGAAAAACTTGCAGGGTAAAAATAACGCCTTTATATTTGCAATGATTTCAGAAATGAAGTGTAATAAAAATGATAACCGATACAGAAGTGATGACACGAGCAGATTTAAAGAAAGAACTTATAGATGCCGGTATTCGTCCCTCGGTACAGCGTCTTGCGATATACGAATATGTTAAGGTGAATCGCACACATCCCACTGCCGACGTGGTTTACGACGCACTGCGCGACGAGCTTGGTTCTCTCTCTCTTACAACGGTTTACAATACCTTGAAACTGTTTGTGGATGCGGGGCTCATAGCAATGCTCACGATAGACGACACTTTCCGCTGTTTCGACGGCGACACATCGTGCCACGCGCATTTTCGCTGCGAGAGCTGTGGCAAGATAGTGGATATGAATATGAGAAAAGATTTCCTTTCTCTGGTCGATTCTCTCGAGGGTTATGAGATAAAAGATGCCCAGCTCTACCTGAAAGGTTTCTGTCCGGCGTGTTGCAAGAATTAAGAAAGAAATAGACAATAAATAATAAAAGGATAATAACAATTTAAATTTTTACGATTATGAAAAAGTATATTTGTTCAGTTTGCGGTTATATTCACGAAGGTGATTCAGCTCCCGAAAGATGCCCCTTGTGCAAAGTTCCCCAGGAAAAATTCAACGAGATGGAGCAGAGCGGAAAGCTCGAGTTTGTTCAGGAGCACGTAATTGGCGTTGCCAAGGGCTGCGACGATGAGATGATAAAAGATCTTAACAATCACTTTATGGGTGAGTGCACCGAGGTTGGTATGTATCTTGCAATGAGCCGTCAGGCCGACCGCGAGGGCTATCCCGAAATTGCCGAGGCTTACAAGCGTTACGCTTGGGAGGAGGCAGAGCACGCAGCTAAGTTTGCCGAGCTCCTGGGTGAGGTAGTTTGGGATACAAAGACAAACCTCGAGAAACGTATGAACGCCGAGTCGGGTGCTTGCGCCGATAAATATCGCATCGCAAAGCGTGCCAAGGAACTCAACCTCGACGCTATCCACGACACAGTTCACGAGATGGCAAAGGATGAGGCTCGTCACGGCAAGGGCTTTGAGGGACTCTACCACCGTTACTTCGGAAAGTAATTTCCCCTTCATAAAAAGAACGAGGCGACACAATCGGTCGCCTCGTTTCTATTTTGTATAATGCAGTTATTTGAACTGTGCCATCATCTGCAATGCGGTTACGGCGCACTCGTCGCCTTTGTTTCCGAGTCGTCCGCCGCTGCGCTCCTGTGCCTGCAGCAGGTTGTTTGTGGTTATGAGGCCGAAGATAACGGGCACGTTATACTCCACGTTCAGCTTCGAGAGGCCGGCTGTGACGCCCTCGCAGATATAGTCGAAGTGGGGGGTGTCGCCTCGTATCACGCAACCGATGGCAATTACAGAGTCGTACTTGCCGCTCTTTACCATCTGCGCCGCGCCATATATCAGCTCGAAACTGCCGGGTACACTTACGAGGGTGATATCCTCCTGTGCCACGCCGTTTGCTGTGAGTGTGGCCACCGCACCGTCGCGCAGTGCGTAGGTTATCTCGTCGTTCCACTCGGCATATACTATGCCCACTTTTCTTCCTTTACCGCTTGCTACCTTGCTTGCATCGTAGCCCGATAGGTTGTGCATTTCTGTTGCCATATTTTTATCTTTTAATCTCTTGTGAGGGTTTTCTTTGTTCTTATATACAATTAAAGCAGCCTGTGCGCAGGCTGCTTTAATGTTTTATGTACTCTGCGCAAATTATTTTACGCGGTTGATGTACTTGTCGATTTCTGTAACTGTGATAGAAGATGTGGGATAATCGTTCTTTATCTCCTCGTAGAGCTTGAGAGCCTTTGCGGGCTTGCCCTGCTGCTCATAAATAGAACCTGCCTGCAAAAGGTAGAAGGGGCTGATTGTGTTGTTCTGTGCAGCGTCGGCAGCTTTGATAAAGTAGTCGATGGCAGCGTCGGCGTCGCCTGTCTGTGCGTAGCAGTTGCCAAGTGCGCCGTAAGCGGCGGGGGCAACCATCTGGTCGTTACCGTCAAATGACTTCAAGTAGTCGATAGCCTCGTCGTAGCGGCCAAGCTGTGCAAGAGCAAATCCTGCGTATGCGTTGGCAAGGTTACCGGCTGCGGTGCCGCTGTACTCCTCTGCAACTCCTTTGAAACCGAGGTTGATACCATCACCCTCGAGGGCAGTCTCGAACTGTTGTGCGGCAAACATACTCTCTGCGGCAAACATAGCCTCTGCAGCCTCTTTCTCTCTGGGCTCGGCAACGTATGTGCTGTACAATGTGCAACCCAAAATCAAAATCACGATGGCTGCGATAGCCGCAATGATAGTGTTTTTGTGCTTGATTATAAGAGCCTCTGATTTTGACAATACCTCATCGGCAAGGATGGGTGCGTCTTCGTTTTTCTTGTTACTCATAGTTATATTATTTTTTGTTATTTTATCGGTTTTGAACTGCAAAAATAATCAATTTATGTTTAGGTGAAAAATTATAGCTGTTTTTTTTCGTTTATTTGCAAAAAAGTCAAGTTCTGCGGTTTAAATACTGTCGCTGTTTATTTACGCTCGCTGTGAAAAATATTCAAGTAAACTTGATATTATTTGGCTTCGCCGAAATTATTTTGTGCTCGTTGCGAGTAAAAATAAATTTTTACCCACTCGCTTAATAAATTTTCGCTCGTTTGTACCTATCTTTGAGCTAACGCTCGAAGATGTTCTTCACTCGCTGTGAAAAATATTCAAGCAAGCTTGATATTTCTCGCTCGTTTGTGTCTATCTTTGCAAAATAGCGCGGGGAGGGTGAAAGAGTGCCTGCCGTGCGCAAAATTTAATTTGTCTGTAAAATGCTTATAAAGAATATTTCGGTACTTAACTACAGAAACCTCGGCGAGGTGGATATTGCCCTTTCTCCCAAGATAAACTGCTTTATCGGAAGCAACGGAATGGGCAAGACCAATCTGCTCGATGCCATATATTATCTCTCTTTCTGCAAGAGTGCCGTCACGGTGGCCGACAGTGCAAATATTATGCACGAAGAGCCTTTTTTTATGATTCAGGGTGCCTACTGCAGTGACTGCGGCAGCGACGAGGAGATTTCGTGCGGTCTCAAAAGGGGCGAGAAGAAGCAGTTCAAACGTAACAAAAAGAACTACGACCGCCTCTCCGACCACATAGGCGCGGTGCCGCTTGTAATGATTTCTCCCGCCGACAACGAACTCATAGCCGGCGGCAGCGAGGAGCGTCGTCGTTTTATGGATGTGGTTATTTCGCAGTATGACAAGAATTATTTGAGTGCGCTCATACGTTACAACCGTGCTTTGCTACAGCGCAACGTGCTGCTGCGCGGCGAACGTGAGCCCGACGGCGAGATGCTCTCGCTTATGGAAGAGATGATGCTTGCCGAGGCGTCTGTCATATACGAGGGGCGCAAGGCGTTTGTCGAGGAGCTCGTTCCCATTTTCTCGGAATTTCACTCTGTGATAACGGGGGGCAGCGAGCGCGTGACGCTACACTACCGCAGCCACGCCTCCGAGGGAGACCTCGCCCTGCAACTGCGCGCATCGCGCGCCGACGACCGTCGTGTGGGGCACACCACAAAGGGCGTGCACCGCGACGAGCTTGTGATGCAGCTCAACGGCTATCCCTTGAAACGCGAGGGCTCGCAGGGGCAGAACAAGAGCTATCTTGTGGCGCTCAAGTTGGCGCAGTATCACTTTCTGCACAGCAAGGGCGGTGAGACACCGCTGCTTCTGCTCGACGATATATTCGACAAACTCGACTCGCGTCGCGTGGAGCAGATAATTAACCTTGTGTCGGGCGAGAAATTCGGACAGATATTTATCACCGATGTAAACAGGGAACACATAGATAACATCCTCGACTGCATCGACGGTGAGTACAAGCTCTTTGAGGTTATAGGCGGCGAGGTTAAAATGATAAAAGAGCGATGAGACGAGGCGAAACAAAATCCATTGCCGAGCTTGTGAGGGCAATGTGCCGCGAAGAGGGGCTCGAGACGCCGCTCAACGAGTACCGTCTCATAAATGCGTGGGGCGAGGTGCTTGGCGAGGCGGTGAACTCCTACACCAAGGAGCTGCGCATATATAACCAGGTGCTCTATGTCACGCTCACCTCTTCGGTGGTGCGTCACGAGCTCTTTATGAACCGCAAATCGCTTGTGCGCAAGCTCAACGAGCACGTCAAGGCCAACGTGATAACAAACATAGTGTTCCGTTGAACATAATTGTAGCGACGCTGTTTTTTTCTTGTACAGAAAAAGTTTATTTTTGCGAGCAGGTTTTAAAAAATAAATAAAATAAAATTCAAATAAAGTATGCAAGGTTTAGGAACAAAGACAAGGCTCATAATATTGAGTTTTTTGCAGTTTGCAGTGTGGGGTGCCTATCTCACCTCTATGGGACGCTATTTGGGCGGTGCAGGCTTGGGCGACTATATAGGATGGTTCTTTGCCGTTCAGGGAATAGTTTCAATCTTTATGCCCGCAATCATTGGTATCATAGCCGACAGATGGGTTCCGGCGCAGCGCCTTTTGGCTATCTGTCACGCCATAGCTGCCATCTTTATGATTCTTACCGGTTATATGGGCCTGACAAAGGGCGATGCCGTTACGTTTAACGACCTCTTTTGGCTCTATGCTGTGAGCGTGGCTTTCTATATGCCCACTCTGGCTCTCTCAAACTCGGTCTCTTATATGGTATTGGAGATGGGCGGCCTCGACACGGTGAAGGCGTTCCCTCCCATTCGTGTATTTGGAACGATAGGTTTCATTGTGTCGATGTGGATTGTAGACATAGCCGGTTTCCAGAGTAACTGCAACCAGTTCTTTACATCGGGTGTGTGGGGCCTTCTGCTTGCCGCATACTCTCTCACCCTGCCCTCGTGCCCCACAAACAAGGCGGGCGAGCAGCAGTCGGTGGCGTCGGCTCTGGGGCTCGATGCCTTCAAGCTCTTTGGGCAGAAGCGTATGGCAATCTTCTTCCTCTTCTCAATGCTGCTTGGCGGCGCGTTACAGATTTCCAACGGCTTTGCCAACAGTTTCATAGGTGGCTTTGGGGAGTTTCCTCAATATGCCGACACATTTGCCGTGCAGCACACAAATATCCTCATATCTCTCTCGCAGATGTCCGAGACGCTCTGTATTCTGCTCATTCCCTTCTTCCTGGGCAAGTTCGGAATTAAAAAGGTGATGCTCCTCGCGATGTTTGCCTGGATGCTGCGCTTTGGTTTCTTTGCCGTGGGCGACCCCGGTATGCCCGGTGTGCTTCTCTTTGTGGCCTCTATGATTGTATATGGCGTTGCGTTCGACTTTTTCAATATCTCGGGTTCGCTCTTTGTAGACAAAGAGGTGCCGCTCAATATGCGTTCGAGTGCGCAGGGCCTTTTTATGCTTATGACAAACGGCCTCGGAGCCTCTATAGGTGTGATTGCGGCGCAGGAGGTGGTGAATCACTTCACAAAGAACGGCACCTACTTCAATGGCTGGCCCACAGCGTGGTATGTATTTGCAGGGTATGCCCTGGCTATAGCCGTGGTGTTTGCGCTTGTCTTTAAAGAGAAAAAGAGTGTTTGAGAACTATGGTTGAACTTGTAGTTGCCGATATAATGTCGAAGGCGCACGACCGACGCGCCCACATACTTCTGTTGCAGGAACGCGACGGTTTACGCAAAATAATTGTGGCTCTGGGTATGCTCGAGGCGCAGGCCGTGGTCTTCTCTATGCACGGCGTTCAGTCGCCGCGTCCGCTCACGCACGACCTTTTCGGCTCTTTCGCCTCGGCGTTTAACATAGAGATGTTGAGCGCGCTTATATATAAGATTGAAGACGGCACCTTCTTCTCGCGCATTAACTTTAAGCAGGGCGACGAGACAAGGGAGGTGGACGCCCGCACTTCCGACGCGGTGGCTCTTGCCCTGCGTATGGGTGCCCCCATATACATAACCGAGGAACTTCTCAACCGCATCTGCATACGCGACGAGCAGGGTGGGGCCATCTCTATCCCCATCACAGCGGCCGACGAGAAGACTCTGCGCGAGGCTATGGACCGCGCCGTGAAAGAGGAGAAATATGAGCTTGCGATGAAGCTGAAGGAGGAACTCGACTCGCGTCGCCCCACAGAACAAAGTAATAACGACACAAACGAAAATATTTAATGGCACTTTTTTATGTTCCCGATATAGCCGACAGATGGGAACTGTCGGAAGAGGAGGCTGCCCACTGCCTGCGCGTTCTGCGTCTTGCACCGGGTGCAGAGCTTGACATAACCGATGGAAAGGGTACGCTCTACAAGGCGGTGATTTCCTCGGTGGCAGGAAAACACTGTTATGTGGAGGCGCGCGAAACTATCGACGTGCCCAAGAGTTGGCGCGGCAAGATACACCTTGCCATAGCCCCCACAAAGAATATGGACCGCATAGAGTGGCTTGCCGAGAAGGCCACCGAGATAGGTCTCGACGCGATAACCTTTCTCAACTGTCGCTTCTCGGAGCGTAAGGTGATAAAGACCGACCGCGTGGAGCGCATCGTGGTGTCGGCGATGAAGCAGTCGCTCAAATACACCAAGCCCGAGGTGGGTGAGATGGTCGATTTCAAGAAATTCATTGCCGAGCCCCGCAGCGGAGCTAAATTCATAGCCCACTGCTACGACAGTGAGCGTCTGCTGCTCAAGGATGTGCTACAGGAGGGCGAGGACGCCACCGTGCTCATAGGCCCCGAGGGAGATTTCAGCCCCGAGGAGGTGGAGGCCGCAATTAACGCGGGTTACCGCCCCGTGAGCCTCGGCAGCTCGCGTCTGCGCACCGAGACAGCCGGTCTTGCCGCCTGTCACACTTTTATTTTGAAAAACGAGATATAAGTTGTTTAAGTGATTTTCAGCCTGTGAGGGGCGAGGCACTACGCCGTGTGTGCGGTGTAACAACTTCTAAAAAATAACCGGCTTTTAAATGGCACGATATTTCATATACCTTTCATACGACGGCGCCGCCTACCACGGCTGGCAGGTGCAGCCCAACGGTGTCACCGTGCAGCAATGTCTCGAGGAGGCTCTCTCCATCTTGCAGCGCGAGCCCGTGCAGGTGATGGGAGCGGGGCGCACCGACGCAGGTGTGAACGCCGCCACAATGGTTGCACACGCCGATTTCTCGGCGCCTGTCGATACCAAACACCTTGTATACAAACTCAACAGAATTCTGCCGCCCGACATTGCCGTGAGCGACATACGCCGCGTGAAGGACGATGCGCACGCCCGCTTCGACGCTCTCTCGCGCACATATCACTACAGGGTAATCACGGCAAAGTCTCCCTTTGCGCGTCGTTACGCCTGTCGTGTGCAGCCCGACATCGATTTTGAGCTGATGAACGAAGCGGCTGCCGTGTTGAGCGAGTACACCGACTTCACCAGCTTCAGCAAACTGCACACCGATGTAAAGACAAACAACTGCCGTGTGATGAAGGCTGCGTGGCACAAGGTGGGCGCAAACGAGTGGCTCTTTGAGATTGAGGCCGACCGTTTCCTGCGTAATATGGTGCGTGCGATTGTGGGTACTCTGCTGCTTGTGGGGCGTCACAAGATAACTATCGATGGTTTCCGTGCCATAATAGAGAAAAAGGAGCGTGGCGAGGCGGGCGACTCTGCTATGGGTGAAGCCCTCTTCCTTGCCGATGTCAAATACCCCGAAGATATATTCCTATGATGTGGGTTGCACTTGCGTTTGTGTCGGCGATGCTGCTCGGCTGCTACGACTTTTTTAAAAAGGTATCTCTCAAAGATAACTCTGTTGTGGGTGTGCTCTTTCTCAACACCCTCTTCTCAACGCTCATATTCTCGCCTTTCATTGTGCTCTCCCACGCGGGGGTAATCACCGAGGGCGAGTTCTTTGTCCCGCAGGCTGATGCGCGCACTCACCTGCTTCTTGTGCTGAAGGCGGTGATTGTGCTCTCGTCGTGGCTGTGTGGCTATCTGGGCATAAAGCATCTGCCCATAACAATTGTATCGCCCATACAATCGACACGCCCTGTGCTTGTGCTTCTGGGTGCGTTGCTTCTCTTTGGCGAGCGTCTGAACGGCTTTCAGTGGACGGGTGTGCTGCTTGCCATCCTCTCGGTCTTTCTCTTGAGCCGCAGCGGTAAGCGCGAAGGTATTGTGTTTGTGCGTAATAAATGGGTGTTTTTTGTGGCTCTTGCGGCTCTCTTCGGCGCGGTGAGTGCCCTCTACGACAAATATCTTATGCGCACTCTCTCGCCCATCCTTGTGCAGAGCTGGTTCAATCTCTATCAGTGCTTGCTTATGGGTGTGCTGCTTGCGGTGCTCAACGCGGTGTGGCCTGCGCAGCGCGAGAAGAAACTCTATTGGCGCAATACCATACCTTTGATATCTCTTTTCCTCGGTGCGGCCGACTTCTGCTATTTCACAGCTCTGGCGCACGATGGGGCACTCATAGCCGTGGTATCTATGATACGCCGCGGAAGTGTGGTTGTGGCTTTTCTCTTTGGCGCTCTGCTGCTGCACGAGAAGAACCTCAAGAGCAAGGCTGTAGACCTGTTACTTATACTTATCGGATTATTCTTCTTATATTTGGGCTCACGATGAGAAAGATTCATTTTATACTGCTCCTTATGATTGCCTGCGCGGCGGGTGTGCGTGCGCAGAGTATGCGCGACCTCTTTGTGGAGGCTCCCGACACCATTTTTCCGCTGCTAACGGCGACAAATAAGGTCGATTGCATCGACTTTATCGATGCGGGTATGCGTGCGCGTGTCACAAACAGGCTCGACGGCAAGTCGGAACTTCTCTCCATCACCCCCGATTACCTGCTTTTGCGCAGCAGCGGCAGCTCCACGGTAGAGATGAAAATGCTTCCCTCGCCCTCGGGTCCGGTGATTGCTGTGGTGCGTAGCGTCTGCGCCGAGGCGTGCGACAGCCGCATAACCTTCTACAATGCCGATTGGAGCCTCGCTCCTGTTCTCTTTGAGAGGCCTGCGATAGAGGATTTCTTTGCCGAGGGTGATTCGGCAGCGCATTATATGCGTTTGTGTGATATTTATCTTGTGAAGTTCTCGCTCTCGCCTTCCGACAATTCTCTTGTCGCGGAGTATACTATGCCGGCTTATATGAATGATGATGAGGCTGCCGCCGTGGGTTCTTTTCTGCGTCCTTTGCGTTTCCGTTGGGCCGAAGGTGGTTTTGTGCGTTGTGAGTGAGGGGCGGATGCTTGAATTTTAAAGCATCGGTGAATCGGTTTGTTGTTTTCTTGCTTTGCAGTTAGCAACACCGAGAACTACAAAGCAAGAAATGAACTCTTTTGCCTTAAACAACAAAAGAAAACCCGCTTGCGAAGCGCCACCGAGGCCTTAAAAACAAAAAACTTCCCGCATTAAAATACGAAGAAAATGCGCCGTTGTGGGCAAGATAGAGAAACTACTCCACAAAAAACTCTTTAATATCACCCTTGTTATGCTCCCTGAAAAGACGGCGGCAATCATCGGCAAACTGCAGCATCTTCTCCCGCCCTGTCTTGCCCACGACAAGAGAAGGCTCAATGGGTAAGATAGTGAAATTATCCACCCTGTCGCGTTCGGGGCGTGCCACCCAGGTGAGTGCATACTCGAGCGAGCGCAACCAGCAGATGTCATATATGCGGGTGAGTCCCAGGCGCACAAGCAGGCCGCCGTCGCGTCCTCGCGCATACATCCCCGAAACGAAATTTCCAAGTGAGTAGACCACAGCGCTGCGTTTGCAGGTGAGTGTGTCGTGACGTATCTCCATAGGTTGCACAACGTGCGGGTGTCCTCCTATTATGTGGTCCACACCCTGTGCGAGCAGCCAGTTGGCAGTCTCTTTTACGCTCTTTGGCGGCAGGTGGGTGTACTCGTCACCCCAGTGCATACAGGCTATTATGGCATCGGGCTGCATAGCCTTTGCCTTTTCTATGTCGCGTGCCATAGTCTCTTTGTCTATGAGGTTCACAATCATAGGGTGGGGCACAGGTATGCCGTTTGTGCCGTATGTGTAGTTGAGCAGGGCTATCTTCACCTCTTTGCAGTTGAGGAGCAGGGGGTAGCGTGCCGCGCGGTCTGCGCTGTCGCGGTAGAGGCCGCAGTGCATCAGTCCCAGCGAGTCGGTCATCTGCAGGGTGCGCAGGGCGCCTCTCTTGCCGCGGTCGAGGCAGTGGTTATTTGCCAGAAGCATAACATCGAAGCCGGCCTCTTTGGCTGCGTAGAGAAAACTGTCTGGTGCGCAGAACGAGGGGTATCCGTCGTAGCGGCTGCCGCCTATCGTGGTTTCAAGATTGGCTATGGCAAGGTCGGCACGGCTTATGGTGCCGCGCACATAGTCGTAACAGCCCGAGAAACTGTATTTCCCCTCTGTGGTCTTTGCCGCGTCGAGCTGGCTGCGGTGCTGCATAAGGTCGCCCGCAAAGAGCAACTCTATGCGTGAAAAAGGATTGACGATAGTCTGTGCCGTCGCAAGCACGGCGGCACAGGCTATCGTCAATATTATGAATTTCTTTAAGCTCAAAGGGCTTTAATAGATTTTGTGTGTAGCTGCGAGCAGGGTGTTCTTCATCAGCGAGATGATTGTCATAGGGCCCACACCGCCGGGTACGGGGGTGATGTATGAGCACTTGGGCGCTACATTTTCAAAGTCTACATCGCCGCACAGGCGGAATCCCTGCTTGCGTGTGGCATCGGGGACACGTGTCGTGCCCACATCGATTATCACGGCACCCTCTTTCACCATATCGGCCTTTACAAAGTGGGGCTGTCCGAGCGCTGCGATTATAATATCGGCGTTGCGGCACTCCTCGGCGATGTTTTGTGTGTGGCTGTGGCAGATAGTCACGGTGGCGTCACCGGGTGTCTGCTTCTGCAACATAAGGTTTGCTATGGGCTTGCCCACGATGTTACTGCGGCCGAGCACCACGCATTTCTTGCCTTTGGTGTCTATGTTATATCGGCGCAGGAGCTCCATAATTCCGTTGGGAGTAGCCGACAGGAAACAGGGCAGGCCTATAGAGAGGCGTCCTGCGTTCACGGGGTGGAAGCCGTCTACATCCTTGCGGTAGTCTATAGCCTCGGTAATCTTTTGCTCGTCGATGTGGCGGGGAAGGGGCAGCTGCACGATGAAACCGTCTACGTCGCTGTCGTTGTTCAGCTCGGCAATCTTCTCGAGGAGCTCCTCCTCTGTTACATCCTCTTCGTAGCGTATGAGGGTAGATGTGAATCCGCACTCCTCGCACGCACGCACTTTATTGGCAACGTATGTCTCGCTGCCGCCGTCGTGTCCCACAAGGATAGCTGCCAAGTGGGGACGCTTTCCGCCCTCGGCAATAATCTTCTCAACCTCTTGGGCAATCTCTTTTTTAATGGCCGTCGAAATGGCCTTTCCGTCTATCAGTTGCATAGTTCTTTTTTTTAGAATTTAAATCTCGACATCAGGTTGCCCATCTTGTTTCCGGCAACGTTTTTCATAACCTTGCGCATCTGCTCAAAGTTTTTCAGCAGGCGGTTCACCTCCTGAATGTTTGTGCCGCTGCCTCGTGCAATGCGCTCGCGGCGCGATGCGTTTATGATATCGGGGTTTGAGCGCTCCTTGGGTGTCATAGAACGTATGATTGCCTCGGTGCTCTTGTATATGTTATCGTCGATGTCAAGGTCTTTGATGGCTTTTCCCACGCCGGGAATCATTCCCATAAGCTCTTTCATATTACCCATCTTCTTGAGCTGCTCAATCTGTGTGAGGAAGTCGTTGAAGTCGTACTGGTTGCGGGCGAGCTTGCGTTGCAGTTTCTTTGCCTCCTCCTCGTCGAACTGCTCCTGTGCGCGCTCAACGAGCGATACTACGTCACCCATACCCAGGATGCGGTCGGCCATACGGTTGGGGTGGAACTGGTCGATAGCCTCCATTTTCTCGCCTGTACCGATGAATTTGATGGGCTTGTCCACCACGGTGCGTATCGAGAGGGCGGCACCGCCGCGTGTGTCACCGTCGAGCTTGGTGAGGATAACACCTGTGAAGTCGAGACGGTCGTTGAATTCCTTGGCAGTGTTCACTGCGTCCTGACCGGTCATTGAGTCCACTACAAATAGTGTCTCGGTGGGGTTCACCGCCTCTTTTATCGCTGCAATCTCCTGCATCATAGCCTCGTCTATGGCAAGGCGTCCGGCGGTATCTATGATTACAAGGTTATATCCCTTGTGCTTTGCCTCTTTTATGGCGTTGAGGGCAATCTCCACGGGGTTTTTGCTCTCGGGCTCGCTATATACGGGCACCCCAATCTGCTCTCCAAGCACCTTGAGCTGGTCGATGGCCGCGGGGCGGTACACGTCGCAGGCAACGAGCAGAGGGTTGCGGTTTTTCTTTTTCTTGAGGAAGTTGGCGAGTTTCGAAGAGAAGGTGGTCTTACCCGAACCCTGCAAACCCGACATAAGTATCACAGCGGGGTGTCCCTCGTAGTTTACCTCGGCTGTGGAGCCTCCCATAAGGGTGGTGAGCTCGTCGTGTACAATCTTCACCATCAGCTGGCTGGGCTGCAACGATGTGAGCACGTTCTGGCCGATGGCCTTGTTTTTCACCGTGTCGGTGAAAGTCTTTGCTACCTTGTAGTTTACGTCGGCGTCGAGCAGTGCTTTGCGCACATCTTTCAGTGTCTCGGCCACGTTCACCTCGGTGATGCGGCCCTCGCCTTTCAGTATTTTAAATGAGCGTTCAAGGCGCTCGCTTAAGTTTTCAAACATCTTATTCTGTCTTTTATATTATTTTTCTATACTTATTACTCCTCCTGTGGCGGTGTCAAACAGCACCTTTGTGGTGGCGTTCTTGTTGAAGAGTGTCTTTGAGAGCACCTCGGTGACGCCGAGCTGTGCCACGGGTATCTCCTCGTCGTAGAACACTTTACCCAGGGTATATATTTTAAATGCCGCCTTGCCGGGTATGTTGTAGCATATACCCTCTTTCTTTATTTCTTTCTTCTTTACCTCCTCGGCAGTGGGGATGCGCACGCTGTGCAGGTTGCGGAAGTCGTAGTATATGGGTGCTCCCGCAAGGTTATCCTTGTCTACCACGCCCAGCTTGCGCGAGAAGCGGAAAAGAATGGCTTTTGTGGTGTCGCTCTCGTTTGTGGGGGTGAAACGCACTGTGCGGCTCACGCGTGTGGTGTCGGTGGTGCCGGTGAAGAGTTCCATAAGAGCCTTCTCCTGCTTTGCGAGCTCGTCGAGGATAAGTTGCAGCGACACACCGTCCTTGGGCATATTCTCCGACTGACCGCGTGTGATGGCCATCTTACTCTCTCGTATCGAGTATATCTCCTTTGCCACGAGCTCGGCCATCTTTGCCGTGGAGGTGGCTTGCAGTATCTCCTCGGTCATATATTGCTTTGCGTCGCTCTTGGGGGTGGTGCGGCGTGCCTCGGGGGCGTTGTCGCTCTGCGGGCGTGCCTTGGTATTTATCGCCTCTATTATGCCGTCGTCGGTGAGGACTACGTTGCCCGCTGTGCTGCCGTTGAGCTTCACGGTAAACATCTTTGTCTTGTCGGGGCTGCCTGTCTCCTTGACGCTCACGCTTTTCATCTCCCAGAATTTCTCCTCGTCAGCAATCGCATTGCTTATGCGCAGGTATTTGTCGGCATATCGGTGAAACTCTCCCGGGGTGCGTGTCACACACTCGGCCTCCACGGTCACCTCGACCGTAGTGCGGGGCAGGTAGTATGTAACCCCCTCGGCTGTTCCCGACAGGAATACGTTCACGTCGGTCTGTGCGGCGCAGGGCGCGGCCACAAGTGTCAGCAGGGCAATGATAATCTTTTTCATAAAGAGGCTGTTTGTGAGGTGGGGCTGCGCTCTCTTTCTTGCCTGTCGGCAGGTGCGCACCACCTCTAATTTGTTGCGAAGATACTAAATAGTTTTGAAATTGTACCGAATTTTCCCGTTTACTTGCTCCCGTGCCCTCTCTTTTGCTCAAATAGTGCCAAATAAAGTGCTCTACCCGCTGTTTTGCACGAATCTCTCTCATTTGGTGGAAAAAAGTAAACCATTTGATGATTTTTCTCGGAAGAATGTACTATTTTTGTGCTATTGAACAAGAGTGCGGCAACACATTACTAAATTTATAACAAAATGTCCAGAATAAAAATTCACGATAAGGAATTTCAGTTGTCGATATCAAACGCCGAAATAAACAAGGAAGTGAAGCGTGTGGCAGACGAGATTAACCGCGACTATGCAGGCAAGAGACCTCTTCTACTTGGTGTGCTCAACGGCTCTTTTATGTTTGTGGCCGACCTTATGAAAAACCTAAACATCGAGTGTGAGATATCTTTTGTAAAGTTCTCGTCCTACAGCGGCACCGACACCACAGGCGTGGTGCGTCAGGTCTTCGGTCTCAACGAGTCAATTGAGGGACGCGACGTAATCATTCTCGAAGATATTGTGGACACAGGTCTCACTATGCAGCGTATGCTCGAGAGCCTCTCGTCGCAGAAGCCCGCTTCGTTGCAGATAGCCTCGCTCTTCCTGAAACCTGCCCGTTTGCAGGTGCCCGTGGAGGTGAAGTACAACGCTTTCTCCATCCCCGACAGATTCATTGTGGGCTACGGTCTCGACTACGACGGCCTGGGCCGCAACCTCCCCAATGTTTATGATGTTGTAGAATAAAAATAAATTTTATTACTATGTTGAATATCGTTATTTTCGGTGCCCCCGGTTCGGGAAAGGGCACACAGAGTGCAAAGATAGTTGAGAAATATGGTATAGATCACATTTCGACAGGCGACGTGTTGCGTGCCGAGATTAAAGCAGGCACAGAGCTTGGCAGCGAGGCAAAGAAACTCATCGACAACGGCCAGCTCATCCCCGATGCCCTGATGATTGACATCCTGGCGTCGAAGCTCGACGGCTTCAAAGATAGCAAAGGTGTTATCTTCGACGGTTTTCCTCGCACCATAGCACAGGCCGAGGCTCTCAAGGTTATGCTTGCCGAGCGTGGTCAGGAGGTTACAGCGATGATTGAGCTCGACGTTCCCGAGGAGGAACTTATGACACGCCTCGTGCTGCGTGGCAAGGAGTCGGGCCGCGCCGACGACAACGAGGAGACAATTAAAAAACGCCTCGTTGTGTATAACAACCAGACATCGCCCCTCAAAGAGTGGTACAAGAACGAGGGCAAGCACTGCTACATAAACGGCCTTGGAGAGCTCGACCGCATCTTCTCGGACATCGTGGCAGCGATAGACGCTCGCATTTGATAGAACGAAAAGATAAGGGGCGCGGTCGTCGAAGGCTGTTCGCCCCTTTTTTTATATATTTCCTCTGCACTTTGTTATAGTGTTAGGAGTAAACTTGTAAATATGGCAGAATCGAATTTTATAGACTATGTGAAGATTGTGTGTCGTTCAGGACGCGGAGGTCGTGGTATGGCCCACCTGCACAGAGCGAAGTACATCCCTAACGGCGGCCCCGACGGAGGTGACGGCGGCAAGGGTGGCGACATCATTTTGCGCGGAAATCGCAACTACTGGACACTGCTTCACCTCAAATATCAGCGCCACGTCTTTGCCGGTAACGGGCAGAACGGTGGTATAAACAAGAGCACAGGCGCCGACGGCGAAAGTAAGATAATAGACGTGCCCTGCGGCACCGTGGCCTACAACGCCGAGACGGGCGAGTTCCTGTGCGATGTAATGGAGGACGGCCAGATGGTGACACTGCTCAAAGGAGGCCGTGGCGGCCTTGGCAACGTGCATTTCGCCACAGCCACACGTCAGGCACCGCGTTTTGCGCAGCCCGGCGAGCCTATGCGTGAGCTCACCGTAACCCTCGAGCTCAAGCTCCTTGCCGACGTAGGTCTCGTGGGCTTCCCCAACGCAGGAAAGTCTACACTCCTCTCTTCGGTTTCTGCGGCAAAGCCCAAGATAGCCAACTACCCCTTTACAACCCTCGAGCCCAACCTCGGTATCGTATCTTACCGCGATAACCGCTCATTTGTAATGGCCGATATCCCCGGAATCATCGAGGGAGCGAGCCGCGGCAAAGGTCTTGGACTGCGTTTCCTGCGTCACATTGAGCGTAACTCTCTTTTGCTCTTTATGGTACCCGCCGATACCGACGACATAAAGAAGGAGTACGAGATTCTGCTCAACGAGCTTGCCACCTTTAACCCCGAGATGCTCGACAAGCAGCGTGTGCTTGCCGTCACCAAGTGCGACCTCATAGACGAGGAACTGAAAGAGATGCTCACCCCCACGCTGCCCGAGGGCGTGCCCTGCGTCTTCATCTCGTCGGCTACAGGCGAGGGTATACAACAGCTCAAAGATACCTTGTGGGAGGCTCTCAACAGCGAGGAGAACCGTATGGCGGCTGTGAAGCGCGACTCGCTTGTGCATCGCGATTACGATGCGGGTATGCTTGCAAGTGATTTTGCTGATTGGGAGAGTGACTTTGACGATGAGCCGCTCGATGACGAGGAACTCAACTATGAGGAATTTGATTTCGATGAGGAGTGATTTTACTTCTTTTTTCATATTGCACCGCGCTGTTTGCGCGGTGCTTTTTTTGTGGGGTAGGGGCGTGCGCTTTGCTTTTCGGCTCTTCGGTGTAGCTTTGCATTTTTTTGTAATTAATTCCTCGTTGCCTCGTGAATCTTACTTTTAAGGTCGCGGTGTCGCTAAAGGGGCTTCTTTTGTAATTTAAATTCTCGGTGCGTCGAGAGTTTATTTCTTTCTTTAAACTTAACTTTTTCTCTCCTTTTTGTGCTCATAAAAAGGAGTAAAAGCTGCTTTCGCCGCGGTGTGCGCGGGCAAGCTTTCACACGCTTGTTTCCCCGCGGCATTGCCGTGCTTTTTTTGAAAATAGTACATAAAGAAAATAAATAGAAACAAAGAAAGGCTGTCAGCGACACCAAGGAGTAGGGGGCAAGTCTATCGAGCCGGCGAACCCTCAAGTTATACGTCGGCAGGGAGTACACGCCTATGCGCAGTAAAAAGCGTAATGTGCTGCGTAAAGCCGCAAGTGAATTCGAGTACCACCCATTTGCTTTGTGGTCGCAAAAGCGGGTTTTATGCGGCTTGTGAGAGTGCAATGGGTTCGGTATGTTGTGTGAGGTAGTGGGGCTGCCCACAAAAAAGAAGCAAGGCAGGAGTTTCTCCTGCCTTGCCATTTAATATTTATGAGGTATGGATTACTTGCTCCACAAGTTACCCCACTCGCCACGGCCTTTAGAGCCGAGCTGTACACCGTTGTCCTTTGTGTTTACTGTTGAATCGAGCAAACCGAAAGTCTCTGATGCAGAGGTCATAACACCATCTGTCTTTACGTTTACCTCTACTGTGAGAGGAGTGTTATATGCTTTCTTCATATCGTTCAATAATTTTAATGTTAATACTTTTAATTTCACGCAATTACTTCACGATAGTCTTAACGCCATTGATGATGTAAAGACCGGGAGCTGTAATTGTCTCAATCTTCTTACCGGTTACGTCGTAGATTACGTCGTTCTCACCTGCAATTACGATATCCTCAACATTTGTTGTACCACCGAAGTTGAATGTGTAACCTGCTGTACCCAAAGCTTTCTCAACCATAAAGAATGCCTTGTTTGCGCCGTTGCTGAACTTGTTGTCCAGGAATGCATCGGGATAGAGACCTACTACACCGTCTACCATTGCAAGAACGTAGTATGTGTAAGTAGCATCTGTGTAATCCTTCTTGTATGCGCTACCTGACAAGAGGTTCTCCTCAATCTCGTTAGCCTCGCCTCTGCTGTAGAAAGCGTAAGAACCCGGGTTAGCCTTAACTATAACGGGAGTGTGAGCGGGGATAAGTTCACCCTCGATAGCTGTCATCTTAACCTCTGTATCGCTCTTTGAAGTAGCAACGTAGCAAGTTACGCCCTCGGGAATTGCAGCTGTAAATGCGAGGTTCAATGTAGCGTAGCCGGCTGCAGATACGTCGATTGTGTGTGTGAACCCGTGAACCATAACCTTCATCAACTTCCAAGCAGAGGGAGAGTCTACACCGCCACCCCAAGTTGTGAGTGAAGAAGACTCGATACCATAACCGTGGAGGTTAGCGTGGAGCTCGCCGTTAATATTGATGTTGAACTGTGAACCGTTGAGAGATACAAACTGTGCTGCTGTAGCCTCACCAAGTGTAGTAGCCGAGCTGATGTACTCGTTAGTCATAGTCTTGATGTAGTATGCGTTCTCCTCGCCTGCAGCCTCGAGTGTGAAGTACTGCAAGGGGTCGTTCGCGTTCATTTCAGCCCAACCGGGGTTGTTGTTTGTGCCATACCAGCCGCAACGTGCGTAGGCTGTCATTACCTTGCTGCCCTGGAAGTCGGGTTTAGCATTTACAATCATATATGTACCTGCTGTAAGCTCGTTGAGCTCGATTGCGTCGCGTGCAGCCTGCAATGCCTCGATGTCCTCGGCTGTAGCGTCTGTGATCTGGCTTGCTGCATAGATAGCTGCCTCAAGAGCTGCTGCAGACTCTGCTGTGGGCTCGCCAACGAAGTTGCTGCCCTCGATGTTCTCTGCCTCGATAGAAGCGATGAGGAGCTCGAGCTCGCGCTGTGATGTCATAGCAATCTCTGTCAATACGAGGGTAGAACCAGCGTCAGCGCTGCCCCAGTAAGCCAAGTGACCGCCGTTTGCGTTCAAATAAGTGCTCTTCTCGTTGCTCCACAATGTGAAACCGTTAGCAGCGGCTGCAGATGTCTCTGCTGTAGCCTTAACTGTGTATACAGAACCATCGCCCATTGTAGCTGTTAAGTCGCCGTCTGTGATAGCTGTCTTTGTAGAGTAGTTGTAAACCTTGAAACCATCGATGGGGTTACCTACGAATGCCCAAGCGTATACGCCCTTGTTCTCAACATCGTACTCTGCATCCTCCCAGTTGATATCTTCCTCTGTGGGTTTGATGTACTTCTTCTGGTTGCTGTGATACTGAACGAGGTACCAGTTCTTGATTGCCTCAACAGAAGCAGCGTACTCGAAGGGAAGGTTCTCTGTACAAGCGATAACGATTGTAGTGTCCTTCTCAACTGTACCCTCGGGTTTAGAAGCTGCGAAACCGTAACGGAGGTCGTTGATTGCGGGGTAAGCGCTACCCTCAACCACTGTCTCGCTGTATGTACCAATCTCTGTCTCGTTGTATACGTAAGTGTAGTTTACTGTGTGAGTTACGTCGGCAAGGTGCAATGTAGAACCGTTGTCGTTGTCTCTCCAGTAAGATATTGTATTTGTAGACTCGTAAGCGTTCAAGAAGTTGCCAGATGTGTGCTGCAATGTGAAGCCGTCAGCAAATGTGCTGCTTGCTTTAACTGCGAATTTTGCAGCATCCTCGATAGCTACGAATGTGTTCTCTGAACCCTCCTGGCCGTCAGCTGAAAGTGCCATAGTTATACCGGCAGCTCTGTTCACGAGCTTGAAGCCGTTGAGAATGTCACCAACGAATGCCCAAGCGTAAGCGTCTTTGCCCTCGCCGGTAGCCTCTGTTGTACCGAACTGAACGTGTGTGTTCTCCTCAACAAAGTTGATGTATCTCTGGGGGTTGTGCATCTTGATGAAGTACCACTTTGTGATCTCATCGGCAGAAGCAGCGTACTGGAAGGGAAGGTTCTCTGTACAAGCTATAACGATTGTAGTGTCCTTCTCAACTGTACCCTCGGGTTTAGAAGCTGCGAAACCGTAGGGGAGGTTGCCAATCTCGGGGAACTCGTTGCCTGCAGTAGCTGTAGCGCTGTATGTACCAACCTCTGTTTCGTTGTAGGTGTAGGTATAGTTGATTGTGTAACCAACCTCTGTCAATACAACTGTAGAACCAGCGTCGTTGTCCCACCAGTAAGCCAACTTGCCGTTGCTTGCGTTTACATAAGTGCTCTTCTCGTTGCTCCACAATGTGAAACCGTTTTGAGCACCTGCAGAAGTCTCGCGTGTGGGTTTAATTGCGTAAACAGAACCCTCGCCAATTGTAACCTCGTCACCGTCGGTGAGGAAGCCCTCTGTGCCCTTGTTGTAAACCTTGAAACCATTTACGGGGTCACCGATGAAAGCCCACATATAAGCTGTCTCGTTCTCTGCGTCTACATTAGCGTCAGCCCAGCTGATGTTTGTCTCTGTAGGCTTGATGTACTTCTTGTTGTTGCTGTGATACTGAGCGAAGTACCAGTGTTTAACCTCCTCAACAGAAGCTGCGTACTGGAAGGGAAGGTTGTCCTCGCAAGCTACAACGATAGTTGTGTCGGCAATTACGATACCTTCGGGAGCAACTGCTGAGAAACCGAAGGGAGCTGCGGGTGTGGGGAATTTGTTACCGATGCAAAGTGTAGCTGTTGCAGAACCGATAGCTGTAGAATCGGCACCATATACGAAGTTGTATGTGATGGTAGCCTCGGGAGCCAACTCTGCTACGAATTTACAACCGGGGTCGTTGTCCCAGTAATCGATACGACCGTTGTGATAAGCGTTCATATAGGCTTGTTCTGCTTTTGTGGGGTTGTACAAGCTGAATGTGCCAGCCTCTTTGTCATTGCTTGCGTCAGCAATCCAGGTAGAGGGTGTCTCCTGCTCTGCAACTATGATGTCGTATGTTACGGTCTGGTTCTCACCTGCTGCGCTGTTTACAATTTTGAAACCATTGAGGGGGTTACCAACGAAAGCCCACAAGTGTGAAAGTTCCTCGCCCTCTGCGATAGTGTCGTCAGCGCACTCGATGTATGTGTTGTCATCGGCAAGGTACTGGATGTACTTGCCTTTCAGCTTCAAGTTGTACCACTTTGTGATAGCGTCTGTTGTGGCAGCGAACTCAAAGGGAAGAGATGCTGTACAGTTTACAGTGATTGTGTCGTTGCCCGATACCAAACCTGTGGGTGCCTGGCAAGCGAAACCGAAGGGAGCCTCGGCTGCGGGGTAAGCGCTACCTGCAATTACACCCTCAAAGGCTGTAGTTGCAAAGATTGAATCGTTGTAAGAGAAGTTGTAAACTACGCTGTAAGTAGCCTCCTGAACATACTCCTCGAACGCCCATTTGATGTTCTGTGCGCCAGAACCCTGGTTACAGTACATTTTAGAACCGGCAGTAGTTGCGCCGTTGTTTGTACCTGCATAACCTGTGTAGCTTGAATAATCCTGCTGGATTGTGTAGATACCTGTAGTACCCTCTACGAGGTCGATAGTGTAGCTACCTGCTGCCTCTGCACCAGCGAAGAAGTTCCAACCGCTTGCGTTCATATAGAACTTGGTGTCGTCGGTTGTGAATGTGAGGTTATACTTGCCATCGCCTGCATCCTCGAACTTGAAGAGCTGTTTGTCGCTTGCGCTCTTATCTTTGATAACGAAAGCGCCCTCGCCACCTGTCCAGTAGGGGTGCTCGCACTCGAGGTAGAGGCCTGTGCTCATACTTCTAACACGGTAGAGCTTGCTCTCGTCGAAATCGCAAGCTGTGGGTATGAAGGGTGCATCGCACTCCTCGAACTGCCATTTACCGTTGTTACCAACGCCCTTGTCAGCATACAAAGAAGCGCCGTTTGAAGTAGCATCGGCACCGATGTATCCACCGTTGGGGCGGGCAATTGAGTAGATGTCTGTTTCTTCTACAAGGTCGATTGTGTAAGTGGTTTTGTCACCACCGCTTGTAATAGTGAAGTTCCAGCCTGAATTACAGAATACATAGTAATCTGTAGCAGAGATGTTCTGCTTCAAGAAGAACTTGCCCTCGCCTGCATCCTCGAGGTAGAATTTCTGTGCGTCGCTGTTTGAGAGTGTACCCATCTGCAATGCACCATCTGCGCCCTGGTTGTATTTTGCTGACTGCATATACAAACCGGCATTTACGTTTTTAATGCGGTACCAGTTACCCGCAGTAGGAGTAACCTGTGCCCACGTTGTCACTGCGCAAAGCAGCAGTAACATCAATGATGTAAATTTTTTCATAAAAAGATTAATAATTAGTTAAAATATAGTATATTAGTGCGGTTTTTCGCTTCCGGGTTTCGGGTTTCTCTTTTTGCAGTGAACTCCTTCACTTTAGCGCATAGTTCGCCCTTTTAGATTTCATCGTGCAAATGTACGAATAATGCTTAAAATGAGATTTTTTACAGCGTTAAAAAATGTTAATCTTCTGAAATTATACAATTTTTCGGCCTTTTTCTTTGCTGTGCTATATTCTGGCGGCGTTTTTTGTTAAGTCGTTGTTAATCTGTTTTTTTCTCTTCGGCTTTTTTGTGTTCTTTTAGCCTTGTTTTCTGTGTTTTCTGCGCTACGGGGCCTTCTCGCCGCTCTTTTTTTATCTTTTTTTTGCTCTTTGTGCGGTCTCTGTTTTTTTTGCTGTTTTTCGGGTGTTCTTTTTCCTTTTTTATGTGATTTTGTAGGGTGATTTGTGCTTCCCGGTGTCGTGTGCCGGTGCTTTGGTAAAGTGCGTTTTCAAATTGTCGTAAAGCCCTCCTTTTTATATAATATGTAATAGGAAGGTTATTGCGTGTAGAAAATAAAAAGCAGGAAGGGGGAGTTCCCTTCCTGCAAAGCTGTAAACGCGACTGCCGAAATTACTGCGGTAAAGTGACGTTAAACATCGAGTTGTGAGTGTGCTGCTCGTAGATAATCTTCTTCATTGCCTCGACAACCTCGGGATGCTGCGCTGCAATGTCGTTATCTTCGTGTACGTCGGTGGCGAGGTCGTAGAGACGGCACGCGCCGTTCTTTACAACTAATTTCCAATCGCCCATACGCAAGCCCATCATATTTGTCTCGTGGAATTCCCAGTAGAGGAACTCGTGCTCCTGCTGTCCCTCCTGTCCGAGCAAGGTCTTTGCGAACGATATGCCGTCGAAGTAGTCGTTGGCAATCTCTTTGTTTCCATATTTGTCTATGTAGTTCTCTACGCCGATAATCTCGCACAGTGTGGGCATTACATCGTAGAACGCGAGTTGGTGGTTGTTCACACTGCCCGCTGCCACCTTGCCCGGCCAACGCACAATGTAGGGCACGCGTATGCCGCCCTCGTGTGTGGAGCGTTTTGTGCCGCGCAGCTTGCCGTCGTGGTTGAAGAATGCGGGGTCGGCGCCTCCCTCCTCGTGGGGGCCGTTGTCGCTTGTGAATACTACGATTGTGTTCTCGTCGAATCCTTTTTTCTTGAGTAGGTCGAAGATTTCGCCCACGTACGCGTCGAGACGTGTTATCATACCTGCAAACTGTGCGTGCGCGCAGTCGGTGGGGTTGTAGCGCGATGCCGCGTCGCCGCCATAGCTCTTCTCTGTGCAGAAGGTGTTGCGGTAGCTCTGTAGAATGGAGTCGTTGGGCTGAAGTGGGGCAGGGTATAGGTGAAAATTCCGAAGAATGGTTTCTCGTCGGTCTGCTTCTCTATCCACTGCATTGCCTTGCGGTGTATGATATCGGCCGAGTAGTCGCGGCGGTTCTTGTAGTCCTCGCCGTGCATCGCGTAGTTGATGTTATTTTGCAGCACCTCGCGCACCACGGCGGTGTCGCCGTCGGACTTGCTGTATTTGTTCAGGAAGTTGGGGAAGTAGAGGTGTGCCTGGAACTGGCACATAAAACCGTAGTACTCGTCGATGCCGCGCTTGTCGGGTGTGCTCTCCGAGCCTTCGTAGCCGCCCGCCCATTTTCCAAACATACCTGTGTTGTAGTCGTTGTCTTTCATAATCTCGGGCAGTATGACGTGCGCAGCGTCGTAAGGCTCCTGTCCTGTCTGCACGGGGTCGGTGTTATTTCCGTATTTCATAGAACCGATGCGGTACTCTCTGTTTCCGCGCACCTTGGTATGTCCTGTGTGTTGTCCTGTCATAAGTGAGGCTCGTGATGGTGCGCTCACGGGGCTGCCTGCGTATGCGTCGGTGAAGAGCATACCCTCGGCCGCCATATTGTCGAGATGGGGTGTGCTGATGTACTTCTGTCCGTAGCAACCGAGGTCTCCGTATCCCATATCATCGCACATAATGTAGATGATATTTGGCTTGTTTGTCTCCTGTGCTTGTGCGGTGGCTGCTGTGAGCAGTCCGCAGCCTAAAAGCATAAGTTTCTCTTTGTTCATAGCGTGTGTTATCTCTTGCGGCGCAGCGTGAGGTTCTTTTCTCCCTCACTTGCGCATACCTTTTTTATATTATATATATGGTTTACGAGCGCAAATATAGTGAATTGTGTGATTTTTTTTGAATTTGTTCTGTTTTTTTTCTGCGCCGCTCTTGCGGTAAATTGCGTTTCTTTTGCGCTTTTTTTATCTTCTGTTTTGCAGGTTTTTACCTCGCTTTATCGGGTGTTTTTTATCTTTTTTTCGATGCTTTTAATTCTCTTTTTGTGGCGTGTGGAAGAGGGTGTTTTTACTCTTTTTCGGGACGAAAATCCTCTTTTTTATGCCATTTTTTTCGTTGCCCTGCGGGCGCTCTTTTTTTGTGCAGATGGGGTGGTGGCTTCCCTTACTGCTGTTAATAATAGTTAATAAACAATAAAAAATGTGTATTTGGGTACTCTTGTGGTGAAAAAACAGCTCCGCTCCTTTTATATTAAAAAAATAATTCTTATCTTTGCACTCCGAAAATGTGGTACTGCGCCCGTTTTAATAAGGTATAAAATATTTAAAAAACAATATAAATAATTAAAAATTTAACAAAATGCCTACAATTCAGCAATTAGTAAGAAAAGGCAGAGAGGTTATCGTGGAGAAGAGCAAGTCGCCCGCACTCGACAACTGTCCCCAGCGTCGTGGTGTGTGTGTACGTGTTTACACAACTACTCCCAAGAAGCCTAACTCTGCGATGAGAAAGGTTGCTCGTGTACGTTTGACCAACCAGAAAGAGGTAAACTCTTACATTCCCGGTGAAGGACACAACTTGCAGGAGCACTCAATCGTTTTGGTTCGCGGTGGTCGTGTGAAAGACCCCCCCGGTGTACGTTACCACATCGTTCGCGGTACTTTGGATACTGCAGGTGTTGCCAACCGTACACAGCGTCGTTCTAAATACGGTGCTAAACGTCCCAAGGCCAAGAAGTAATTCTTGAGCCACGGGCGTAGAAAAGTGGTTCCCGCCCTAAAATGGAGCAAAACTTTAAAAACAAATAATTTTTTAACCGTTTTTGGTTTGTCGGATTAGCTTATAAAGGTTGAGTAAATGCCTCGGTGGAGGCGTTGAAGAAATACAATAACGCAGCCCAAACAAAAACATAATTTTCGAAAAGAAAATGAGAAAAGCAAAACCAAAAAAACGTGTGATCCTTCCCGATCCCGTATTTAACGATCAGATGGTGTCTAAATTTGTAAACCATTTGATGTATGACGGAAAGAAAAACGTGTCATACACAATCTTCTACGGCGCTCTCGAGCTCGTTGGTAACAAAATGAAGAACGAGGAGAAAGCTCCCCTTGAAATCTGGAAGCAGGCTTTGGAGAATATCACTCCCAAAGTAGAGGTGAAATCTCGCCGTATCGGTGGTGCTACATTCCAGGTTCCCACAGAGATTCGTGCAGACCGTAAGGAGTCTATCTCAATGAAGAATATGATTCTCTTCGCTCGCAAGCGTGGTGGTAAATCAATGGCCGAGAAGCTCTGCAGCGAGATTATGGATGCTTACAACAACCAGGGTGGTGCTTACAAGCGTAAAGAGGATATGCACCGTATGGCTGAGGCTAACCGCGCATTCGCACATTTCCGTTTCTAATTAAATAAAATACACGAAGATGGCTAACGATTTGCAATTTACCCGTAATATCGGTATTAGTGCTCACATTGATGCTGGTAAAACTACCACATCAGAGCGTATTTTGTTCTACACCGGTCTTTCTCACAAAATTGGTGAGGTACACGACGGTGCTGCAACAATGGACTGGATGGAGCAGGAGCAGGAGCGTGGTATTACCATTACTTCAGCTGCTACTACAACCTTCTGGAATTGGAAAGGTACACAGTACAAGTTCAACCTGATTGACACTCCGGGACACGTGGACTTTACCGCAGAGGTAGAGCGTTCATTGCGCGTTCTCGACGGCGCTATCGCTGCTTTCTGTGCAGTAGGTGGTGTTGAGCCCCAGTCAGAGACTGTATGGCGTCAGGCTGACAAATATAACGTTCCCCGTATTGCTTATGTAAATAAGATGGACCGTTCAGGTGCCGACTATTTTTCGGTAATGCGTCAGATGAAGGAGATTCTCGGTGCTAACCCCTGCCCCGTGACAATTCCTATCGGTTCAGAGGAGAAGTTCCTCGGAATCATCAACCTTATCACTATGAAGGCTTATGTTTACAAAGAGGGCGCTCTCGAGTACACAATCGAGGAGATTCCCGCAGAGCTTGTAGACGAGGCTAACCAGTGGCGCGAGCACCTTCTCGAGAAGGCTGCCGACTTCGATGAGGATTTGATGATGAAGGTTCTCGACGATCCCGACAGCATCACAGAGGAGGAGATCATCGCTGCTATCCGTAAGGGTACACTCGCTATGGAGATTACTCCTATGACTTGCGGTTCTTCATTCAAGAACAAGGGTGTTCAGCCCCTTCTCGACTTTGTATGTGCATTCTTGCCTTCACCCCTCGATACAGCTGCTGTAGAGGGTGTGAACCCCAAGACTGACGAGATGGAGTCACGTCGTCCTTCAGAGGATGACAAGACATCGGCTCTTGTCTTCAAGATTGCTACAAACCCCTTCGTTGGCCGTTTGATTTACGTTCGCGTTTATTCAGGTAAATTGGAGTCGGGTTCTTACATTTACGACGCACGTTCAGGTCGCAAAGAGCGTATCTCACGTATGTTCCAGATGCACTCAAACAAGCAGAACCCCGTTGAGGTTCTCGGCGCAGGTGATATCGGTGCCGTTATCGGTCTCAAGGATGTTCGTACAGGTGATACATTGTGTGCAGAGGATGCACCCATCGTACTCGAGTCTATGAGCTTCCCCGATCCCGTTATCTCTATCGCAGTTGAGCCCAAGACACAGAAAGACCTCGACAAGCTTGCTAACGGTCTTGCTAAACTCGCAGAGGAGGATCCCACATTTACAGTTCGCACAGACGAGCAGTCAGGCCAGACAATTATCTCTGGTATGGGTGAGCTTCACTTGGAGATTATCATCGATCGTCTGAAACGTGAGTTCAACGTAGAGTGTAACCAGGGTCGTCCCCAGGTTAGCTACAAAGAGGCTATCACACAGACTGTTCAGGTTGATGAGACCTATAAGAAACAGACCGGTGGTAAGGGTAAATATGCGAAGATTCTCGTTGCTGTTGGTCCCGCTGATGAGGACTTCAAAGAGGGTAACCTTCAGTTCGTAAACGAGGTTAAGGGTGGTAACGTTCCCAAGGAGTTCATCCCCTCGGTACAGAAAGGTTTCCAGACAGCTGTTAAGGCCGGTGTTCTCGCAGGCTATCCTATGGAGAACTTGAAGGTAACTCTTCTCGACGGTGGTTTCCACCCCGTAGACTCTGACCAGCTCTCGTTCGAGGTTTGTGCTATCCAGGCTTATAAGAACGCTTGTTTGAAGGCCAACCCCGTTCTTCTCGAGCCCATTATGAAACTCGAGGTTGTTACACCCGAGGAGAGTATGGGTGACGTGATTGCCGACCTTAACAAGCGTCGCGGTCAGGTAGAGGGATTCGAGACAAGCCGTACAGGTGCTCGCATTGTTAAGGCTATGGTTCCCCTGTCAGAGATGTTCGGTTACGTTACATCTTTGCGTACCATCACTTCGGGACGTGCTACATCATCTATGACTTACGATCACCACGATCAGGTAAGCGCATCTTTGACAAAGCAGATTCTCGAGGAGTTGCAGAAATAATATAAACAAACGCCTGTCGGTTAGCGAATGACTCTTAACCGACAGGCAATTATAAATCTATATAAAAACTTTTAAAGACGATGAGTCAAAAAATTAGAATCAAACTTAAATCCTACGATCACAACTTGGTTGACAAATCGGCCGAGAAGATTGTAAAGACAGTGAAGGCAACAGGTGCAATCGTTAGCGGTCCTATACCTCTGCCTACACACAAACGTATCTTCACAGTGAACCGCTCTACCTTCGTTAATAAGAAGTCACGTGAGCAGTTCCAGCTCTCTTCTTTCAAGAGATTGATCGACATCTATAGCTCTACAGCGAAGACTGTTGATGCTCTTATGAAGCTCGAGTTGCCTTCAGGAGTTGAGGTTGAGATTAAAGTGTAGTATTTTAATTAATTATTAATTATTTTAAATTAAACTGAAATGCTAGGATTATTAGGAAAAAAAATCCGAATGATGACCGTTTTCGGTGCCGATGGTAAAAATATACCATGCACTGTTATCGAAGCAGGTCCTTGCGCAGTTACACAGGTGAAGACTATCGAGAAGGACGGCTATGAGGCTGTTCAGGTTGGTTTCGAGGATCAGAAAGAGAGCCGCATCAACCAGCCCCTCGCAGGTCACTTCAAGAAAGCCGGTGTGACTCCCAAGAGACACTTGGCCGAGTTCAAAGGTTTTGAGACAGAGCTCAACTTGGGCGATGTTGTTACAGTGGAGCTTTTTGCCAACACTTCTTATGTTACCATCACAGGTACATCAAAGGGTAAGGGCTTCCAGGGTGTTGTTAAACGCCACAATTTTGGTGGTGTAGGTCAGGCTACTCACGGTCAGCACAACCGCGCTCGCAAGCCGGGTTCTATCGGTGCTTGTTCTTATCCTGCAAAGGTATTCAAAGGCCTTCGTATGGGTGGACAGATGGGTAATGCACGTGTTACTACACACAACCTCCAAGTGTTAAAGGTTATTCCTGAGCACAACCTCTTGGTTATCAAAGGTTCGGTTCCGGGTTACAATGGTTCAATCGTTATAATTGAAAAGTAATGGAAGTCAGCGTATTAAATATTAAGGGTGAAAACACCGGAAGAAAGGTTACGTTGAACGAGTCTATCTTCGGCATCGAGCCTAACGAGCACGTAGTATACTTGGCTGTAAGACAGTATCTCGCTGCTCAGCGTCAGGGTACACATAAGTCAAAAGAGAGAAGCGAAATTTCAGGTTCTACACGCAAGCTCGGTCGTCAGAAGGGCGGCGGTGGCGCTCGTCGTGGTGATATCAACTCACCTCTGTTGGTGGGTGGTGCACGCGTGTTCGGTCCCACACCCCGTGACTATAGCTTCAAACTTAACAAGAAAGTTAAGCAGCTTGCTCGTAAATCGGCCCTCTCACAGAAGGCTATCGACAATGCAATTATTGTTGTTGAGGACTTCACTTTTGAGGCTCCCAGCACAAAAGCTGTTGTTGAGATGTTAAATAAACTTAATGTTTCTGAAAAGAAACAACTTGTTGTTTTGCCATCTAGCAATAAATGCGTATATTTGTCAGCTCGTAATTTGAAGGGCACACAGGTTGCAATTGCATCGGACATAAATACCTATGGTATTATGAATGCCGATGTTTTGGTTGTGACTGAAAGCTCTCTCGAGGTTATTAATAACACACTAGCTAAAAAGGAGGCGTAAACAATGGGAGTATTGATTAAACCAATCGTCACAGAGAAGATGACAGGTATCACCGACAAGTTTAATCGTTTCGGATTTATTGTTCGTCCCGAGGCTAACAAGTTGGTAATTAAGAAAGAGATAGAGGCGTTGTACAACGTAACAGTAGTTGAGGTAAACACTATGAACTACTCAGGCAAGAATAAGAGCCGTTACACTAAAGCTGGCTTTGTGAAAGGCCGTACAAACGCTGTTAAAAAGGCTATCGTCACATTGAAAGAGGGCGATACTATTGATTTTTATAGTAACATTTAATAAAGATGGCAGTACGTAAATTTAAGCCTACAACACCGGGCCAAAGACATAAGATTATTGGTACCTTTGAAGAGATCACTGCTGCGGTACCAGAGAAATCGCTTGTAACCGGTAAACGTTCTACCGGCGGTCGTAACAACACCGGTAAGATGACTATGCGCTACAGAGGCGGCGGTCACAAACGTAAATTCAGATTTATCGATTTCAAGCGTAATAAAGACGGAATTCCCGCTACAGTTAAGAGCATCGAGTACGATCCTAACCGTTCGGCTCGTATCGCTTTGTTGTATTATGCTGATGGCGAGAAAAGTTATATAATTGCTCCTAATGGTTTGGAGGTTGGCGCAGTTCTGATGTCGGGCGCAGATGTAGCTCCCGAGCTTGGTAACACACTTCCCTTGAAGTCAATTCCCATCGGTACTGTAGTTCACAATATCGAGCTTCGTCCCGGACAGGGCGCAATCCTTGTTCGTTCAGCCGGTAACTTCGCACAGATTGTTTCTCGTGACGAGAACTACTGCGTAATCAAGTTGCCTTCAGGTGAGGTTCGTCGTATCCTCGGTACTTGCCGTGCTACTATCGGTACAGTAGGTAACTCGGATCACGCACTCGAGTGCTCTGGTAAAGCAGGTCGCTCACGCTGGCTCGGACGTCGTCCTCACAACCGTGGTGTTGTTATGAACCCCGTAGATCACCCCATGGGTGGTGGTGAAGGTCGTGCTTCAGGAGGTCACCCCAGATCTCGCAAGGGCTTGTATGCAAAGGGTCTTAAGACTCGTGCACCCAAGAAGCACTCTAACAAGTACATCATCGAGAGAAGAAAGAAGTAATAATAAGGAAATTTTTGAATTAATATGAGTCGTTCATTAAAAAAAGGTCCGTATATCAATGTAAAGTTGGAGAACAAGGTGCTTGCCATGAACGAGAGCGGTAAGAAATCGGTCATCAAGTCTTGGGCTCGTGCTTCTATGATTTCTCCCGATTTTGTGGGACACACTATAGCTGTTCATAACGG
>JAZRLR010000018.1:0-108601 GCA_045646965.1 Bacteroidaceae bacterium
ACCCCTATAAAACAAACCTCGGAGCGCAGTACGGCTCGTAGATTTGTTTAATCGAGTTCTATAACCGTGATACCCGCCCCTCCAAACTGAACGTGCTCGTCGTGGAAAGTGCGTACAAAAGGCACCGTACTCAAGAACTGACGCACAAGAGTGCGCAAAATTCCGTTGCCCGTGCCGTGCAGCACACGCAGGGTGTGCACATCGCACATCACCGCATCGTCGAGGAAATAGCTCACAGCCTGCACAGCCTCCTCGCCACGCATTCCGCGTATATCTATGTCCGATTTAAAGTTAAGGCGTTTGTTACGCATCTGCTCCTGCGTCTCACTTGTGAGGAACGACACCTTGCGCTCCTCCTCTTTGGGAGCCTGCGAGGGACGCAAACGCTCCAAAGCCACGGTCGATTTTATGGCACCGAAGCGCACCACTGCACCACCCTTGCCTATTGAGAGTATCTCGCCCACGGCCTGCTGCCCGTCTATGCGCACAAACATACCTTTTTCGAGCTGAACGCTCTTCTTCTCCACGGGAGCGACCTCCTTGGCTGGAGCGCTGTTTTTCTCCTTTTTACCATTCTTTTTACGCTCTTGACGGGCAAGAATTTTGGCCATCTCACGGTCGGCCTGCATCTCCTGCTTCTGCTTGGCAAGAGCCTCCACCTCTTTGCTGAAGTCGCGCAGTTCCTGACGCACCTGTCGGGTTTTCTCTTTCTCGGCCTTGGCCTCAACGATTGAGCGTATAGTATTCTCTATCTTTGCGTTAGCCTCGCGCAGCAAGTGCTCGGCCTCGTCGCGGGCATCTTTTAGTATCTGCTTGCGGCTCTTTTTAAGCTCGTCCGACGAAGCCTGCACCTTGCCGAGCATCTCGTCGAGTTCTTTCTCCTTTTGGTGGATATTTTTTCTCTTTGTCTCCCAATAGCGTTTGTCACGCACAATATCCTGCAAATATTTGTCCGACTGTATGTAGTCGCTGCCCACAATCTGCGAGGCGTCCTGTATGACCTCTTCGGGGAGGCCTATCTTGCGTGCAATCTCCACGGCAAACGAGCTGCCGGGGTTTCCTATCTGCAACTGAAAAAGCGGCCTCATCTCACCACGGTCGTAGAGCATAGCGCCGTTCACCACGCCCGCCGTCGAGTCGGCAAAGTGTTTGAGATTCTGGTAGTGCGTGGTGATTATACCGTATGCACCGCGGTCGTTGAATCTCTTGAGCAGCGCCTCGGCTATGGCTGCGCCTATGAGGGGCTCTGTGCCGCTGCCGAACTCATCGATGAGGATGAGCGACGATGAGTCGCAATTCTTGAGCGTGAGTTTCATATTGAGCAGGTGGCTCGAGTATGTACTCAAGTCGTCCTCAATGCTCTGCTCGTCGCCGATGTCAATGAAAAGACTCTTGAAGACACCCGCCCTGCTGCGCTCGTGAACGGGCACGGGCATACCGCACTGCAGCATATATTGCAAAAGACCTGCCGTCTTGAGACACACCGACTTACCGCCGGCGTTCGGGCCCGAAATGAGAAGTATTCGGCGGTCGCCGTCGAGCTGAATATCGAGGGGCGACATCTTGCGGCCGTGCTTGCGCAAAGAGCGCTCGAGCAGGGGGTGATATGCTGCGCCCCAGTCTATCACGGGGCGATTCTCTAATATTGGTTTTATTGCATTGAAAGAGATTGAAATCTCGGCTTTTGCGCGTATAAAATCTATCTCGCCCAGGAAGTCGTAGGCCTGCAACAGGGCAGGCAACGAAGGGCGTAATTCCTGTGAAAAGGCTGTGAGTATGGCAATTACCTCGCGTTTCTCCTCGGCCTCGAGCTCGCGTATGCGGTTGTTTGCCTCAACCACCTCGGCGGGCTCTATGAAGACAGTTTTTCCGCTTGCCGACTCGTCGTGCACAATACCGCCCATCTTGCGTTTTAGGGCAGGCGCTACGGGTATCACAAGACGGCCGTCGCGGAAGGTGGGGGCGGCATCTTTCTCCACAAGGCCGTCGGCCTGCGCACGACGCAAAATACTGTTGAGCGTGCGGGAGATACTGCCCGAAGTGCGCACAAGCTCGCCTCTTATGCGGGCAAGAGCGGGGGAGGCGCTGTCCTTCACCGCTCCAAACTTATCAATTATCGCATCTATGTCGCGTATTATACGGGGAAAAGCCTCAACCTCGCCCGCGAGACGGCGCAATGAGGGATAGAGAGGGTTGTCGTCGCCCGCACCCGATGTGTCGCCCTGTTTGTTGAGCAAAGAGAGTATCTTACCTATGGTATCGAGCGAGCGGCGCAACGCAAAAAGCTCGTCGGCCGACATATACATTCCCTCGATGCGTATGCGCTGCAGCGGCTCACGCACATCGAAATAAAAGTCACTGGGAAAATTCTGCTCCACCTGCAAAATGCGCACAAGTTCCTCGGTCTCGCTCAAACGGGCTGTTATGGCATCGTAGTCGGTCATAAAAGCCATCTCATCGACACGCTCACGGCCTATGTGACACAGGCACTGCTCCTTCAAAAGGCGGCGCACCACATCAAATTCTATCTTGCTCTCAAAGTTACGGGGATATATCATCGGCTTTTCTTTTTGCAAAAAACAGGGCGAAGATAGCTCAAAATATCATAACAAGAGGGAGTATTCTGCAAAATTATTTGCACGAGAGCCGCAAAATAAGCACACAAGGCAGAATTTCGCCCAACCTCTTATTAAAAAAGAAAAATCATTTCACACTATCGCAAGATTTATATAATTTTGCAAATTATAGGCATATTGCCGCTTTATGCACAAAAATTATATTCACAATATTAACTTATGACTATGAGAATGAAAAAAATAGCCATCAAAGCCATTGCTTTGGCAGGTGCCCTGCTCTTCTCACAAGGTGCCGCGCTGCAGGCAATGCCGCAAGGTGACGGAAATGCCGTTCCGGCCATTTCCACTGTTGTAAAAATCAACCCCACAACCGTGGAGCTCAATTTGAGCAACAAGCAGAAAGTAACTCTCGACTTCTATGGCGAGAATATCTTCCGTCTTTTCCAGGACAACAACGGAGGTATTCTGCGTGATCCCGTTGCCACCCCCGAGGCAAAAATCCTTGTAGACAACCCCCGCAGAGAGGTTTCAAAGGTAGAGGTAAAGGAATGTGAGAAGGGCTATTGCATCGCAACCTCGGAGATTGAGGTTTTAATCTGCAAGAAGAGTGGCCTTATGAAGGTGAAAGATATTGCCACAGGCAAAATCGTCATTGAGGAGGCTGCACCCGCACTTTTCAAGAACTCAAAGACAACCCTTTCACTTAAAGCAAACCCCAACGATTACTTCTACGGTGGCGGTGTGCAGAACGGACGTTTCTCACACAAAGGAAACATCATCGCCATCGAGAACCAGAACAGCTGGACAGACGGAGGCGTAGCATCGCCCGCACCATTCTTTTGGTCTACAGGCGGTTACGGCTTTATGTGGCACACATTCAAGAAGGGAAAATATGACTTCTGTGCAACAGAGGAGGGCAAGGTAACCCTTATGCACGAAGCCGACTACCTCGATGTATTCTTTATGGTAAACAAGTGCGGCATTGCACTTCTCAACGATTTCTACCAGCTCACAGGTAACCCCGTACTTATGCCCAAGTTCGGTTTCTATATGGGCCACCTCAACGCCTACAACCGCGACTACTGGACAGAGAGCAAGGACAACAGCGGTATGCTCTACGAGGACGGCAAGCGTTACAAAGAGAGCCAGACCGACAACGGCGGTACAAAAGAGTCGCTCAACGGCGAGAAGAACAACTATCAATTCTCGGCCCGTGCAGCTGTAGACCGCTACCTCAACCAGGATATGCCCCTCGGCTGGTTCCTCCCCAACGACGGTTACGGTACCGGATACGGACAGACCGAGACAATCGAGGGTAACGTACAGAACCTCAAAGAGTTTGGCGACTATGCACGCGAGAATGGTGTTGAAATCGGTTTGTGGACCGAGTCGAACCTCTACCCCCGCGAAGGTATCCACGCTCTTTTGCAGCGCGACATTATCAAGGAAGTGCGCGACGCCGGAGTGCGCGTGCTCAAGACCGACGTTGCGTGGGTGGGAGCCGGTTACTCATTCGGCCTCAACGGTGTAACCGACGTTGCACAGATTATGACATACTACGGTAACCACGCACGTCCCTTCATTATCTCTGTCGATGGATGGGCAGGTACACAGCGTTTCGCAACTATATGGAGCGGTGACCAGACAGGTGGTGAGTGGGAGTACATCCGTTTCCACATCCCCACATTCATCGGTTCAGGTCTTTCGGGACAGCCTAACATCACATCGGACGTGGACGGCATCTTCGGTGGCAAGAACGTTCCCGTATTCGTACGCGAATATCAGTGGAAAGTATACACACCTATGATGCTTAATATGGACGGTTGGGGCGCAAACGAGAAATACCCCCACGCGCTTGGCGAGCCCGCAACATCTATCAACCGTACATATATGAAGATGAAATCAGAGCTTTTGCCCTACACATACAGCATCGCACGCGAAGCTGTCGATGGCAAGCCTATGATTCGTGCAATGTTCCTCGAGGACGAGGCTAACGCCTACACCCTTGGCACAGCAACACGTTACCAGTATATGTATGGCCCCAGCATCCTCGTTGCGCCCATCTACCAGAACACCGCAATGGATGCCGACGGTAACGATATCCGCAACAACATCTACTTGCCCGAGGGCGACTGGTACGATTGGTTCACAGGCGAGAAATTCGAGGGTGGTCGTGTAATAAACAATTTCTACACTCCGTTGTGGAAACTCCCCGTCTTTGTTAAGGCCGGTGCTATTATACCTATGACCAACCCCAACAACAATGTGAAAGAGATAGACAAGGCTCTGCGTATGTACGACCTCTATCCCCAAGGCTCAACATCTTTCACAGAGTATGACGACGACGGTGTTACCGAGCTTTACCGCGCAGGCGAGTTTGCAACCACACTCATCGAGCAGAACTGCGACGCCAAAGGCAACGTAACTGTAATTGTAAACCCCACAAAGGGCGGTTTCAACGGCTTTGTTAAGGAAAAGACAACCATATTCCGTGTAAACGCAAGCGAGGCTCCCAAGAGCGTTTCGGCAAAGGTGGGCAAGAAGAGCGTAAAACTCGCAAAGGCATCATCTATCGAGGAGTTCAACAACTGCGACAACGTATGGTTCTACGATGCGACACCCAACCTCAACCGCTTCGCAACAGAGGGTAGCGAGTTCGAGAAAGTCGAGATTATAAAGAACCCCGTCATTATGGTGAAGATTGCAAAGAACGATGTTACTGAAAACGCAACCGTTCTTAACATCAAGGGCTACAAATTCAACATCGGCAGCACTCTGCTTGCAAACGAAGGCGCGTTGGAGGCTCCCAAAGCAACCGTTACCGACGAGAACTGCCAAGCATACACACTCACACCCTCTTGGGAGAAAGTTGATAACGCCGACTACTATGAGATTCAGTTCAACGGCCACACATACAGCACAATCAAAGGTACAAGCCTTTTGTTTGAGGACTTGAAGCCTGTAACCGACTACACATTCGCAGTACGCGCAGTGAACAAGAGCGGTGCATCGGAGTGGAGCGAGATTAAGGTCACCACAAAGAGCAACCCGCTTGAGTGGGCACTCACAGGCGTTACAGCTACAACAAGCTGCCCCAACCAAGGCGGCCTGGGCACCGACAAGCTCTTCGACTACGACGAGAACAGCAACTGGCACACCAAGTGGAGCACATCGGCAATTCCCTTCGAGATGGTTATCGACCTCAATGGCCTTTCTACACTCGACAAGCTGCACTACCTGTGCCGTGAGGATGGCGGTAACGGAACCATCACCAAGGCTACAATCTGCTACAGCACAAACAAGGAGACCTGGAGCGAGCCTGTAGAGATTAACTGGGCACGCAACGGTGAGATGAAGGTATTCAACTTCGAGGGCAACCCCAACGCACGCTACATTAAGATGTACGTGACAGAGGGTGTAGGTAATTACGGTTCGGGCCGCGAGATGTACATCTTCAAAGTTCCCGGCAGCGAGACCTTCCTCCCCGGCGACATAAACAAGGACAAGAAGGTAGACGAGAACGACCTCACATCGTACCTCAACTACACCGGCTTACGCAGCAGCGACAGCGACTTTGAGTATGTAAGCATAGGCGACATCAACGAGAATGGCCTCATCGACGCATATGATATTTCTGTTGCGGCAACACGCATCGGCGACGGCGTTTACGAGAGAGCCGAGAACACTGCAGCCGGCAAAATCACAATTACAGCCGACAAGAAGAGCTACAAGGCTGGCGAGGAGGTTGTAATAACAATCAGCGGCGAGGGACTTGCCAATGCAAACGCATTCGGTCTCTCACTCCCCTACAACCCCGCCGAGTATGAATATGTAGGCATTGAGGCTGTAGGCACAGGCAGTATGAGCAACTACAGCAAGAACCGCTTGCACAGCAACGGCAACACAGCCGTTTACCCCACATTTGTAAATGAGGGCAACAAGGGCACAGTTGGCGGCGAAGGCACACTTGCAAAGGTTACATTCAAGGCCAAGAAGGATGTTAAATTCAACATTAAGGCTACCGACGGCGTAATTATTGACAAACATCTCAACACCATAAAGTTTTGAATATTAAAATGAGACGAGCCCGAAGGCTCGTCTCACATATAAATACAATATAAACAACAACCACTGCCGTATTATGGAAAACAAAGAATGGAGAGTGTGTCATATTTCGGGCGATATCACCTCGTGCGATCCCGGGTGTAACAGAAGTTTCTTTTACCCGAAATCGTATCAACGTGAAGAGCTTAAGGTTGGTATGAATCTTTGTAGATATAATGAAGACCTGCCAACTATAACTGTCACAAAAATTATGCCCGAATATATCGAAGTAACGTGTTCGGGCAGAGAGTACAAATTGTCAATAGGCGACAAATTAAGAACTCCTAAAAAAGGGTTGAGCTACGCCTATTCCGAAGCGGATGTCTGGCTTGAATAACAACGCCGACACTCTATTCTTGAACGCTGTTCAGAAACAGCAGAAAACAGGATACAAAGAAAATCCCAAGGTTTAGAAAGCACCTTGGGATTTTCTTTGCTTTGAGGTAATTATTTTTTGCACATTGACACAAATGTGCCCATATTTTTTGAGAATAATTAAGCCGCTTATGAATATTAATCATTATCTTCGCAGTTGATTTATAGAATAGCACATTCCGTTACCAAAGTATGATTTTCCGATACCATAATTTGAATATAAACATAGAGATTGCCGGCGAGGGCGAGCCTGTGTTCCTGCTACACGGCTGGGGATGCAGTAACCGCACATTTGCCCACCTTGCACAGACTCTTGCACAAGGCTGCAGAGTCTACAATTTCGATTTTCCGGGCTTTGGAGAGTCGGACGAGCCCGACACCGTGTGGGGCACCGAGGAGTACACCCGTATGGTGGAGGAGTTTGCCAAGGAGCAAGGCATAGAAAGCCCCTCGCTTGTGGGACACTCATTCGGCGGGCGCATAAGCATCATATATGCATCGCGCAACAAAGTGCAGCGCGTGGTACTTGTGGACGCAGCGGGCATAAAGCCCAAACGCCCCCTCAGATACTACTACAAAGTATATAGTTTCAAGCTGCTCAAGTGGCTATGCAACACATTCCTGCCCAAGAAACAGGCCGCAGCCCTCATTGAGAAGCGTCGCAAGGGCGCAGGCTCGGCCGACTATAACAACGCATCGCCTATGATGCGCGCCATACTATCGAAGGTGGTGAACGAAGACCTCACCCACCTGCTACCAAAGATTGCGGCACCCACCCTGCTCTTTTGGGGAAATATGGACACCGCCACACCCCTCTCCGACGCAAAGACAATGGAAAAGCTCATACCCGATGCAGGGCTCGTGATTGCACACGGCACAGGGCACTTCTCGTTCTTGGAGAACCAAGGGCTTTTCACACAGGTAATGAAAAATTTCTTCAAAATAAAATAACCCCCTATGAGCATATACACAATAGTCACACTTCTTTTGTGCATACTGACCTTTGCGGCAGCCGTGGTGCGCGACATTCATATATTCCAGTTGAGTTCCTACCGCTACAGCCGTTATTTCCGCTGGCTCATTCCCGCAAATATCTTCACACGAAACAGAATATACACAGCGGTACTTTGCGTGGCGTTCCTGTCGGGCTATATGCAAGCCCTCTTTGCGCTCGCAGCATTTGCAATAATCGCAATTGAGATTTTCAAGAGCCGCAAAAAGGAGAAAACCCCGCTTGTATTCACAAACAGAGTAAAGAGGCTTTACACCACCGCCGTAATATTATATGCCGTTCTTGCTACCGCCGCGGCACTCCTTGCGGCGCACTATGACGAGATTGCATCGGTATCTGCAAAATACACAGACATAACACCCTGTCTTGCAGCAGCCGCTCTGCTCATTTTTTCCGACTTTATAATGCTCGCTGCAAATGTGATAAACACCCCCATAGAGAAAGCTATAAACAGAGGGTATTACAACGACGCAAAGAAGATTCTCGCAAGCAATAAAAACCTCATTGTGATAGGCGTAACGGGCAGTTACGGCAAGACAAGCACAAAGAACTACCTCGCAGCCGTGCTTGCCGAGAAATACAACGTGCTTGCTACACCCGGAAACTTCAACACCCTGCTGGGCGTCATACGCACCATACGAGAGCTGTTGCGCCCCTATCACAACGTCTTCATCGTGGAGATGGGTGCAAAGCAAAAGAACGACATAAAAGAGATTTGCGACCTTGTACACCCCTCGATAGGTATTGTGACAGCTGTGGGCGAGATGCACCTCGAAACCTTCAAGAACGTGCAGAATATACAAGATACAAAATTTGAACTCATAAACTCACTGCCCGCCGACGGACTGGGAGTGATAAACACCGACTCACCCTATATAAAGAGCTACAAAGGCATAACAAGCCGCTGCAAGATAGTCACTTACGGCACCGACAGCGACGCAAGTTATAATGCCGGCTCGGTGCAGTATGGCGCGGGAGGCGTCACCTTTGCGCTGAACAAAGAGGGAGAGTGTGAGCAATACAGCAGCCGCCTGCTCGGAGCGGGTAACCTGCTCAACCTGCTCGGAACCATTGCCGTGGCCGACCGCCTGCAAGTTCCCGTGCAAAAGCAGAAAAATGCCATAGCCCGCCTGCAACCCGTGGAACACAGACTCTCTATGCGCAACTCGGGCGGCGTCACCGTGCTCGACGACGCATATAACTCAAACCCGCAAGGCGCAAAGATGGCCCTTGAGACACTAAAGAACTTTGTGGTGGGCGAGGGAAACAAACGCATAATCATCACCCCCGGATTTGTGGAGATGGGCACACGGCAGGCCGAAGCAAACAAAGAACTCGGCCGCGACATCGCCCGCTGTGCCGACTACGCCATTGTAGTGAATATCACAAACCGCGAGGCCATAAAAAAAGGCATCGAAGAGGGAGATATGCCGCAGGAGCGCATCTTCCTTGCCGATAACCTGAACCACGCACACAGCCACCTCGCAACCATTCTGCGTGCAGGCGATGTGGTGCTCTATGAGAACGACCTTCCCGATAACTTTAAATAAAACAACATAAACAGATACGACAATGAAAATAAATGTAGGAGTAGTCTTTGGCGGACGTTCCGTCGAGAATGAGATTTCTGTCATCACCGCCAACCAGGCTATGGCGGCTATGGATAGAGAGAAATATGATATCACACCCATATATATCACAAAAACAGGTAAATGGTACAGCGGCGACGCCCTCTTGAACGTAGCCAACTACCGCGACACAAAGAAACTGCTCGCAATGTGCGAGGAGGTGTATATGCGCCCCATATACGGCGATACAAACCTCTACCGTTGCAACAAGGGATTCTTCAAGAAAGAGGTTTTTGCAAAGCTCGACATTATTCTGCCCGCGCTGCACGGCACCAACTGCGAGGACGGAACCTTTCAGGGTGTGATGGAGTTCTCGGGAATACCCTACACAGGCTGCAACACACTCGCTTCGGCCAACGGAATGGACAAAATCACAATGAAGATGATTCTCAAGGAGTGTGGCATACCTGTTATCGACTACAGCTGGTTCAGCGACAAGGAGTGGAGCGACAAGCAGGAGAGCACCATCGCCGCAGTTGAGGAGAAACTGGGCTACCCCGTGATTGTGAAGCCCGCAAACAGCGGCTCAAGCGTGGGTATACGCGCAGCGCACAACCGCGAGGAGTTTATCGATGCGGTAGATTACGCCATCTCTTTCACAAGCCGTGTAATCATTGAAAAATATGTACAAAAACTAAAAGAGGTAAACTGCGCAGTGCTCGGCAACTACTACGAGTGCGAGCCCTCGGTGTGCGAGGTGCCCGTGCGCAGCGGTGAGATTCTCTCTTACCAGGACAAATATATGAACGGCGGCGGCAAGCAGAGCCAGGGAATGCAATCGACCGTGCGAGAGATACCCGCCAAGCTACCCAAGGAGACCACAGATTTCATTCAGAAAGCAGCCTGCGACACCTTCCGCGCGCTGTCGTGCGACGGCGTCGCCCGCATCGACTTTATCATAGACGAGGCTACCGACGAGATTTTTGTAAATGAGATAAACACCATTCCCGGCTCACTCTCGTTCTACCTGTGGGAGTACAGCGGATACAACTTCGGCACTTTGGTGGACAAGCTCATCGACATCGCCTTCAGACGCAAGCAGGACGCAGGCTTCAAGGCTGTGAACTACGGCGAGAATATCTTTGCAGCCAAGATGAGCGGCGGCCCGAAGATGGGAAGCAAAATGGGTGGCAAATTTGGTAAATAATTCAAACAAGCACCACACCTTACACAAAGCAACTCAAACGGCGGCCCCTCGGTCGCCGTTTGACCGTTTATCCAATCGCTATATTTCATTCCAAGAGCAGACACTGCGGAACGTAGAGAAAAGCATAGGGTTTTTCACTTTTTTAACGTAAATTTGCCCGAAACAAGAGACTCCGCAAGGCTGTTATTTTACTATATGAGCAACGACATTAATATTTTTTCGCCCGACGAGACACAAAGAATGGATATTCCGCTCTCCGAGGAGCGCGTGGCAGCCGGCTTTCCCTCCCCTGCCGAAGACTATGCCGCGCAAGGGCTCGACCTCAACAAAGAGGTCATAAAAAACCCGGCATCCACGTTTTATGCGCGGGTGAGCGGCCTTTCTATGGTGGACGAGGGGATAAACGACGGCGACCTGCTTGTCATAGACAAGAGCGTGGAGCCGCGAAACGGCTCGCTCGCCGTGTGCTACATAGATGGCGAGTTTACCCTCAAGCGTTTCCACAGAGAGGGCGACAAAGCTCTGCTCATCCCCGCAAACAAAGAGTTCAGCCCCATAACCGTAACCGCCGACAACGATTTTCTTATATGGGGCGTAGTCACATATATCGTAAAAAAAGTGTAGATGTACGGGCTGTGCGACTGCAATAACTTTTTTGTCTCGTGCGAGCGTGCCTTCAACCCCTCGCTCAACGGGCGCCCCGTCGTTGTTTTGAGTAACAACGACGGCTGCGTGGTGTCGCGCAGCAACGAAGCCAAGGCCATCGGAATAAAAATGGGACAACCGCTCTACCAGATACGCGACGTGGTAAAGAGATACAACGTAGCGGTCTTTTCGAGCAATTACATACTCTACGGCGATATGTCGAAAAGGGTTATGGCGACGCTGCGACAATATGTCCCCGCGATAGAGATTTACTCCATCGACGAGGCTTTTCTGCAGCTCGACGACTGCCCGCCCGAGGAACTGAAGAAATGGGGCGAGGAACTTGCACGCATAGTGCGCCGCAACACAGGTATACCCGTGAGCATAGGTATCTCGCACACAAAAACCCTCGCAAAGAGTGCCGCCAAGCTCTGCAAGAAATACCCCAAGCTCAACGGAGCCTGCTATATGGAACGCCGCGAGGATATAGAAAAAGTGCTCTCGCGCTACCCCATAGAGGAGGTTTGGGGCATCGGCCGACGCTACGCAAAAGCCCTGAAAGAGAGCGGCATAGCCACGGCTGCACAATTCTGCGCGATGGACGAGGGCGTTGTCAAAAGAAAGATGGGTATTACAGGTGTGAGGACACAGCGCGAGCTGCGTGGCATCCCCTGCATAGAGTTCACACACCACGCAGCCGACAAGCAATCGATAACCGTGTCGCGCTCGTTTGCCAAGGAACTCTACGCCATCGAGGAACTGCGCGAGAGCGTTTCCACATTTGCCGCCACAGCCGCCGAGAAACTGCGTGCGCAGAAATCGGTGGCACAGGAGCTGCAGGTCTTTATCTTCACAAACCGTCACCGCGACGACCAGCCACAGCACCACGAGGCACGCGCCACACACTTTGAGACACCCACCGATAGCACGCTCGAGATTGTGAAAGCCGCAACGGCTCTGTTGCAAGAGCTCCACCGCGAGGGCTTCGGTTACAAAAAAGCGGGCGTGCATTTAAGCAAGATAAGCCCCGCCACAGCGGTGCAAGGCACCCTCTTCGACACCATAGACCGCCCCAAGCACAAACTGCTTATGGAGGCCATCGACCGCATAAACCACACTGCGGGGCGCGGCAGCGTAAAGATTGTGTCGCAGGGCAGCATAACCGACCACACAAACCGAGAGCACTTGTCGCCGCAATACACCACACGTTGGGAAGATATCATCGAAGTAAAAGTGTAAGCTCACTTCTATTTACTACACTACGGGATGTGAGAATTTTAACTGCACAATTCAGTTAAAAATAAATAAAATTTATTACTATATAATATAAATTATATATATTTGCCGATAACGCGAATGTAAAACGCAGCTCCGCGATGGTGAGAAAAGAAAAAAAGAGCCCACACCTGTGACACTTTCTCCCTTTTCCCCGTCTATATACCAAAGGGGGCTGCTCCCGACGCAGAAATTTTATGTAACAATCAAATAACTATTATGCTTTACAACTTCAAACGCACCCTTTTGACGGCCGTAGCAGCCTTTGTGGCAATTCTCGGCTGTTATGCGCAGGCACAATTTGAAAAAGGCAAATTGTATCACATCTACGCACAAGGAAAGAAACAGAACGTTGTCTATGAGAAAAAAGGCAACGCAGTGGGAACCACCGACTACGAGGAGCGCAACGCCGCGCAATACTGGAAGATTTCGGAATTGTCGGGCAGCTGGCGCATCATCAACCCCGTGACCGACCACGCTATGCGTGCTGCGGGCGACCGCGTGGAGCTTGGTGAAAACAACGGCTCCGACGAGGCGCAGTTGTGGAAGTTCGAGGACGGCCTCCTCATCCCCACAAACAACCCCGCTGTGGCAGCCGTTAAAGAGAAGAACGGCGGCATCGGCCTCATCGCCAAGGAAAAAGCCGCAGGCAACCCCGCTGCAAAGTTCACAATCACAGAGTCGGACTTTGCAGGATTCGACGATAACCTCACCTACCGCATACGCTCGGCAGCCGACAACTCACTCGTGCTCGGTAACGGCGACTCGGGTGAAAACAACGCCCGCATCGTAGCCGAGAAAAGCAACGACGAGAACCGCGGACAGTACTGGAGCATAAAGACCATCGACATCTTCACATTTGCCGTGGAGAACGCCTTCTATGGCCAGAACTTCGACGACGGCGGCGGCAACTCGGCCATCGACTACCTGTTGCAGTGGCCTGCCGTGGCAGGTATCTGGAACAATGCGAAATTTGCATTTGAGCCTGTAAAGGGAGAGAAAGGCAAGTATCACATCGTTTCCAAAGGAAAAGCCGACAAGATGTACTCACTTGTAAACGGCAGAATGTCGCTCGTGCCCTTTGACGCACAAGACAAGAACTCTTGGTTCACAATTGAGCAGGTTGAGAAGCCCAAGATTGAGTCACCCTATTGGGAGGACGAGACCATCTTTGCCGAGAATAAAGAGCGCGGAACAGCCACATATATGCCCTATGAGAACGAGGCAGCTATGCTTGCCGACGCAGCCTATTACGCCACACCCTGGACAGAGCCTGTGAACAGCCGCTACCAGAGCCTCAACGGCACTTGGAAATTCCACTTTGTGCCCGAGCCCTCGCAGCGCCCCCTCGACTTCTTCAAGGAGGATTACGACGTGAATGGCTGGGACGAGATTCCCGTACCCTCGAACTGGGAGATGCACGGATATGACCGCCCCATCTATAACAACGTGGAGTACCCCCACTCAAATACACCTCCTTTCATCAAGGCACGCCCCGGATATAACGACGGCGGCAAGAACTACGGAATCAACCCCGTAGGTTCATACGTGCGCACATTCGAGGTGCCCGCCAACTGGGACAGCCGCCGCACATTCATACATTTCGGCGGTATCTACTCGGCAGCCTTCGTATGGCTCAACGGCGAATACGTGGGCTACACACAGGGCGCAAACAACGTAGCGGAGTTTGACATCACAAAATACCTCAAGAAAGGGGAGAACAAACTTGCAGTGCAAGTGTTCCGATGGAGCGACGGCTCATACCTCGAGTGTCAGGATATGTTCCGTATGAGCGGTATCTTCCGCGATGTATATCTCTACAACGTGCCCAAGGCCGCTGTACGCGACCACTACATCACAAGCACCCTCGACGCCGAGCGCAAGAACGCCACGGTGAACGTGCAGATTACAATGGACAACCGCGACTTCTGCCCCGAGGGCAAGCAGATAAAAGTATCTCTCTACGACACAAAAGAGAACCTTGTAGCCACAGAAACCATACGTCAGGCAATGAAAGCCAAGATTGCATCGCCCGAGATTTCGGTATCTCTCAAGGCGTCGGACATCGCTCTGTGGAGCTGCGAGAAGCCCAACCTCTACACCGTGCGCATCGTACAGATGGACGAGAACGGCAACGAAGAGATGGCATTCTCCACAAAATATGGTTTCCGCGACATTGTAATTGAGAATTCACTCGTTTACATAAACGGCGAGCGCGTATTCTTCAAGGGTGTGAACCGTCACGACACACACCCCCTGTATGGCCGTGCTGTCACAACAGAGTCTATGTTGCAGGATGTGCTTTTGATGAAGCAGAACAATATAAACACCATACGCACAAGCCACTACCCCAACCCCGCCCGTATGTATGCTATGTTTGACTACTACGGACTCTACTGCTGCGACGAGGCCGACCTCGAGGACCACGCAAACCAGAGCATCTCGGACCGCGAGTCGTGGATTCCCGCCTTTGTAGACCGCATTGACCGTATGGTATTGCGCGACCGCAACCACGCCAGCGTAGTTATGTGGAGCTTGGGCAACGAGGCCGGAAACGGAAACAACTTCGGCCCCTGCTACGACGCCTGCTACAAGCTCGACAGCCGCCCCGTACACTACGAGGGCACACGCAGCAACGGCAACTACGGCGGTGGTCGCTTCTCTGACTTCTACTCAAAGATGTACCCCGGACAGGCCTGGATGAAGGCAAATACAAACAACCTCGACAAGCCAATGTTTATCTGCGAGTATGCACACGCGATGGGTAACGCCATAGGTAACTTGCGCGAGTATTGGGAGCACATCGAGAACTCAAATTCCTGCATCGGCGGATGTATCTGGGACTGGGTGGACCAGGCAATCTATGAGCCCCGCGAGATAAAGGAGAATATCTTCCGTCTGCACACAGGATACGACTTCCCCGGCCCCCATCAGGGTAATTTCTGCAGCAACGGTATCGTATCTCCCACACGTCAGGAGGGTGCCAAGCTCAAGGAGGTAAAAGCTGCGCATCAGTTTATCAAGTTCTCACCCGTGGAGATAAACGACAACAAAGCTATCGTAAAAATAAAGAACACCTATAACTTCACAAACCTCAATGAGTTCTACCTTGTATACGAGACAGCGAAGAACGGCAAGGCTGTCAGTCGCAAGAAAATGAATCTGCCTGCAGCGGCATCGGGCGAGGAGGTTACCATCACCCTCAAGCTCTCGAGCGGCGCAGTTAAGAAGGCTGTGAAGAACGGCGACGAGCTACTGCTCAACCTCCACGTTGCACACCGCAGCGCACAGACCTTTGCAAAAGCAGGCCACGAGGTAGCTACAAAGCAGTACACACTCACAGAGCGCGCACCCCTTGCAAAGATAACCCCCAAAGGCGATGCTTTGATGCAGACCTCGGCTCTTCACGAGATAAAGATAGGCAATGGCAATATTTCTGTGACATTCGACCCCGAGACAGGACGTCTCACAAACCTTGCGTTGGGCGGCAGAGAGATTATCGCCAAGGGCGAAGGCTTCCTCTACGACAACTTCCGTTGGATTGAGAACGACCGTTTCTGGAACACATCGAACGGCCTTGAGGCCAACGGCACCTGCACCGTGGAGAACATCGACGGAAACACCGTAGTAAAAACCACACGCAAGGGCTCGCTCTGCGACACCGAGATAAGCTACACCATCTACCCACAGGGAATTATGGATGTAGATGCTAAATTCATTCCCCACACCACCGAGCTGCGTCGTGCAGGACTTGTGTGCGGCATCGACTCCACACTCAAGAACGTGCAGTACTACGCATACGGTCCCTGGGAAAACAGCAACGACCGCATCGACGGCGTTGCCATAGGTCGCTACACAACCACCGTGGCCGAGATGCCCGAGAACTATGTGAAGCCCCAGAGCACAGGTAACCGCGAGGGACTGCGAGAGCTCATCCTCACCGACGACAACGGCAAGGGCGTGAAGATTGTAACCGAGGGCAAGGTAAACTTCTCGGCACTGCAATTTACCGACAAAGACCTTATGGAAGCACAACATATGTGGGAGCTTACACCCCGCCCCTACACCGTTCTGCACCTCGACGCCTTTATGCGCGGTATCGGTAACGCATCGTGCGGACACGACGTAGGCACAATGCCCATTTACTGCGTACCCGACACACCTATGAGCTACAAACTGCGTATCAGCGAGGTAAAATAACCCCAAACATAACCTGCAGAGCCTGCCCGCACAAGGCAGGCTCTGTCAATTAAAAAGAATTTTATGCTATCCCGAAGACTTTTCATCACACTATTTTTCTACATCGCGACACTTGCCGCCGCAGCGCAGTCGGTAAACGACTCTGTGGCCAAGAGAGCCTTGCAGGTGGGACACACGATGCAGCAGGAGCGCGTGTATATGCACTTCGACAACAGCGCATACTATCTGGGCGAGACCATCTGGTTCAAGGCCTATGTGACATATGGCACAAACGACCGCCCCACAACCCCCAGCAAAGTGCTCTATGTAGAACTTGTGGCACCCGAGGGCTACATTGTGGAGACACGCAAGTACAAGATAGAAGAGGACGGCTGCTGCAACGGAGAGTTTGAGCTCAACCCGCTGCTTCTTTCGGGATACTACGAAATACGCGCCTACACCCGTTATATGCTCAACTGGGGCAGAGAGGCTGTTTTCAGCCGAGTATTCCCTATCTTTGACAAGGTGAACGGCGACAATTGGGACTTCAAGAATATGCTCGACCGCAAACGCGGCTTCAGCTACCGCGGCGAGTGGATAAGCGCCGAAGAGACAGAGCCCACACTCACCTTCTATCCCGAAGGCGGAAACCTTGTCGAGGGGCTCACAAGCAATGTCGCATACGAGCTGCGCGGCTTCGACGGCGAGCCCACAGAGGCCGTGGTAACCATCTACGACGACAAACAGGCGATAGCGACCACCACCCCGTCACATATGGGCAAGGGAGCTTTCACCCTCACCCCCAAGAGCGGCACCGAGTACCGTGCCGAGGTCACTTTGAAGAACAAAGACAACAAAGAGAAGAAACTGAAATTCACTCTGCCCGCCATAGAGCCCATAGGAGCAACCCTCGCAGCACAAGAGAAAACGCAGGCTTTCACTTTCGTCATAGACAACAACCTGAAAGAGGAGCAAGAGCTCGCCTTCGGAATATTGTACCGCGGTGCGCTGGGCTACTACAAGAAATTTGGCAGCAGCGAGAAAAACAAGACATTCACAATAGAGAAAGAGGCCCTGCCCGAGGGTGTGAACAAAGCAATTATCTTCCACGGTCGCATTCCCCTTGCCGAGCGCTGTTTCTTTGTGCTCCACGACACCCTGCAAAAGAACGACCGCAGCACCGTGAAGCTCAACGTAAAAAGCAACGGAGAGCAGTTGAGCACCCTCTCGCTTGCCCCCTACGAGAAGATAGTCCTCGATATCACACGCGACGACGGCAAGCCCATCCCCCCCACCGCAAGCCTCTCGCTTGCCGTGAGCGATGCGGCGGGCAACGTGAGCACATCGTGGAGCCATAACATACACACCTGGCTGCTGCTCGGTTCCGAACTCAAGGGCTACATACCCGATGCCGCACAATACTTTGACACAAAGAACAAAAAGCGCAAAGAACAACTCGACCTTCTTATGCTCACCAACGGCTGGACGGCATACGACTGGGGAAGACTCACCGAGGACTCACTGGGCTACACACACCCCATTGAGCGAGGCATAACCCTCAAAGGAAAGTTCTTCCGCAAGAACAGAAGCACATTCAAGATAGGAGTGGGGCACGAAGTTACGCTTATTCCGCAGAAGGACAACCTCACACGCTTCGACATTGCATACGACGGCAACGCAATCACATCGACCACCTTCCGCACCGATAGCGTGGGAGAGTTCATCATCGAGACCAACGATTTCTTTGGCAAGAGAATTGCTGCGCTCACCCCGCAGACCACCTTCAAGCAGAACGAAAATATAAAATATGCTTTTGCGCTCGACCGCTATTTCTCGCCCGAGTTCCGCCTCTACGACTACTGGGAGCGCAACACAGGTACTCCGGCACAGGAACTGCTACGCGACAGCCTTGTGCAGATAAATCCCTTTGAGTTCCTGCTCTCGTCGGTGGAGGTTGTGAGCGACAGAAAGAGAGAGGCAAAGGAGCGCCCGCCCCACAGCGAGATGCGTTTCGACTACCTCGACGAGTGGGAGTATGCCCAAGATGTCACCTACCTCAAGGAGTTCACCCGCAGGGATGTGGTGGAGCAGGAGATTATCGAAATGATTGACCGAGAAATAAATGAGGCCAAAGAGCTTGAGGACGAGGAAAAAATGATGCTCTATGGCGACATAGGCGAGCACGAGGCAGGTGAGATTATCACAGTTGCGGCAACCCTTGAGGCAAACCAAAAGAAGTATATCGGCACCACACGATACACCTCAATAGGCGACTCCGGAATGAGAGCGCCAAAGTTCTCACAGGCAGACGAATACCGCAACTCAATCACCGCCGCCGACGTGGTGAGTAGTGCTATGAAACGCCACAACTACAACTGGGCCTATTGGGTGCAGCTTATGGTTGTGCTCGGCGAGTATGACTCAAAGAAGACTCCCGCCCCCGATTACGACTATCTCGAGGGCAAGGGCGACGCCGAGAAAATGACCAATTTCAAGGAATTTGTCATACGCAGCGATAAAAATACACGCGAGCAGTTCGACAACAGCCTCAACTTCTGGACAAGCAAGGCAAACAAACTCGACGGCCTCACCCCTGTGCAGAAATTCTATTTGGGATTCCTCTCGCAGCAATATGTATCGACAACCCCCGGCGTAGACGGCTTCCCCGACGCGGCAACGTTCTACGCCCACCTGACTACAGGCCTCGAGCAGGGTATATCGAGCCCCAAGCACCCCAATTACGTTGCCTGTATGATACCCTTTACCGAGAAAGACAAAAAGACAGGCATAGTGCCAGACCTCTCAAACAGCACAGGTACAATGCGTTACACATCTATCCAGGGATACACCGAGAGCAAACGTTTCTACTCGCCCGACTACAGCCGCACAAAGCCGTCGGCCGATAAAAAAGACTACAGACGCACACTCTTGTGGCAGCCCGCACTGCAACCCACGGGCGAGGGCGGCATAAGCATAGAGCTCTACAACAGCAGCAACTGCAACTCTATAAAGGTGGATATTGCAGGACGCGACAACCGCACATTCTATAGCAACGACGAGGTCACCGTCACCCGCATAAACAGCGCGGCCGCGGCACAACAGCAGAAAGCCCCCGCAGAGCAGAAAGCCGAGAGCGACGAGGATTTTATGGAGAAGAAGATGGACCCCGCCGTAGAAAAAGCCTGCGAGTATGAACACAACAAAGCTATGATATATTACAATCAGAAGCGATACAAGAACGCAGTTATGATATGGGCAGAACTCGCAAAATATAACTACGCCCCCGCCCTGCGATATATCGCGCAGTGCTACAAGGATGGCACGGGCCTCAAGCAGAACCCCGCACAGGTGGTACGTTTCTACGAGGACGCGGCACGACGCGGCAACCCCGAGTCGCAGTATGAGCTTGCAATGCTATACCGCGACGGATATGGCTGCACCCCCAGTGACTCTCTTGCAGAAGTATGGCTGCGCCGTGCAACCCTGCAGAAAGAGCCCCGCGCTATGGTAGCCACGGCAAAGAAACTGCTGCAGGGCGGCGAGGAGAACACCGGCGCTGCGGCGCAGCTCTTTACAGAAGCGGCACAGAGCGGCAACGCCGAAGCGCTGTATGAATATGCCCTGTTTATTGAGAAACAGCCCGGCCACAAGAGCGAGAGCCTCGGCGAGGCCATCGACTGTATGCGCAACGCGGCAAGCAAAGGGCTGCAACAGGCACAGATATATGTTATGCAGCACGAGCACAATGCGCAGAACTACAAAGAGGCCTACCGCTGGGCAAAAGAACTCTCACAAGCCAAGAGACACGAGGGCACGAAGCTTATGGCCGACTACTACCTCAACGGCCTCGGCGTGAAACGTAACAAACAGCTTGCCGCCGACCTCTACCGCACCGCGGCAGCCGAGGGCAGCGAAGAGGCCGCCGCGATTCTGAAAAATATGTAACCCGCTTATCTTTAAAAGAGACTCGCAAGCATCATCGGCACTCCCGATGGTGCTTCTTTTACACCTGTCGCAAAAAGTAGTATAAAAATCATTAAAATTAAAGGATTACCCCAAATTAGACGCTGCACAATTATTATATTAAAGAATTATATGATAAATTTGTGACTCAATAGGAAACATAAAAGAAACGACACAAAATGATAACTTTTCTTATATGCCTTGCGGCACTTATAACTGCATATTTCACATATGGCAGATACCTCGAGAAGGTGTGCGACATTGACGCAAACAACCCCGTACCCTCAAAGACACACTACGACGGCGTAGACTATATGCCTATGCCCCGCTGGAAGATATTCCTCATTCAGTTGCTCAACATAGCAGGCCTCGGTCCCATCTTCGGCGCCCTGCTCGGAGCCGCGTACGGCCCCATCGCCTTTCTGTGGATTACCCTCGGCGGAATTTTTATGGGCGCAATGCACGACTTCATCGCCGGTGTCATTTCACTGAAGAACGCAGGCTTGAGCCTCCCCGAAATTGTAGGCAAATATATGGGTAACGGCTCCAAGATTTTTATGCGCATAGCCTCGGTGCTGCTTATGGTGCTTGTAGGTTCGGTCTTTATGTCGCAGCCTGCCGAGCTCATCGCCGCAAATATCCCCTGTGAGGTGCTCGAGATACCCTTCGGCGCAAATATGTCGCTCGAGGTATTTATTGCGCTCATTGTGATACTTGTATACTATATCCTTGCGACAATTCTGCCCATAGACAAAATTATAGGACGTTTATACCCTATATTCGGACTTGCACTGCTTGTTATGGCCGTAGGCATATTGTATGTGCTTCTTTTCCACAGCGATCGCTATGTGATACCCGAACTCACATCGCTCACAAACTGCATCGCCAACCCCGAGAAGTTCCCCGTGGTGCCGATGCTCTTCACAACCATCGCCTGCGGAGCCATTTCGGGCTTCCACGCCACACAGTCGCCTATGATGGCACGCTGTATGACATCGGAGAAGCAGAGCCGCTCGATATTCTATGGCGCAATGATTGCCGAGAGTATCATCGCGCTCATCTGGGCCGCGATAGGTATGGCTTTCTGGGGCGGTGTCGAGGGGCTCAACGCAGCCATCGCAGAGTATGGCGGCAGCGCTGCAAGACTTGTGAATATCATATCCGAGGAGACGCTCGGCAGTTTCATAGCGATATTTGTGGTTGTGGGAGTAATTGCCTGTGCCATTACATCGGGCGACACGGCGTTCCGCTCGGCAAGGCTCATCGTGGCCGATATGCTCGGCGTGGCGCAGGATAAACTTATGAAACGCATATATGTGTCGGTGCCGCTCTTTGTCATCGGCCTGCTCATAATATTTGCATTGCCTTTCCAAACTATATGGAGCTACTTTGCGTGGATGAATCAAACCCTCTCGTCCATAACCCTGTGGTGCATCACCATCTATCTGGCAAAGCATAGGAAACCCATAGCCATAGGCCTTTTGCCTGCACTTTTTATGACATACGTCTGCGCGTCGTACATATTTATCTCGCCTATGATGGCGGGAATGCAAAACAAGACCGCGGCATATATCCTGGGCGGAGTGGTTAGTGTTGCGGTGTTTGCCGTCGCTGCAATTAAGATGAGAAACGACAGAAAAGAGTAAAACAAAACAGGGAGGGCGAGAGTTTATTATTGACACAGAGCCCGCAAAAACAGAATATTATGAATAGCAACATACGACATCTTGGAGCTTTGCAATGCGCACCTATAGAGACGGTGCGTGTGGGCATAGTGGGGCTTGGCGTGAGAGCGAAACGCGCCGTTATGCGTATGATGCACATAGAGGGCTGTGAAATTACAGCCATCTGCGACCTCGTTCCGCAAAACATAGAGGAGGCACGGGAGATAATCACCAGCCACGAAGGCACCGCACCCGCCTGCTTCGGTAGTGCCGAGGGATGGAAAGAACTATGTGAATACGAGCCCATAGACCTTATATATATATGCACCGACTGGGCAAGCCACGCCGACATAGCCGTGTATGCAATGAACTGCGGCAAGCACGTTGCAGCCGAGGTGCCCGCCGCCACAACCGTAACCGACTGCTGGCGCATTGTGGAGACCGCCGAGAGAGAGCAGAGACATTTCATTATGCTCGAGAACTGTTGCTACGACGAGTTTGAGCTGTGCGTGCTGAATATGGCACAGCAGGGTGTACTTGGCGAGATTATCCACGCCGAGGGCTCCTACCTGCACGACCTGCGCGAGCGCATCGCCACGAACGACGACGGCGGCCGCAAATGGAGCAACTGGCAGGTCGATTTTATGAAGAACCACGCAGGAAACCCCTACCCCACACACGGCCTCGGCCCCATAGCCCTCGCAATGGGCATAAACCGTGGCGACCGAATGAAAAGCATAGTGTCGTGCTCGTCAAAGAGCATAAGCGACGGTGGCTTGAGCGGAAATATGAACAGCTCAATCATAACCACCGAAAAGGGGAAGACCATACTTGTGCAGCACTGCATCACCCTGCCCCGCCCCTACAGCCGCGCCTTTCTTGTGAGCGGCACCAAGGGCTTTGCTCAAAAATACCCCGTGAAGCACTTTGCCTTTGTGCCCGACAGCGACACGATGATTACAGGCGAGGCGTGCACCACCCTCATAGAGAAGTATCGCCATCCATTTGTCACAAAGTATAAGGAGCGCGGCGAGGAGCTGTGTGGCCGTCGTTGGATAGACTATGCAATGGACTGCCGCCTCATACACTGCCTGCGCAACGGCCTGCCGCTCGATATGAACGTGTACGACGCAGCGCTGTGGAGCTGCCTTGTGGAACTCACCGACATTTCGGTAAGAAACGGCGGCGCTCCCGTGGAGATACCCGACTTCACCCGAGGAAGATGGAAAGACAAGGAGTGCAAGGTTTTCACCTGACCTTTTTCAACACCTTGAGCATTTAACCACATAACACCTAACGCTATGAGAGCCACAAGAATTCTTTTGACCGCAGTCGCAACCGCCTGCGCTATTTCTCTGTTTACCGCACAAGAGACACGCGCCTTTAACAGAGAGTCTTATATGGAGCTGTCGGCAAATAAAGGGCAGCCCATCGACGAAGATTCTGTGTACCACATTGTGGAGAAGATGCCCGAGTTTCCCGGAGGAATGAACGCGCTGACCGACTACATAAAAGCGGAGACAAAGAAACATTATCCCAAGAGCTATCTTAAAAACTACATAGAAAGCGTCTGCTATGTAAACTTCGTTGTGGGAAAAGATGGCAGATTAAAGAGCATCAACCTGCAACACAATACACGGAGCAAATACAAGGATTTTGAGAAAGAAGCCCTTAAGATTGTAAAGAATATGCCTCTGTGGATTCCCGGTGAGCAAAATGGCACAAAGGTAAATGTGCTATACACAGTGCCCGTCTCTTTTAGACTGCCCGACGAGACAGGCGGCCTCATATATTACTACAAGAACCTTGACAAAGCGCCCACATTCCCCGGTGGCGAGGAGTCGCTCGCCGCATATATCACCCGCAACGGCCGCTACCCCAAGAGCGCAGGCAAGGAGAGTGTTAAATTTGGCAGAACAGCAATTGAGTTTATCATAGAAAAGAGCGGTTGCGTGAGCAATGCAAATGTGACGATAAGCTCGAGAAACAAGAGACTCGACGAAGAGGCCGTGCGCCTTGTAAACGAGATGCCCTTGTGGGCTGCCGGCACAAAAGATGGCGAGGCTGTGAGAACACTCCAAAGAATAGACATAGAATTCATTGAAGCGGGCAGCGAAAAGCCCTTTGCCGTAGTTAGGGGCAGAGAGGACGAGAAAGAGAATGCAAAAAACATAAGCGGCTCCATCGTGGGAACGTGGCAGCTGTGCCAGATGCAGCAGGGAGAGAACGGCAAGCCCAAAATATCGCCCCTGCCCGCGCTCAAAATTATGAACCCCGACGGCACATATATGGGCTTGTTTACACATAGCAACTTGTCACAAGGCAAGGTAGCGCAGCACGGCAGATACGAGATTGCAAACGACAGCGTCTACTACGAGAAGATAACTACCCATATGAACAAAAAGATGGAGGGCACAAAGTCTGTAATGAAATACACCTTCCTGAACAAAGAGAAGTCTTTTATGAGAATTGACTACACCAACGACACACAGGAGTGGCCGTCTACAGAATTCTGGATAAGGATTACCCCGTTGAAATAATCCGCAAAACATAGCGGCCGACTGAAAAGTCGGCCGTTCTTTTTCAGGCTTTTCTTATTCTGCCGTTCTCTATCACCACCTTCTCCTCGTCGCAGAGGGAGCGCAGCACGGCACTCATACGCACACGGGGCAGGCCGAGAGTGTCGAGTTCCGTGGGGTTGTGCAGCTCGCCGTCGGCAAGCAGTTGCAGCACACGCGCCTGATCGTCGGCCACAGAACTGCCCGCAGCGGCGACACGGCGACTCACACACACATCGCAACGGCCGCAGTCGTCGGCGTCCTCTTCGCCAAAGTAAGAGAGAAGTATGCGGCTGCGGCATTTGTCGTCGCTCACCGCATATTTTATTATGGAGGTAAGCCTGTCGGCAAACACGGCACGACGTTCCTCGTACACCTCGGGGGCAAAGCAGAGGTCTTTCGACAGCACCCTGTGACGCGTGAAAGTTATTATAGGGCATTTCTTCGATGGGGTGTAGTTTATTATCCTTCTTTGCGCAAGAGAGACAAGTATCTCATACATTCTGTGCCTTGTGAGCTTTGTCACACGCGAGAGAAAACGCTCGTCGATAAACACATAGTCGGTAAAGAGACCGCTGTAGTTACGCAATATGGCGCTTATAAGCAGCTCGTAGTCGGCCGGAAGGTCTCTGAAGCTGTAAAGCCCGTTCTTATCGACAATGAAATGCACGCGCGAGGCGTATTCCATCTCCTCGACATATTCGAGATAGCCCATACGGGTGAGGATGCGCAGGGCGCTGTCGGTGGGCAGCGTAGGTAGGTGATACATTTTACAAAAGTCATTCAGCGCAAACTCAAATGTGCAGTTGAGACCGTCGTGCAGCGCCATCTGATAGTAGTAGCAGATATCGTCGTACACCTCGGCGATGAACTCTTTCGAGGGGTAGTTGTCGCTCAAACGGCGTGCCACCACCTGCCTGTCGATGCGGCTGAAGAGGGTAACGGCGTAGGCACGGTTGCCGTCGCGACCGCCGCGGCCTGCCTCCTGGAAATAGGCTTCTATGGAGCCGGGGAGGTCGATGTGTACTACAAGACGCACATCGGGCTTGTCTATGCCCATACCAAATGCGTTTGTCGATACCATAACACGCGAACGACCGCTGCGCCACGCCTCTTCCTTGGCGTCCTTGCTCTCGGCAGAGAGGCCCGCGTGGTAATATTCGGCTGTTATGCCGGCCTTTACAATGAACTCACACACCTCCTTTGTCTTTTTGCGGTTGAGGGTATAGACTATCGCCGAGCCCTCTATGCGCGAGAGGATGTGAAGCAGTTCCTGCAATTTGTTTTCGGTGTGACGCACCACATACACCAGATTCTTGCGCTCGAAGCTCATACTGAAGCAGTTCTCCTGCTTAAACGAGAGCTGCTGCTGTATATCCTTTACCACAGCAGGCGTGGCCGTGGCCGTGAGGGCAAGCACGGGCACTGCGGGGAAGATGTCGCGCAATTCCTTTATGCGGCGATAGGCGGGGCGGAAGTCGTGCCCCCATTGCGAGATGCAGTGCGCCTCGTCTATGGTGATGAGACGCACGGGCACCTTGCGTATCTTTGTGAGAAAAAGCTCCGAGGAGATACGCTCGGGCGATATATACAGGAATTTGTAGTCGCCAAAGATACAGTTCTCGAGAGCGATGATTATCTCGCTATTCTTCATTCCCGAGTATATGGCAACGGCTTTTATTCCGCGACTGCGCAGGTTGGCCACCTGGTCTTTCATAAGTGCAATGAGGGGCGTTACCACAATGCACAAGCCGTCGGTTGCAAGTGTAGGCACCTGAAAGGCTATGCTCTTGCCGCCACCCGTTGGCATAAGGCCGAGCGTGTCGCGCCCCTCGCCCACGCTCTCGATAATCTCGCGCTGAATACCGCGAAAGTCATCGTATCCCCAATATTTTTTAAGGATGGCTTTGTAGGTCATAGGGGTTTAACGAACAGCCTTTGTGTGTATGCTCTCTATTTGCAGCTGCACCTCGCCGTGCTTGTATGCGTTCTCCTCGAGCGTGTAGCAGATGTCGAACGATTGCTTCGACTTGATATATTTCGCCTGACGGCTCTGCCCAAAGGCAATGCCGTTGATAATTGTGTTCGTTTTATTATCGACAAGCTCAAGTTTTATGTGCTCCTGCTTGCGACCTACCACCTTGCTTGTGCCGTAGTCGCACACGTTACGAGTGCTGAAGATGGGCTTTGTATTGTCTGGGCCGTGAGGAGCAAACTTCTTGAGGTCGTTGAAGAACTTGCGTGTGATATGCTGAAAGTCGAGCTCGGCATCTATCTCAATTATGGGATCGGTCTGCTCGGGGAGTATGTTATCGGTCACAAACTCCTCGAAACGCGCTGCAAAGGCGTCTATATTGCTCACCTTGAGCGAGAAACCTGCTGCATAGGTGTGTCCGCCGAAGTTCTCGAGCAGGTCGCGGCAATTCTCTATCGCCTTGTACACATCGAAGCCTGTCACCGAACGCGCCGAACCCGTTGCCACATCTCCCGTGCAGGTTATCACAACCGCGGGACGGTGGTACACCTCGGTGAGACGCGACGCCACAATGCCTATGACACCGCGGTGCCAGTCCTCGTTGAAGATGACTATCGCGCGACGCTCGGCAAAGCTCTCGAGATTCTCCACAATTTTATTAGCCTCCTCGGTCATACTCTTGTCGAGTTCTTTGCGTGTCTCGTTGAACTCGTTTATCTGCTCGCTCATCATAAGCGCAGTGCGCAGATTGTTCTCAATGAGAAGATCCACGGCAACCTTGCCCTGCTGTATGCGGCCCGAGGCATTTATGCGAGGGCCTATCTTGAAAATTATGTCATTTATTCCAATCTCTTTCTCGCGAAGGCCACACACCTGAATAATTGCTTTGAGGCCTGTGCTGGGCGAGTGATTGAGTTGTTTTATGCCGTGGTAGGCAAGAATGCGGTTCTCCCCCATTATGGGCACGAGGTCCGATGCGATGCTCACCGCCACAAGGTCGAGCAGAGAGTAGAGTTGCTCGGCAGGTATGCCGTTGTCCATCGCAAACGCCTGCATAAACTTAAAGCCCACGCCGCAACCCGACAGGTGCGAGTAGGGGTAGGTGGAATCGGCACGCTTGGGGTTGAGCACGGCCACGGCACAGGGCAGTTCCTCGTCGGGAACATGGTGGTCGCACACAATAAAATCTATGCCCAACGACTTTGCATAGGCTATCTCCTCGAGTGCCTTTATACCGCAATCGAGCACAATTATCAGCTTTACGCCGGTGGAATAGGCGTAATCGACACCTCTTTTCGAGATGCCGTAACCATCTTCGTTGCGGTCGGGAATATAGTAGTCTATATTCGACGAGAACTGCTGCAGAAACTTATAAACGAGCGCAACGGCTGTAGTACCGTCCACATCGTAGTCGCCATAGACAAGGATGCGCTCCTTGCGTCCGAGGGCTCTATTAAGGCGTTGCACGGCGATGTCCATATCCTTCATAAGGAAGGGATCGTGCAGCCCCGACAGGCGCGGGCGAAAGAAATTCTTTGCCTCGGCAGCGGTTTTTATACCGCGTTTCATAAGCAGGTTGCAAAGTATGGGGCTTATGTCCAACTCCGCCGACAGCAACCTGGCGGCCGCTGTCTCTTCATTTGTCGGAGGTTGATATTTCCATTTCTGTCCCATTATATCTTATTTTTTATTTTTCTTTTCAAGGGAAAGAACAGCCGCAAAAGCACCACACGCGCCACAAATCACGGCACAAATCCCGTGCCTCCACATCACAAACCAGTCTTGGCGCAAGCTAATTCTTTCAACTTGTAAAGATACAGAAAAAGAGCAATAAAAAAGGTCGATTCCGCAAAAAAAATCGCAGAATCAACCTTTTTTATAATTTTATTTGTCAGGCCTCGCCCTTTGCACATAGCCGCCCGAAAGCCGTTAAAAAAAGAAAAGGCTACCAATCACACTCTTCAAGCTCAAAGAGGTCATTTACCAAAACCCCGAGCACCTGCGCAAGACGCAGCGCAAGCACCGTGGAAGGATTGAATTTCCCCTGCTCTATCGCCACAATCGTTTGCCTGCTCACACGCACACGGTCGGCCAGGTCGAGCTGTGTCATACGCAGTTTTGCTCTCTCGACACGCAAATTATTCTTCATTGCTCAAATCACGATTTTTTATCCACACTGTAATTTTAAAAATCACCACATACAACGGCAAAACGCCAAACAAACTTCTCACCGACCTCATAGAACCAAGCGCCATAGGCGACAGCTCGCGAGCAAGCAGCAAATCCATCGTAGGGTATAAAATAAGCATAACAGCATAAACAACTGCCATCACCCCCAAAGTCTTAAACCTAATTGAGTTGATGCGCTCATCCTCAAACTCCTCGTTCGAAAAGGCGATAAGCAAAAAACCGATAGTACTCAATGCAGTTCCAAATGCCCAAGGCGTACTTGCAAAAAACATATCAGAATCTGTTTCAGAAAAAAGAGAATAGAGCAGCAATGCAATGCCACCACCCACTACACCCCAGCCTACGCTCTGCCAAGCACGGGGCAATAATTTAATTCTTTCCATAATAAATTGTTTAAAATACTACACTATATGTCACTCACAGCGTGCACATTCTATGAGACACCGCAAATGTATAGCATTCTTTACATTTTGACAAATATACATTACATTATTTTATAACTTTAACCTCATTTAACAAAAAAGCGGCTCGGCAAAAGCCGAGCCGCCTGTAGCTTAACAGCCGTATCAATTACTTGATACCAAGCTTCTTGCGGATATCCTTGGGAATCGCGTTCTTGTGTACTACAATGTTCATAGTCTTGTAGCGGGCAAATGCCTTTGAAGCATACCACACGCCGTTGTATTTACCGGCTGCGCCCCAAGAGTTCTTAACCATATAGTACTCAACACCATCTTTGTCCTTTGCGATACCGTAAATCTGCATACCGTGATCGTCGGTAGTCTCCCAGTTGTCGTAAGCAACCTGACGCTCCTCCTGTGTGCACCATTTCTCGGTAGAAGGCTTGGGAGTGTTCTTCTTGTCAGCCTCGCTCAACTTGAGCCATTTAGCCATATCAGAACCATCGAGGCTTGCGCTCTTTGCAGCGTCGGGCATTGTAGCCTTACCGTCGCGTGTGAAACCTGTCTCACTCACGTCGCTACCCCAGGCAATTGTATAACCCTCGGCAATTGCATAGTCGAACACCTCCATAAACTCATCGATGGGGAGATTGTATGACTGCGCCCAACGCCAGTTGTCCTGAATCTCAAGCACGAAAGGCTCGTAGAAAGGATGATGTGTGTAAGATGTCAAAGAGATGTAGTCGTCGGCGTTCAAGCCCAAAGACTTATAGAACGACTGAGGAGTGTACTCCTTGCCATTGTATGTAAACTTCTCGGGACGCTTGCCAAGGTAGATATTGTGAATCTCCTCGATGCACTTTTTCCACAAAGGTACATTGTCGGCACCTACCTGAAGGTCGCGGTGCTTACCCTTTGCAATGGCAGCTACAACAGCATCGGCTACAGCCGAAAGCTCGGTGTGGTTGCTCAATGTGTCGCCGTACATCACACCGGGACGCATTTCAGCCTCGGGAACGAGACCGAAGGTCTTCATTCCATACATAACATCGTAGAACGAACCGCCCTGTGAGAAAGAGGCGTCACCGTGTGTGCGCACTGCTTTGTCGGCGCGGTCGAGGTATGTATTGTGTACAATGTACATTTCAGATAAATCGAACTCGCCCTTACCCATACGGATAAGCTCTGACTCGATGAATGCCAAAGATGAATAGCACCAGCAGGTACCTGCACGGTTCTGGTTCTTGATACTTGTGATGGGATTCTCCTTTACTACGGTGAAATCGGGTTCAGCCTTCTGCGCAGCCTCTTGTGCAAACACATTTACACCTGCGAAAGCGAGCGCAATCATTAAAAATGTTTTCTTCATTTGTTATTCTTCTATATTATTAGTACTGTCTTTCATAGCCTCGGCTATTTTGTTCTCAAGCTCCTCGGCAAGTTCGGGATTGTCAGCAATGAGAGCCTTTGTGCGATCGCGTCCCTGCGCGAGTTTTGTGTCGCCATAGCTGAAGAACGAGCCGCTCTTCTTTATAACTCCGTACTCCACGCCCAGGTCTACAATCTCGCCCACGCGTGAGATACCCTCGCCAAACATAATATCGAACTCGGCCTTGCGGAAGGGAGGAGCCACTTTATTCTTCACAACCTTTACGCGCACCTGGTTACCGATTGCATCCTCGCCATCTTTTATCTGGCTCACGCGACGTATGTCGAGACGAACCGAAGAGTAGAATTTGAGGGCGTTACCGCCGGTAGTTGTCTCGGGGTTGCCAAACATTACACCTATCTTCTCGCGCAACTGGTTGATAAAGATACAGGTTGTCTTGGTCTTGCTTATCGCCGATGTGAGCTTACGCAGAGCCTGTGACATAAGGCGTGCCTGCAAGCCCACCTTATTATCACCCATTTCGCCCTCAATTTCCGCCTTGGGAGTGAGCGCCGCAACAGAATCGATTACAATTATATCAATTGCCGACGAGCGGATGAGTTGCTCGGCAATCTCCAGCGCCTGCTCACCGCAGTCGGGCTGCGAAATGAGAAGGTTATCGGTATCTACACCCAACTTCTGCGCATAGAAACGGTCGAAGGCGTGCTCGGCATCAATGATTGCGGCAATGCCACCCATCTTCTGCGCCTCGGCGATGGCGTGTATCGCCAGCGTGGTCTTACCCGACGACTCGGGACCGTAAATTTCAATTATACGACCGCGGGGAAAACCGCCCACGCCCAAAGCGGCGTTCAAGCCAACGGAACCGGTGGGAATTACCTCGATGTCCTCGTAGCTGTCGTCACCGAGCTTCATAATTGAGCCCTTGCCGAAGTTCTTTTCTATCTTGTCCATCGCAGCCTGAAGAGCACGAAGCTTTTCATTGCCTGCGATATTTTCTATTTCTTCTTTCTTTGCCATTAGTGCATTCTTTCTTTAAAGCTCCAAATCTTTGTCAAACTCCTCGTGCCAAGGCAATCCCTGCTTGTTGAGCTGCTCCATAAAGGGATCGGGATCGAACTGCTCCACGTTCCACACACCGGGTTTACGCCACAAGCCCTTCATAAACATCATAGCACCAATCATAGCAGGAACACCTGTTGTGTAGCTCACACCCTGCATACCTGTCTCTTTGTAAGCCTCCTGGTGGCTGCAGTTGTTATATACATAATAGGTGCGCTCCTTGCCGTCCTTGATACCACGGATGCGGCAACCGATAGATGTCTCACCCTCGTAGTTCTCACCGAGATCCTGGGGATTGGGAAGAACCGCCTTGAGGAACTGCAAGGGAACGATTTTCATTCCGTTGTAATCGATTTCGTCGATGCGGGCCATACCGATGTTCTGAATTACACGCAGGTGTGTGAGATACTCCTGACCGAATGTCATCCAGAAGCGTGCACGTTTGATTGTGGGGTAATTCTTTGTAAGAGACTCAAGCTCCTCGTGGAAGAGAAGATAAGACTCGCGGGGACCGATATTGGGATAAGTGATGGGCTGGTGAATCTCGAGAGCACCTGTCTCCACCCACTTGCCGTCCTGATAGTAACGTCCGTTCTGTGTAATCTCGCGGATGTTAATCTCGGGGTTGAAGTTTGTGGCAAAAGCCTTGTGGTGGTCACCTGCGTTGCAATCTACGATGTCGAGGTAGTGAATCTCGTCGAAATAGTGCTTTGCAGCATAAGCTGTGTAGACACCGCTCACACCCGGGTCGAAACCGCAACCAAGGATAGCTGTGAGGCCGGCCTCTTTGAAACGCTCGTGATAAGCCCACTGCCAGCTGTACTCAAAGTGAGCCTCATCCTTGGGCTCGTAGTTAGCTGTGTCGAGGTAGTTCACGCCACACTGCAAGCAAGCCTCCATAATTGTGAGGTCCTGATAAGGAAGTGCTACGTTAATTACAATCTCGGGCTTGAAGCTGTTGAAAAGTGCAACCAACTCCTCTACGCTGTCGGCATCTACTGCCGCAGTCTTTATATCGGGGTTACCGATAGCCTTTACAATCGCATCACATTTTGAACGAGTGCGGCTCGCAATCATAATATCGGTAAAGATATCACTATTCTGCGCCACCTTGAAAGCGGCAACGGTACCTACTCCACCGGCACCGATAATCAATACTTTTCCCATTTTAATCTTCGCTTTAAAAAGGTTTATAAATAAGTTTCATTCAATCAAATACAAAAGCCCTGCTCGACACAAAAATCGACACTTGAGGGCAACCTGCCGCGCCCCACGGCTGCCACAACGACAGAGAAAGGGCAAAAAGGCAAATTGTATGCAAATATACAATAAAAGAGTACCAATTGCAAATAATAGGGATAAAATATCACACAAATGAGACTGCACAAAAAACAAGACACAAAAGAGACCGCAACGGCACATTTTGCGACAAAATGTCACACTTTTGTCACACTTTTTGCCAAAAGAGGGCGTGGCACGCACATTTTTTACCCCAAAAAACATTTGGCACACACTTTGCACTATAGTCAGTGAGCGCGAACAAATGCGCATTAAATCAAGTTGAATAATAAATAAAAAAGAATAAAATTATGGGAAAGATTATTGGAATCGATTTGGGTACAACAAACTCTTGTGTATCAGTATTTGAGGGCAACGAGCCCGTAGTTATCACAAACAGCGAGGGCAAGCGCACAACTCCCTCTATCGTGGCATTTGTAGACGGTGGCGAGCGCAAAGTGGGAGATCCCGCAAAGCGTCAGGCTGTTACAAACCCCAAGCGCACCATCTTCTCTATCAAGCGTTTTATGGGAGAGAACTGGCAGCAGGTGAGCAAAGAGATTTCTCGCGTACCTTATACTGTAGTAGACGAGAATAATATGCCTCGCGTAGACATCGACGGTCGTCTCTACACTCCGCAGGAGATTTCGGCTATGATTCTCCAGAAGATGAAGAAGACAGCCGAGGACTACCTGGGACAGGAGGTTACAGAGGCTGTTATCACAGTGCCCGCATACTTCTCCGACTCACAGCGTCAGGCAACCAAGGAGGCTGGACAGATTGCAGGTCTCGAGGTTAAGCGCATCGTAAACGAGCCCACAGCCGCAGCTCTTGCATACGGCGTAGACAAAGCAAACAAAGATATGAAAATCGCGGTATTCGACCTCGGTGGCGGTACATTCGATATTTCAATCCTTGAGTTCGGCGGCGGCGTGTTCGAAGTACTTTCTACAAACGGTGACACACACCTCGGTGGTGACGACTTCGACCAGGTTATCATCGACTGGCTTGCAGACGAGTTCAAGCAGGAGGAAGGTGCAGACCTCAAGGCCGATCCTATGGCATTGCAGCGTTTGAAAGAGGCTGCCGAGAAAGCAAAAATCGAGCTCTCTTCAACCACATCTACCGAGATTAACCTCCCCTACATAACTGCAACACAGAGCGGTCCCAAGCACTTGGTTAAGACCTTGACACGTGCAAAATTCGAGTCTTTGGCACACAACCTCATTCAGGCTTGCCTCGAGCCCTGCAAACGCGCTATGAGCGACGCAGGTTTGAGCAATGCCGACATCGACGAGGTAATCCTCGTAGGTGGTTCTACACGCATCCCCGCTGTGCAGCAGATTGTAGAGGAATTCTTTGGCAAAGTACCTTCAAAGGGCGTAAACCCCGACGAGGTAGTAGCTGTGGGTGCAGCCATCCAGGGTGCTATCCTTAACAAAGAGGGCGGCGTGGGCGACATCGTGCTCCTCGACGTTACCCCCCTTTCAATGGGTATCGAGACTCTCGGCGGCGTAATGACAAAGCTCATCGACGCAAACACCACAATCCCCTGCAAGAAGAGCGAGACCTTCTCTACCGCAGCCGACAACCAGACCGAAGTTACTATCCACGTTCTCCAGGGCGAGCGTCCTATGGCAAACCAGAACAAATCTATCGGACAGTTCAACCTCACAGGCATTGCCCCCGCACGCCGCGGTATACCCCAGATTGAGGTAACATTTGACATCGACGCAAACGGTATCCTCAAAGTATCTGCAAAAGACAAGGCTACAGGCAAAGAGCAGGCAATCCGCATCGAGGCATCTTCGGGCTTGAGCAAAGAGGAAATCGAGCGTATGAAACAGGAGGCAGAGGCAAATGCAGATGCCGACAAGAAAGAGCGCGAGAAGATTGACAAGCTCAACCAGGCCGACTCTATGGTATTCCAGACCAAGAACCAGCTCAACGAGCTCGGCGACAAGATTCCCGCCGACAAGAAAGCACCCATCGAGGCTGCAGTGCAGAAGCTCGAGGAGGCACACAAAGCACAAGACCTCGCAGGCATCGACGCAGCCACAGCAGAACTCAACAACGCTTGGCAGGCAGCAAGTGCCGAGATGTACGCACAGAGCGGTGCACAGGGAGCACAGGGTGCTCAAGGTGGCCAGCAGCAGAGCAGCAGCAACCAGAACAGCAACGACGACGTTCAGGACGCAGAGTTCGAGGAAGTGAAGTAATCCACACAGACAATCCTATAACAAATTGGCGTGTAGCTCAAAGAGTTACACGCCAATTTTATTTTGAAACACACAAACGCGCTGTCTTGTTTTAAGAAACATTTTTTTCGCTGCAGAGCATCTTTTTAACACATATTAACAAACAGGAAGGGTAATTGCGACGCTTTTAATTTATATTTGCTACATATATAAACAAAAAATTAAACACAATATAAATTATGAGAAAAATCTACTTTAAACAGCTATTTACAGCGTTGCTGTTGCTATGCAGCACCATTGCAAGCGCCCACGACTTTGAAGTCGATGGTATTTACTACAACATTTTGTCGAGCGACAATAAGACGGTAGAGGTAACCTTTCGTGCTGGTAGCTATGATAGTTATTATGACGAATATAGTGGCGCGGTCACAATACCATCGTCAGTAATTTATAATGGGGAAACCTACAGCGTGACAAGCATAGGAGAAGCCGCGTTCGAAAGTTGCAACAGTCTCGAAAGCGTAACAATACCTAACAGCGTAACAAGCATAGGAGAAGCCGCGTTCCAATTTTGCAACAGTCTCGAAAGTGTAACAATACCTAACAGCGTAACAAGCATAGGAGACTATGCGTTCTCTGGTTGTTTCAACTTCACAAGCGTTACAATAGGCAACGGCGCAACCAGCATAGCAAGAAACGCGTTCCATGATTGCAGCAACCTTGAAAACATTAGTGTTTCAAACGAAAACGCCACATACGATAGTCGCGATAATTGCAATGCCATTATAGAAACTGCAACAAACACTCTTATTGCAGGCTGCAAAAACACAATAATCCCCAACAGCGTGACATACATAGGTGGCGAAGCTTTCTATGCTCGCAGCAACCTCACAAGCATCAACATCCCCAACAGTGTTACAGACATTGGAACCGACGCGTTCTCACATTGCATAAACCTTACAAGTATCACTATCCCAGAGAGCGTGATATACATAGGAATGGGGGCGTTCAGGGATTGCAAAAATCTCACAAGCATCACAATCCCAAACAGCGTGACATACATAGGTAGCCAAGCGTTCTATGATTGCAGCAGCCTCACAAGCATCAACATCCCCGAGAGTGTGACAGATATAGAAAACGGCGCGTTCGAGGGTTGCGAAAGCCTCGATGAGGTGCATATAACCGACCTTGCTGCTTGGTGCAATATCGATTTTGATGATTACAACGCAAATCCATTATGCTGTGCCAAGAATCTCTATTTGAATGGAACATTAGTAACAGACCTGATTATACCCGAGGGCGTAACAGCTATTAAAAACTACGCGTTCTCTGAATGCAGCAGCCTCACAAGCATCACAATCCCTAATAGCGTAACAAGCATAGGATATATTGCATTCCTAAGATGTTATCGCCTCACAAGCATCACTATCCCAGAAAACGTGACATACATTGAGAGCGGCGCGTTCGCGGATTGTTGGAACCTTACAAGCATAACCTCTCTTATCCCTGCTGATAAACTTTATGATTTAGATGGCGATGTTTTTGAACGAGTAGATAGAGACGCTTGCACCCTCTACGTGCCCGCTGGTGCAAAAGACACTTACGCCGCAACAGCAGAATGGAGCACGTTTAAAAACATTAAAGAGATTATAGAAGAGCCTTTTGCACTTACCGTGTCGGCCGCGAGATACGCTACACTCTACCTCGACTACGATGCTGTTATCCCCGCAGGCCTGCGCGTGTACTATGCCGAAAAGATTGAGGGCGAGACACTTCTTATGGAGAGAATAAACGATGTAATCCCCGCAAACACAGGCGTAATTGTAACGGGCGCGGCAGGCACATACACCTTTGAGCAGTCTCTTGACAATGTTGCAGCGATAGAGAAAAACCTTTTCCGCGGCTCGGTAGAAGACACTTATATAACCCCCGAGAAGGGCACAAAATACTATGTGCTTTCTATGGTCGATGGTGTGGTAGGTATGTACCTCGACGAGCTTGCAGGCGGCACATTTAAAAACAACGCACACAAAGCCTACCTGCCCATCTTCACAGGCGAGTCGCTCGGCATCTTCGACACCACGGTAAATGCCCCCGACGTGCAGTTGAGCAACCGCTATACATTCAACTTCGGCGGCGTCACAGCTGTGGAGAGCATCACAACAACCGCAAGCGACGAGGCCATCTACAACCTCAACGGCGTGCGCGTAGAGAACCCCACAAAGGGCATCTACATAGTAAACGGCAAGAAGATTGTTTATTAATAACAATCTCACATAAACAAAATTTGCGTGCCCCAAAGAACACGCAAATTTTGTTTTATCAACTACTCTATTATTTCGCAAAAAGAAGAAATAAAAAAAGGAGAGAAAACTCTCTCCTAAAAAGTAGCGGGAGAAGGAATCGAACCTACGACCTTTGGGTTATGAGCCCAACGAGCTACCACTGCTCCACCCCGCGATGCGGTTTTCAAAACTGATACAAAGATAAGGCCTTTTGTCGAGATATCCAAATTTTCGAGGAAGAAATTTGCTAAAAAACGTGAACAAGCCTCTATTTAATACTTTTTAATTGCACAAAAATGCATATTTTGTTACTTTTGCAGTGGCAAAAGCCTCAATACCACATATGGGCACAATAGATACAAGAGAACAGCTTATAAAAGTTGCGCGTAAGCTCTTTGCGCAGCAAGGAATTGACAATATCACAATAAATGATATTGCAAAGGCTGCAAATCGCAGCCGCCGCACGGTGTACACCTATTTCCAGAGCAAGGAAGAGTTGCTTGAGGCCTCTATTGAGATGGAGGTGAAGAAAATTTCTTCGGCACTCACGAAGGTTGCAATCGCCGACCTCACCCCCGACAAAAAGATTATAAAACTGATTTTTGTGCGCCTGCACACCACTCGCAGTATAGTGAAGCGCAACAGCGGTCTTCAGTCGGAATATTTCAATAATATGTGGATTGTGGAGCACATAAGACGTACTTTCGACGCACGCGAGATTGCTCTTTTCCGCTCAATCATAGCCGAGGGCAAGCAGATGGGACTCTTCACAGTTGAGAGCCCCGACCTTGCGGCACGCTTCCTGCACTTTTGCCTCAAGGGAATTGAGATTCCTTTCATAAACGGCATTGTGAGCAAGAACAGCGACGACAAGTTCGTGCAGCATTTTACCGAAAAAATAGTACTCAACGCACTGGGCTACAGGGAGACTGCCAAATAAAAAATATATGAACGTACTACACGAGGACAATCACATTATCATAATAAACAAGGCTGCCGGTGAGATTGTACAGGGCGACAAAACCGGCGATGTTTCGCTGTGCGATAAAATGAAAGCCTTTTTGAAAGAGAAATATGCCAAGCCCGGCAATGTTTTTGTGGGGCTGCCCCATCGTCTCGACCGCCCCGTGAGCGGCATTGTGGTGCTTGCAAAGACAAGCAAGGCCCTTGAGCGTCTCAACGAAATGTTTCGCACGGGAAGCGTGAAAAAAATCTATTGGGCAATAACAAAGGAACGCCCTGCCACACCCGAGGCAGAGCTTGAAACTTGGATTTACCGCAACGAAAAGATGAACAAAAGCTTCTCGTACCCCAAGGAGGTAAAAGGCTCTAAAAAAGCGATTCTGCACTACAAGACCATAGCCTCCTCGGCCAATTACAATCTCATTGAGGTGGAGCTGAAAACCGGCCGACACCACCAGATACGCTGCCAGCTGGCATCGATAGGCTGCCCCATAAAGGGCGACCTCAAATATGGTGCCAAGCGTTCAAACCCCGACGGCAGCATCTCGTTGCACGCACGATACGTTGAATTTGTGCACCCTGTTTCAAAGGAGCTTATAAGAGTAACAGCTCCCGTGCCTGCCGACAATTTGTGGAAAAGTTTTGAGAAATAAATTTAACGACAAAGGAGCGCCTCGGCGCTCCTTTGTCGTTAAAAGCAAATATCATTTCTTCTGACCTGTGGCCTTGAAATACTTGTCGAGGACAAGCAGGGAGATAAGTTTTTCTCTTTTCTTATCGCGGAACTGTGCCACCCACTCGTGAGCGTGGTCTATAATCTTTTGAGCCTCATCGGGGTGCTCTATATAGTAGTTTATGCGCTCCTCAAAGTCGGAGTAGTCGGGTTTTATCTCCACATAGTGATAGTTGGGGATGAGTTTGCCCTCCATATACCACGTCTCGCAGGTGGGGCGCGGCATCACAGCCAGGGAATTGGACGACATAACCCACTTGAGGTTACTTGCAACGTCGTTGCCCTCGAGTGCCATAATAAATTTGTAATCGAGGTGCTCGCGTATTGTCATTTTGCCGGTTTTCCACTCGGCGGGAATCTTTTGCGACTTGCTCACGTCGCCGAGGTCACACATAGGATGTGAGAAGAATTTTTCCATAAAACGCACGCGGCACTCCTTGCCCGCCACCTTTCCGCGGAAGATTACGAGATTTTTCTTTTCGGTGAATTTCTTACCATCCTTCACAAATGTGAAATGGCGCACCTTGTCGAGATTCAGGACTACGGAATTTTCGTTGTCGGGCTGCAGGGGGCGGCTCTTTACCACCGAGGGGTATTCGGGGACAAATATCACATCGCCCGGGCAGAAGCCCCACTTAAACGAGGGAGAGAACCAGCGGGTAAACTCGTATGTGTCATAAAAATAGACCTTGGGTTTCTTCACCTTGTGGTCGGCCAGAATGGGAGCGTCGGCAGGTAGCTCGGCACCCGCCTGCAACTTATTGTAATAATCGACACGGCTCATAATATACTCTTTGTCGGCACGTTTTTCGAGCGTGGCAAGAGTGCGTTCGAGCCTCATACGGAAAAGAAATTTCGGTTGCCACTGACGCAGGATATTCACCAGGAAATAGATGAATTTTGGGTTTTTGCCGCTGCGCAATTTATACAGAAGTTTTTTAATCATATTTTTATTTTGTTATATGGTTTTTATCCTATTTTCAGCTATTACGATTTTCTTTGCTATGGTAGTGAAGCACCGAGCAGTTACCCTTGCGGAAGAGCTCACGCGCCGTGGTGCGTATCTGTGACGCTGTGACCGCGCGATACTGCTCCACCTCTTTGTAGTGTAGATTTGCGTCGCCGCGCAGCTCGGCCATAGCGAGATTGCTTGTGAGATTCTCGCCGCTCTGGTTGCGAAATACAAAGCCCGACTCGTAACGGTTCTTCACCTTCTCGAGCTCTGCGGCCGGCACCTCTTCTGCTTTCAGCTTTTCGAGTTCCTCCCAAATGGCGGCCTCGGCCTGCTCCATTGTGACGCCGCGCGAGAGGCGCGAGTGTATCTGGAAAAGCCCGGGCTCTTCGCTGCCCGAAATAAAAGCGTCTATCTTGGAGAAAAGCCCCCTCTCCTTCACAAGACGTATGAGGAGGCGGCCCGAATAGCCGTTGGAGAGCACATCGGAGAGTATGTCGCAAGGGTAATAGTCGCTGTCGCTGCGCCCGCCCATATGGAAAGCCATATAAAGAGCATTCTCGGGCACGTCGCGCACCACGCTGCGGCTGCGTCGGCGCACCTGACGCGGCTCCACAGGCAGAGCGGGTTTCTTAAAATTTATTGCAGGTATGGCACCAAACCACTTCTCGCACCACTCCATAACCTGCTCAAAGGAGATGTCGCCCGCCACCGAAAGAATTGCATTGTCGGGAGCATAGAAGCGTTTGTAGAACTCACGTATGCGAGCGAGAGGCACATCGGAGATATGCGAGAGCTTGCGACCTATGGTAGACCAACGGTAGGGGTGGCATTTGAAGGCCATAGCCCGCATCAGAGCACTCACATCGCCGTAGGGACGGTTGAGGTCGCCCTGCTTAAACTCCTCCATAACCACCTTGCGTTGCACGTTCACATTTTTTGCATCGAGAAGGATATTCTGCATTCTGTCGCTCTCGAGCCAGAAGGCAAGCTCGGCGTTCTGACGGGGAAGAGAAATGTAATAGTCGGTGATATCGTTTGTGGTGTAGGCGTTATTTTCGCCGCCCGCACGCTCAAGGGGCTCGTCGAACGAAGGAACTGCCGCCGTACCCTCAAACATAAGATGCTCGAGCAGGTGCGCAAGACCGGTGTACTCGTAGTCTTCGTTTTTTGCGCCCACGTTATAGAGCACATTCACATAGACCATCTGCGAGCCCTCGATGCGATGGTGCACCACTCGCAGCCCGTTGGCAAGGGTAGCTCTCTCAATTTTCATCGTCGAGAAGTGTTACTTTCTTTATCACCACATCTTTTATGGGACGCTCCTGGGCATCGAAATCGACGCGCGAGATAGCCTCCACAATCTCTATACCCTCGACAACCTCGCCAAAGACGGTGTAGTAGCCGTCGAGGTGGAAGGCACCGCCCACCTCTTTGTAGTGGCGGCGCTGTTCTGCGCTGTACTCAAACTTGACGCCTGCCATAGCAGAGTCGGTTTTCTCGCTGAACATATGAATCATTTCGTTGAGCTCGCGTTTTTTCTTCGCGCTCTTTTTACTCTCGGCATATAGTTTGTTAATCTGCTCGGCATAAGGCTTTTGCAGGCTCTCGTACATAAGGCGGCGCAAAGTTTTGTTATACTTGGCTTCGTGTGCGTTGAGATTTCTATCGAACACCTTTTTGCCCGTTATGATGTAGAACTGACAGCCCGAGGAAGAGATGCCTGGTTTGAGGCTCGCGGCAGACAAAGCTCCGCGCTTGTGCCAACGACGAGGCACGTCAATCTCCATAGGAATGTTATAGCTCACCTCGGTAGTGCCCAGCTTGGTGCCCTTGGCTGCGCCACGCGACATAGGGTCGCCTGCCTGAATCATAAAACCCTCGGATACTCTAAAGAAGAGCTGCCCGTCGTAGAAACCGTTCATTACAAGGTTCACAAAGTTACTGCGGTGCAGAGGGGCGTCCTTATAGAGAAGAATCTTTATATTACCCATAGAGGTCTCCATAAGCACCATCTGGTCGCGGTCGGGGCTGCTGTCGTTGAGCTGACGTATTCCAAACTCACCTGCGGGAGCACCCTCCTGCGAGCCGCCGCAAGCGCAAAGGAGCAAAAAGAGAGAAACAAACGGGATAAAAAATTTCAAGTTTTTCATAAAATCAAATATTACAAAGCCCAAAGGCCACATTTACAAAAGCAAACACAGAAAACAACGTCACAAAACACCTACGTTTTTATGCCGAGCCGATTCCTATATTCGCGCTTTAGCGCAAAAATAACTATTATTTGGAAAAAAACCACGCTTGTGAGAAAAACTTACTTAAAACAATTTGTTTAAACTACGCCACGCAAAGTATAAAAATTACACCCGCCGCAAAAGTTACAGATAAAAAATGAGGCTTTATAGCTTTTTTTTTGATTACATTTGCAATGTATGACTCAAGGCCGAAGAAGCAGACAACTGATAAAAGTGCTTGCAGCAGCAGTTCTCACCCCCATAATACTATTATGGGGCATTGCTCTTTTGCTCTATCTGCCCTCGGTGAGCCACTACGCCGCAAATGAGGTCGCCGCCGTGCTTCGGGAAAAGACGCCCTACACCCTCGACATAAAGCATATAGACCTATCGTTCCCACTGAAACTTGTCATAGGCGGATACAGCCTCTCAAAAGAGGGACACGAGATAGCCCGCGGCGAGAGGCTGTCGCTCGACATAGGCCTGCTGCCACTTTTAAAAGGAGAGATAGAGGTCAATCACATAATTCTTGAAAAAACGGCGATAGACACCCGCGACATTATCCCCGCGGCAAGGATAAGCGGAGAGATAGATTACCTCACCGCCGTAGCCCGAAACATAGACCTCGCAAGCGAGAAAGCCGACATAAGAATGCTGCACATAGCCGACGGCAATGTATCGGTGGAGGTTACAGGGAGCACACCACGCGAAGAGAAGGAGCAAAGTGCCGCAAGCTGGGAGATAACGCTGCGCAAAGGTAATATAGAAAATACCGCCATAGAGGTTACACAACACGACGAAGAACTTCTCTTGAGCACCTACCTGAAAGGATTCAAGGCAAAGAGCGTGCGAGCCCTTCTGCAAGAGGGGGCTTACAGCACAGAGTTCCTCACCATTGAGGGCGGCACATTTGCCTATAAAAACAAAAGCGAGAATATTCTCATAGAAGAGATTGCCCTGCGCGGTAACTGCACATACACCAGAGATGGGTATGCGGCAGTCGTTGAGACGCTCACGCTCGACTATGACAGACGCATAAGCATAGGAGTGCAGGGAAAAGTAGCAACCGACAAGAGTGGCAACGGCAGCATAGAAGCGCTCATTGCAAGCGCGGGGGGCTCCACGATAAGCTGCACGGGTACCCTGCCGCTCACCTCCGACCACAAGGGAGACATCGCAGGGCGGGTGGAGGCGCACATAGAGCGCAACGACATAAAAGCCCTGCTACCACAGGAGCTGCGCAGCCGCATAGCCGCCCTGCCCGACACAGCCATAGAGGCAAGAGTCGCAGTGAGCGGTACGACGACAAATATCTCCATCGACAGCTTGCGCACTACAATACCCGGCGTGGCGTCGCTGCGCCTGAACGGCAGGTTGCACAATGTGGGCGACGAGAAGAGACGCAACGCCGACATCACCTTTGAGGGTGTCATAAAAAACCTTGCACCACTCACGGGAGAGAGAAATGGCACACCCGCACACACACCCATAGAGTTCGAGGGAAAAGGAAGTGTAAAGGGAGAGAGAAACCTCGCATCGCTCACATTGAGAGGCAACGGCAAGGCCGAACTCCTCGCCACATACGACACAAGGCACGGTTTCTACGACGGCAAAGCCGACCTGCACTCGTTCAACGTAAAAGAGATTTTCCCCACTGTGCCCATAGAGAAGGCCACGCTGCACGCCGCCCTCTCGGGCAAAGGATTCGACATACTCGACAAAGAGAGCTACTACCAGTTCATTGCAACCGTAGACACACTGCACTGCGAGGGCGGCACCATAGAGGGCGTTACATTGAGTGCATTTCAGGCAAATGGGATATCACTTGCCTCCCTTGTGGCAGATGCACCCGATATGCAGCTTTCGATGATTACAAACAGCCGTTTAAGCAAGAATTGGATAAGCAGCGACACCCGTCTCGATGTAAAAAATATAGCTCCACACAAGCTCGGGCTGTGCGAGGAACCCCTCACGGCAGCCTTTAGCCTCGGTCTCGACATTTCAACCAACCTCAAAGAGACACACAACGCAAAGATTGCAATTGAGGAGATGGAAATTACCACAGCAGAGAGAAACCTCACCCCCGCCCCCATCTATGCAGAGGCAGGCACATCGCCCGATGCACTGCATCTCGAAGCACGCAACGGCGACCTGCTGATTGCGGCAGAGACATTGTGCGGCTACAAGGCACTTGCCACACAGATAAAGGAAATATCGGCTCTGTGGCAGAAGAAAACACTCGAAAGCATCGAGGAGATAGAGAGCACCCCGCTCCCCCACGGCCGGGTAGAATTCAGTTGCGGCAAGGAGAACCTGCTGCACGACATACTCATTGCGCAGGGAATAAATATCTCCTCGGCAGAGCTCACGTTCAGCAACGACACGCTGCAAGGGCTTAATTTAAAAGGAGAGATAGGCTCGCCGAGCGCAGGCGGTATCGTGCTCGACACGTTGCAGTTGCGCATCGTGCAATACCCCGACAGCATAGCCTATTTTGCAGGAGCAAAAAACATAGTCACCGACAAGAAAGAGAAGAAAGCCCCCATAGACATCACCCTGTCGGGCGACGTAAGAGAGGGCGACAAGCTGCGCGCCGAGCTCTCGCTCACCGACACGCAGGGGCGCGCCGACACACACATCGGCACCACAACGCAATTCTCTTCCCGTGGTATAAAGACACACTTCTACCCGCAGGCAATGCTGCTCGGCAGCGAGATAAGATTCAATGCCGACAATTACATTGAAATAGACCGATTCAAGAGCGTGAGCTCAAATATCGAAGTCACCGACGGCAAAGAGGGCGGTCTGCGCCTCTATACCCTGCCCGACAGCACCATAAAGCACGATATAAACCTCGAGTTTTTCAACGTGAGGCTTGCACGCCTGTGCAAGGCGCTCCCCTTTATCCCCGAAATTTCGGGCAGCCTGCACGGCGAGCTGCGCTACCGCGACGGCGACACTGGTACTATGTTCAGCGGAGAGCTGCACGCCGACAGCCTCATATACGAGAACACTCTGCTGGGCAATGAGAGCATAGAGGCCATATATCTGCCCAAAGGCAACGACACACACTACCTGTCGTTGGAGCTGCTGCACAACGACAACGACATTGTGAGCATAGAAGGCGACTACGACAAGGGAGGCATCGACGGCAGCGCCACGCTCACACAGCTGCCCCTCAATCTCATAAACGCCTTTACAAAGGAGAGCGGGCTCGATATAAGCGGACACATAGACGGCAGCTTCTCGCTGCGCGGCGATATTACCGCTCCCCGCTCCGACGGATATATAAGGTTCGACTCCGTGTCGATAGATGCCCCACTGCTCGGCAGCCGCCTGCGCCTCTCCGACGAGAGTGTGGGGATAAAAGAGAGCAAAATAATATTTGACAATCTCAACATATATGCCAAGGGAGAAACTCCGTTTAATATAAACGGCAATATCGACATAAGCCGAATAGAGAACCCACAGTTCAATATAAGGATGCAGGCACGCAACTACGAGCTTGTAAATGCCCCACGCCGCAAGAACTCCATTGTATATGGCAAGCTCTTCATCGACCTTAACTCTATAATTACAGGGCACTTAAGCTCGCTCAACATACGCGGCACAAGCACCATCCTCGGCAACAGCAACCTCACATATGTAGTGAGCGGAAGCACACTTGCAGCCGCCAACGAGCTCGACGGCCTTGTGGAATTTGTAAATTTCAGCGACTCCACAGCCACCGCAGCGGCCGACACCCCCACGCAACTGGGTAATATAACCCTCTCGTTGCGCCTTGCCATAGAGGAGAACGCCCGCCTCAACGCCGACTTCGACGCAAACCGCACCAACTACATAAGCCTGCAGGGAGGCGGCTCACTCAATATGAACTACACAAGCGAGCAGGGCGTGAGCCTGACAGGGCGATACACATTGAGCAACGGCGAGATGAAATATACCCTGCCCGTCATACCGCTCAAGACATTCAGCATAAGTGAGGGAAGCTACATCAACTGGACGGGCGACATAGCAAACCCCACTTTGGACATCACCGCCCTCGAGAGAGTTATATGCCCCGTGACAACAGACGACGGCAACACCCAGGCCGTAGCCTTCGACGTGGGACTCGTGCTCTGTAACTCGCTCGACAATATAGGACTCACCTTCACTATGCGGGCACCCGAGAACGCCGCCGTGCAGGAAGAGCTCAACAGCTTCGACGCCGAGACGCTCAACAAATATGCAGTGACAATGCTCATCACAGGCGCATACGTGGGAAACAAAGGAGGTTTCACCGTCTCCAACGCCCTCACATCGTTCCTCGACTCAAAGATAAACAACCTCGCAAGCGACGCAATGAAGAGCGTGAGCATAAATGTGGGAATCACCGACGTGGAGAACCACGAAACGGGCGACTCCTACACAAACTACAATTTCAGTTTCGCAAAGAGATTCTGGAACGACCGCCTCACCATAGTCATCGGCGGCGAGGTGAACAGCGGAGCATCACCCGAGCAGGAGCAGAGCTTCATAAACAACGTATCGCTCGAATGGAGAATAAGCGAGAAGGACAACAGATTCCTGCGCATCTTCTACGACAAGAACTACGAGTCGATTCTCGAGGGAGAGATTACCGAAGCAGGCGTGGGATATATATACAAACGCAAGATGGAGAGCCTCGACGAACTGCTCTTCTTCAAGAAAAAAGAGAAAAAAGAAGAAAAGAAATGAGAACCGCCATAGTAACACTCTTTGCACTGCTGCTTACCTCGTGTGCCGTCACCCGACACATAGAGGAGGGCGAGCAGCTATACACGGGAATAGAAAAAATAGAGATTCTCGGGGCGAAGGAGTATGCCCGCGACGCCGCGGGAGCCGAAGCCCTTGAGGAGATAAAGGCTGCGCTTGCCTGCCCGCCCAACGGCTCCATCGCAGGCAGTTCCACACTGCGCGGTTTCCCCGTGGGACTGTGGTGGTACAACGCCCTGCACAACAGCAAGAGCAAGGTGGGGCAATGGTTCTTCGAGATATTTGGCGACAGCCCCGTACTCATCTCGCAGGTAAACCCCGAGCTGCGCGCACAAGTGGCGGGTAACATACTCGAGCAGTTCGGCTATTTCAACGGCAAGGTCACCGAGGAGGTCGTCACCGACAAGAAAAACCCCAAGAAAGCCAAGATTTCATACCGCGTGACACTTAACGAGCCCTGCCGATACGGCACCATAGAGTACCGCGGATACACGGGAGAGGCAGCCACGCTCATAAAGGAGAGCCGCCGCAGCCGACTCATTAAAGAGGGGCAGCAGTTCAGCGCACAGACGTTGAGCAACGAGCGCGAGAGAATAAACACCCTGCTGCGCAATAACGGTTACTACTACCATCGCCCCACCTTCACCCGCATACTTGCCGACACCACGCGCACCCCGCTGCACGCCGACCTGCGCATAGAGCCGCAGAAAGGGCTCGCCGCAGCCCTCGGCAGGCAATATATCATAGGAGATATAAACATCGCAATACTCAAGAGCGACTCCTACACAAGCAGAGGAGCGCGCGACACGCTCAAGCATCGCAACATATCCTATATATACGACTCCCCCAAGCTCCCGGTGCGCCCCGGAGCCATCTTGCGCAATATAAGCATAAGAAGCGGTGAGAAATACTCGCAGGAGGAGCAGCAGAACTCTCTCGACCGCTTGAGCAGGATGAATATCTTTGGCAGCACAGCATTCAACTTTGTACCACGCGGCGAGAGCGACACGCTCGACCTGAATATCAGCGCCCGCCTCGACAAACCCTACGACTTCACCTTTGAGCTGAACGTCACATCGAAAAGCAACAGCCAGATAGGGCCCGGCAGCGAGATAAGCCTATCGAAGAAGAACATCTTCCGCGGAGGAGAGCTGCTCAAGTTGAGCCTGCGCGGCTCCTACGAGTGGCAGACCGACGACAAGGTAAAAGGCAGCAACAGCCTCATAAACTCCTGGGAGACAGGCGCCGACCTCTCGCTCACCGCACCCCGCATATACGCCCCTTTCATTCCCCGCAGCTACCTGCGCGCGAAGGGCTCCACAGCCGTGCGCCTCTATGCCGACCGTATGAACCGCTCGGGATTCTTCAGAATAGTGCACGTGGGAGGAGAGTTCACCTACCACATCGACCACAAAAGCACCACCACGCACACCTTGAGCCCCTTCCGACTCACATTTGATATGCTGCGCCACACAACCGAAAAGTTCGATGCCATAGTTGCCGAGAACAGAGCGCTGCAGAACAGTTTCCGCGACCAGTTTATCCCCGCAATGCAATACACCTTTACTTACGACAATGTTAATACCGGGCACAGAAATAAAAGCCGCGTGGAGGTATCGCTCACATCGGCGGGAAACATCACTTCACTTGCGCTCTGCGCATTTGGGAAAAAGTGGAGCGAGAAGAACAAAAAGCTCTTTCAGAACCCCTACGCACAATTTGCAAAGCTCACCGCCGAGCTGCGACAGCTCTACCGCATCGACCGCAACAACTACATAGCCACACGCCTTATGACGGGCATCCTGCACAGCTACGGCAACGCCGAGTATGCCCCCTACAGCGAGCAGTTCTACATAGGCGGTGCCAACAGCCTGCGAGCCTTCACCGTGCGCAGCGTGGGCCCCGGCAGTTTCCGCCCCTCAACCGACACCCGGTACTCTTACCTCGACGAGACGGGCACCCTGAAGCTAGAGGCCAATATAGAATACCGTTTCAAGGTTGTGGGCAAGCTGCACGGAGCGCTATTTGTGGACGCGGGAAATATATGGCTCACAAAAAACGAGGAGAGCCGCCCCGGGGGCAAAATAACGCTGAAGGATTTCCCCCGCCAGATAGCGCTGAATACCGGCGCCGGCATACGCTACGACCTTGATATTCTTGTGATAAGGCTCGACTTTGGTATGGGACTGCACGCGCCCTACAAGACAGGCCGCCGCGGCTATTTCAACCTATCGCCGCTGGGAGACGGCTTTGCCTGGCACTTCGCCATAGGCTACCCCTTCTGATAAAAAAAGCCCACATAAAAGACATTTTACGAAGAAGCTTTACAAAAAAATAAAAATAAATTTGATTTTATAAATCGCTTATTATAACTTTACAAAAATTTAGTTTTGCGGCACCCCGCACAAACACCACAACAGAACAAACTTATATATATTTATTTATAAATTATTTCTAATATGAAACCTACACTTTTTGTATTGGCAGCCGGTATGGGCAGCCGTTACGGCGGTTTGAAGCAACTTGACGGTCTCGGCCCCAACGGCGAGACAATTATGGACTACTCAATCTTTGACGCTATCCGCGGTGGATTCGGCAAATTGGTATTTGTTATCCGCAAAGATTTCGAGGCAGACTTCCGTGAGAAAGTATTGAGTAAGTATGAGGGCCACATCCCCACAGAGCTCGTGTTCCAGGCTATCGACAACCTGCCCGAGGGCTTCACAGCTCCCGCAGAGCGCACTAAACCCTGGGGTACAAACCACGCTGTACTTATGGGTAAAGATGTTATCAAAGAGCCTTTTGCAGTTATCAACGCCGACGACTTCTATGGCCGCGACGCTTTCGCCGTTATGGGCAAATGGTTGAGCGACCTCCCCGAGGGCAGCACAGGCAAATACAGTATGGTAGGTTTCCGCATCTGCAACACATTGAGCGAGAACGGTAGCGTAGCACGCGGCATTTGCTCAAAGAACGAGCAGGAGCTCCTCACCGGAGTTGTTGAGCGCACCGAAATTATGCGCGTAGACGGTACTATCTGCTACAAAGACGAGGAGAGCAACTGGCAGCCCGTTGGCGAGCAGACTCCCGTGTCAATGAACTTCTGGGGCTTCACACCCGACTACTTCAAACATTCAGAGGAGCAGTTCATCGACTTCTTGAAGGAGAACGCCGACAAACCCAAAGCAGAGTACTTCATTCCCCTCGTAGTTGATAACCTCATCAACAAGGGCGAGGCTACTTGCGAGGTTCTCGACACAACAGCTAAATGGTTCGGTGTAACTTACGCTGCCGACCGTCCTGCTACAGTTGAGAAGATTCAGTCACTCGTAGACGCAGGTGAATATCCCAACAAACTTTTCTAATTAAGGATATTTAAAACTAAAATAGTGTGCCAAATAATTGGCACACTATTTTTTTGCACTCACGCAGAGAGGAGGCGTCGCCACAACCTCCTTTAAATTACCTGCGACAGGAAACAAAAAAAGAGGATAGCGAACTATCCTCTTTATATAGATTGGCTTTAAGCCTTAATTACTTCTTCAACGCTGCGTCTGCATCTGTTTGGGGAAGCATCTCCTCAGCAAACATATAAGCACCGGTCTTGGGCGACTTAACCATTTTTACAACCTTAACAAATTTCTCCTTGTCGCCTGTTTGGAGGGTTGCAACTGCTTTCTTTGCCATTTCTTATTACTTTATTTCTTTGTGTACTGTTACCTTCTTCAAGTAGGGGTTGTATTTCTTCAACTCCAAACGCTCTGTTGTATTCTTACGATTCTTCGTTGTAATATAACGAGACATTCCGGGAACACCACTTGTTTTCTGCTCTGTGCATTCGAGGATTACCTGAACGCGGTTACCTTTAACCTTCTTTGCCATACTTCTTCCTCCTTTAATTAATCGAGTACTTTAATTTCCTCCCAAGCAACGTGTCCCTTCTTGACAGCCTCTTTAAGAGCTGCATCAAGACCTACTCGGTTGATAATTTTTAACCCCGCTGCACTCACGCGCAACTGAATCCAACAATCTTCTTCTACATAGAAGAACTTTTTAGTAAACAAGTTCACGTTGAAAAGACGCTTTGTTCTTCTCTTTGAGTGTGAAACATTGTTACCCACCATAGCTTTCTTACCGGTGATTTGACAAACTTTAGACATCTCTATATATTTTTTTTGTTTTACTCTTTTGATACTTACTCAAAACAGAGTGCAAAGATATGGCTTTTGAAAGAATCTTGCAAACAAAACTCAAATTATTTTGCCTTTTATAATAAAAGATTACTCTTCACCAGCTGTTTTCAGCAAAAAAACGAGCGTTTCGGCCACTGTTTTTTCTATGTTACGCGTTCTACCCTCGTCGTCGAGGCGCAGCAAACGAGTCACCACTTTGTCGCCCACCGCCGCTGCCGTCCACACTGTGCCGACAGGTTTCTCGGCAGTGCCGCCCGAGGGGCCGGCAACACCCGATGTGGCAACTGCGCAATATGCGCCCAGCACACGCTGTGCCCCCACAACCATTTCGCGCACCGTCTCCTCGCTCACTGCACCGTGAGCACACAAGGTGGCTTCGCTCACGCCAAGCACCGCAGCCTTCACGCTGTTGCAGTAGGCCACCACAGAGCCTTTAAACACCGCCGAACTGCCCGCCACGCCTGTCAAGGCGGCGGATATGGCACCTCCCGTGCAGCTCTCGGCTGTGGCAAGGGTGTAGCCGCGCAAAGCAAATTTCGCTATGACATCGGCCGCCAGGCTCTCTATATTCGCACAGCCCGCCATATCACTTAAAGCGTTGTGCGCGAGAACGCAGGAGCATCCATCGGACAGAAATCCTTCTCGAGGAACTTGTGGTAACCCACAATTCCTATCATCGCTGCGTTATCGGTTGTAAAACCGAATTTGGGGATAAAAATCTCCCAACCATATTTTTTTGAGTAGTTCTTATATGCTTCGCGCAGTGCGGTATTTGCCGACACACCGCCCGACAGCGCTATACGCTTTATGCCGAGGGCTTTCGACGCCTTATAGAGCTTGTCCATAAGAATATCTACCACGGTAGCCTCGAACGAAGCAGCGAGGTCTTCTTTATGTGTCTCCACATAGTTCTCGTCCTCGGCCACCAGCTTGCGCAGTGTGTAGAGGAACGAGGTTTTGAGACCGCTGAAACTGTAGTCGAACCCTGCGATGTGGGGCTTGCTGAACGTGTAAGCCTTGGGATTACCGTTGCGCGCAAGGCGGTCTATGATGGGACCGCCGGGGTATCCGAGCCCCATAACTTTGGCACACTTATCCATAGCCTCGCCGGCAGCATCGTCTATCGTCTGCCCCACGATTTCCATATCTTTGTAGCTGTTTACCTTTACTATTTGCGAGTTTCCGCCGCTCACCATAAGACAAAGGAAAGGGTATTCGGGGCTTTTGTACTCCACGCCCTCCTCTTTTATGAAATGTGCCATAATGTGCCCCTGCAGGTGGTTCACCTCAATCATAGGGATACCCAGAGAAGCTGCAAGCCCCTTGGCAAACGACACGCCCACAAGCAGCGAGCCCATAAGACCGGGGCCGCGTGTGAAGGCTATAGCCGAGAGCTTATCTTTGCCGATGCCCGCCTTTTTGAGCGCTGCATCGACCACAGGCACTATATTTTGCTCGTGGGCACGCGATGCAAGCTCGGGCACCACGCCGCCATACTGCTCGTGTACCGCCTGACTTGCCGTCACATTAGAGAGCACCGTGTCGCCACGCATAACCGCCGCCGACGTATCGTCGCACGACGACTCAATTGCCAATATATATATATCTTCCATATACTTTTTCAAAAACTCACTGCGAAGATACAATTTTATTTCTTTTTTTAGCTAACTTTACCCGTTGGAAAAGAGCGCACCCCGCACTTTTTAATAAAAAAAGACCACTACCGGCTATGCGCATAGATATATACACCCGCAGCAGCGAGCTGCCCACCCTCGCCGAGGGCGACTTTTATCACTCGGCGCAGATGTTCCGCCTCATAGAAAAGAGCAGCGGTTCAAAGCCTTTTATGCTCGTTGCCACCGAGGAGGGAGAGGAGCTTGCGCATCTTATTATTATAAAAAGGAGAGGCGCACGCCTGCTGCCCCCTGTAGTGGGATTCTGGTACACCCTCTACGGCACGGGCACATACACACCCCGATGCAGCGACCGCGAGGAGATTTTCAGCCGTTTCATCGATAAGGTGTCCGATATGTTTGACATAAGACACAGCTACATCGAGGTTATAGGTATAAACGACCCACGCTTCGCCTACAAGACTTTGAGCGATAGCGAGTTTGTGCCCATACGCGACCACCGCATCTACATTTCGCTGCACAGCAGGGCACCCGAAGAGCGCCTCACAAGGAAATACCGCACACACCTGCGCAAAGCCATAGATCGCGGTGCCACATACGCCACGGCGCAGACCGTCGAGGAGATTGACGAAGCCCTGCACCTGCTGCGTAACTACTACCGCAGCAAGATACGCCGCCCGCTGCCGCCTGCCGACATTCTGCGCGGGATACTCATAGACAAAGAGGGCAACGCGACACACAACGCCCGCCTTTTCACCGTGAAGCTGCGCGGAAAAATTATAGGCTGTTCCATCTGCATATACTCGGGCGACCGCGCCTTCCTCGCCTACAGTTGCGGGCTGCGCAAGAGCTACCCGCTGCACTACCCCGGCCTGCTCGGTGTGTGGGCGGCAATAGAGAACGCGCACAAAGAGGGACGCTCACACATTGAGTTTCTCGAGTCGCGCACCCTCGTGGGCATACGCTCGGGCTACAAGAATTTCCTGCTCAACTTTGGCGGCAAGCAGGTGAGCACTCTGCGCTGGTATCGCTTCAAGTGGAATCTTTTCAATAAAATTTTGCGTGCGATATACGTTTGAGCCTTTTTCTGCGTTAGATTAGGGATAGAGAGACTGTTTTATGAAGATACACCCCGTCAGAATATTTGTCACACTACTCGCAATGCTCGTTGCACTGCCTCTGTGGGCACAGAAGGTCACATTCAAAGGCAAGGTGACCGACGAGCACAACAGCCCCATAGAGATTGCCAACGTGAGCATTCTGGGGCAGCCTCGCGGCACCCTCACCGACCTAAAGGGACACTATACCCTCACCTGTGAGAGCCGCGACACCGTGGTGATTGCATTCTCTATGATGGGCTACCAGACACGCAAGCGCACCTTCACAAACCCCACCGACACAATTACGCTGAATATTATGCTCCCCACGGCCGAATACTCCCTGCAAGGGGTGGAGATTGTGGACAACGAACGCCGTATGGGTAGCACACACAGGATAAAGGCCGACAAACAGCTGCGTTTGCAGGCGAGTGCGAGCGGCAATGCCATAGAGGATATAATCTCGACACAGGCAGGCGTGAGCTCGCACAACGAGCTTTCGTCGCAGTACAATGTGCGCGGCGGTAACTTCGACGAGAACAGCGTCTATGTCAATGGAATAGAGGTTTACCGCCCGCTGCTCATCAGGGCAGGACAGCAGGAGGGTTTGAGCTTCCTCAACCCCGATATGGTGGAGACGATAAACTTCTCTACAGGCGGCTTCGAGGCGAAGTATGGCGACAAGATGTCGTCGGTGCTCGACATCACTTACCGCAAGCCACGCGAGTTCGAGGCCATAGCCTCGGGCAGTCTCCTGGGCGGCAGCCTCTACGTGGGAACGGGAAACAGCCGATACAGTTTCTCGAATTCGGTGCGTTACAAGAGTAACAAATACCTGCTCGGCACGCTCGACACAAAGGGAGAGTATGAGCCGCAGTTCATTGATTACCAGGCCCATTTCAACTGGAGCATAACACAGAAGTTAAGCCTCGGGGTGATAGGAAACATTTCGCGCAACGAGTACAAGTTCACCCCCAGCGACCGCAACACAAATTTCGGCACGCTCGAGGATGTAAAGGAGTTCAAGGTCTATTTCGGGGGATGGGAGAGCGACCTCTTCACCACCCTCTTCGGCTCGGCCGCACTCAACTACATACCCAACGAATACAACCAAATTACGCTGCAGGCATCGGCCTTCACAACCAACGAAGAGGAGACCTTTGACATAAGCAGCGAGTACTGGATAAACGATATAAACAGCAGCGAGAACCTGGGCGTGGGACGATATATGGAACACGGCCGCAACTACCTCGAGGCCGACGTGACCACCGCTGCCGTCACGGGAAAACATTTCATCGATGCACACGACCTGCGCTGGGGCGCAGAATGGAAACGTGAGCAGTTCAGCGACAACCGCCGCGAGTGGCAGATGCGCGACTCCGCGGGGTACAACGTTCCGCAGGGCGACACCTATATGCGCCCCATATATAACCTGCGCTCAAAGAACAGCGCCACAAGCAACCGCCTGTCGGCCTATCTGCAGGACACATACAAGTTCAAGACAAAGCACGGACTATTCTCGCTGAACGCGGGCGCCCGCATCTCGCACTGGAACTGGAACGGGGAGACCATCTTCTCGCCACGCGCCTCGCTTGGCTTCACACCCGCAGCAAACAAAGACATAACCCTGCGTCTTGCCACAGGCATCTACTACCAGACACCTTTTTATAAAGAGATGCGCGACACGGTGACCACCGACGGCCTCACCACCGTGCAGCTGAACAAAAAGATAAAATCGCAACGCTCCATACAGGCTGTAGCAGGGCTCGACTACCACTTCACTATGGTGAACCGCCCCTTCATATTCACCGCCGAAGCCTACTACAAAAAGCTCGATAACCTAATCCCCTACAACGTTGATAATGTGCGCATTGAGTATTACGGCGAGAACTGTGCCAAGGGATATGCAGCAGGCATCGACTTCAAGCTCTTCGGAGAGTTTGTAAAGGGCACAGACTCCTGGGTTACATTCTCTATAATGCAGACCGAGGAGCGCATAAACGGCGGTCGCTGGCTGCCCCGCCCCACAAACCAGAAGTTCAATTTCTCGCTGCATTTCACCGACTATTTCCCCGGCACCGACAAGTGGAAGATGACCTTGCGCGCCGCATACGCCGACGGGCTCCCCTTCGGCCCTCCGCACAAGGGACGCGAGAGCCAGGTATTCACCGCACCTGCCTACAAGCGTGTGGATATAGGAATGTCGTATCGTCTGCTCAATAACGAGGAGAGGTTTTTCCGCACCGGGGTGCGTCGCTACCTCAAGAATGTGTGGCTGGGCATCGATGCTTTTAACTTATTGGGAATTAATAATGTAAATTCATACTATTGGATTAGTGACATTAGTAATAATTTGTATGCTGTGCCCAATTTCCTCACAGGCCGTCAGCTCAACTGCAAAGTAGTTGTGGAGCTTTGATTTTTCTTTTTTTGCAATTAAAGGCAAATAGGTTTACTCTTGCTTTTAAGACCTCGGTGTCACTAACCGCCTTTTTCCTGTAATTTAATTTCTCGGTAACCCGCGAGCTTTTCTTACTTTAAACTAACCCTCTTTCTCTCCTTTTTGTCGGCACAAAAGGGAGAGAAAGAGGGTTTGCTACACCGAGAAGTAGAAAGTAAGCATAACAACTCATAAATAGCGCGCCCTCTAAAGCACAACACCAAACTTTAAAACAAAAAAACGCCCCACACACCCCTCGCACGCACACATACGCGCATCACACACAGAAAGTTGATAAATATAATAAAAATATCAATATTTTTTATTACCTTTGCAGCCGATTTTTAAAATAAGCATAACTATGCGCCTGCGGGGAGTGCCCCGAACACATTCATCACAGAAAACATAGAACATTATAACTTTTTTAATTAATCAATCAACACAATGAAAAAATTTTTCATCTCACTGCTGTTGCTTGTAGCGATGCTCTTTGCCCAGACGTCGCAGGCGCAGGCACCGGTGGCAACTCCCGAGAAAGCGATCGAGGGACTATTGACACGTATCGGAGGCGAGACTGCTCCCGGTAAGTTCGAAATTGTGATTGAGGAGTCTCTTGCCGAGAATGGCAAAGATGTCTTCGTCATCACAGAGAAAAATGGAAAGCCCTGCATCAAGGGTAACACACAGTTGTCTGTGGCTACAGGTATTAACTGGTACCTCAACCACTATGCACACATCAACCTCACTTGGAACAACCTCACCACCGACCTCTCGGCAGTGAACCTCCCCGTTCCCACTCAAGACGAGAAACACGTTTGTAACACAACCTATCGTTACGACTTTAACACTTGTACATTCTCTTACTCTATGGCCTTCTGGACTTGGGAGCGCTGGCAGCAGGAGATTGACTGGATGGCCCTCCACGGTATCAACGCGCCCCTTAACCTTGTGGGCTTGGATGTTGTGACACGCCTCTTCCTCGAGGAACTCGGCGTGAGCGAGGACGACATCGACGCATATATCGCCGGCCCCGGCTTCATCGCTTGGTTTGCGATGAACAACCTCGAGGGCTGGGGTGGTACCATAGAGTCGGCAAATACAGGCGTGTATATGAAGGGTAACCCCGACTGGTGGTACACCCGTCAGGAGAAGCTCTGCCGCGATATGTTGCAGCGTATGCGCGAGCTCGGTATGCAGCCCGTAATCCCCGGATTCAGCGGCCAGGTGCCCAACTGCATCGTGAACTACGCTATCGACGGATTCAGCAGCGGCGACGTTGTAAACAACGGAACCTGGGCAGGAGGCTACACACGTCCCGACATCTTGAAGCCCAACACAAACAGCTACGTTACATTTGCCGAGGTTTACTACAAGCACCTGCACAATGTAATGGGTGTGTCGGAGTTCTACAGCATCGACCCCTTCCACGAGGGTTCACTTCCCTCGGGTGTGAGCAACGCGACCTGCTACCCCAATATTATGAAGGAGCTCGACAACTACTTCAACGAGGTGTCAGAGGACGACAAAGCCAAATACAATGTAAAGACCTCTCCCAAATGGATTATCCAGTACTGGCAGGGAGTGCCCCAGAGCGGTGCTTTCAGCGCTATGGAAAGCTATGGTGACCGTTTCATCGGCCTCGACCTCTTTGCCGATAACATATATGCCGACAACGCAGCCCAGTGGAGAACCAACTACTTCCAGGGCCGCCCCTACATCTACTGTATGCTCCACAACTTCGGTGGCCGCAGCGGATTGCACGGTCGCTTGGAGACCACAATGAACGGTTACTTCGAGGCACTTGCCAAGGGTAACAATATGCAGGGTGTGGGTGCTACCCCCGAGGGTACAGAGACCAACCCCATCCTCTACGATATGCTCTTTGAGCTCCCCTGGATGGATGTAAACAACCGTCCTTCGGTAGACGAGTGGATTGAGGACTACTCATACTCTCGCTACGGCGTGCAGAGCGAAAAGGCTCTCGCAGCATTGCAGAACCTCAAGAAATCGGTATGGAACTGCGAGGTGAACCAGCAGGGTACATCGGAGGCAGTTATCCTCGCACGCCCCGACTGGAGCATCGGTAGCGTATCGAGCTGGAGTACATCGGCTATCTACTGGGATGTGCAGGACGTGCTCCTTGCAGCCGACCAGCTTATCTCTATCGCCGACGATATTACCACAGCCGACGGTACAGCCAACTATAACTACGACGTAATAGACGTAATCCGTCAGTCTATGGTAGACTACGCAGCCAAGCTGTTGCCCCTCATCAGCGCGGCACGCAACACAGGCAACACAGCCGAGTACACACGCCTCTACAACCTCTACCTACAGCTTATGCTCGACCTCGACACAATGCTCTCTTATGACGAGAACTTCAAGCTCGAGCGTTGGACAAGCCTTGCGCGCAACATCGCCGACGAGGTTGAGGGTACCACAGAGAACGACCGCAACTGGCTCGAGTGGAACGCCCGTACACAGGTGACCGTGTGGTCAAAGGGTAACACCGACCTCCACGACTACTCTAACCGCTGCTGGTCGGGACTTATCAAAGACTTCCACTACAAGCGCTGGAAACAGTTCTTCGAGAATAACGGCAACGCCTTCAGCGGCGGCTGGTACAACGGCTTCGAGTACCCCTGGACAGTGGATTTCAACGACACATACAACCTCGCAGGCGACTACTCAAAGATAGAAATCCCCACCGATATGAGCGCCACAGAGAAGGCCGTACAGACCTTCGGCAACTACTTCGGTCGTGTAAAGGGCATCGACAAGAACTACATCTTCCCTATGGGAGTTACAACCGACGCCCAGGGCAAGGGTATCATCCCCGAGGTATACCGCGGACAGACCGTTGAGCTTCCCCTTGTGATTGGCAAGAACACAGCCATCGCATCGGTGTGGATTGACCTTAACAACGACGGCGCAGCAGGCAGCGGCGAGAACCTCACAGCCACCGACGGCCAGGTAAACATCCCCGCCGACGCAACCATCGGCCAGACAACAGCCAATGTGACATTCGAGGACGGCACAAGCATCACATTCGACATCGCCCTCGTTGAGGACATCACCGAGGAGCGCACCGTGACAGCCGCATCGGCAGGTAACGGTAGCGTAGCCATCGAGGGCACAAGCGAGCTCACAATTACCAACGCCCAGGCTGTTAAGATTTACGCTACAGCAAACACAGGCTACAACTTCGAGAAGTGGACCGATGCAAACGGCAACACCGTGAGCAATAACAACCCCTTCATCTACTACGGTAAGGAGAGCGCCACATTCACAGCCAACTTCATTCAGGACAAGTGGGGTGTGGTAGAGCTTGGCGAGAGCACAATGAGCGGCGACATCGCAAGCTACGGCCAGTTCATCCACCAGCTCACCTTCGCATACTACAACCGCGAGGCAGAGACCATCTTTGAGACAAGCGACGCCCCCACAAGCATCTTCAACACAATTCCCAAGATTGTGAACGTGCCTCAGGGTGCAAGCTTCGACGTTGAGTATAACAACGGCGCTGCCAGCGGTTTGCAGTACTGCTACTTCCACGCATACATCGACCTCAACGCCGACGGCGACTTCGACGACGAGGGCGAGCTCTTGAAGACAGCGGGTACAAACAACGCTGCTAACACAGCCGTTTGCTCAAACAAGATGAACGTGCTTCTCCCCTACGACGCACCCCTTGGTATCACCCATATGCGTCTGCGTTTCGACGGAGCTTGGAACAGCCCCGAAACCAAAGGCGCAAAGGACCCCTCTATCCGCCCCGTTTACGACCTCATTATCAATATCACCGACAAGTCGAGCAAAGCAGCCGAGGTTAAAGTACTCACAAACAGCGAGGAGTGGGGAAAAGTTGAGGTGTGGACCGACGAGACACCCGACGGCTCAACAGGCACAGAGTGGAACGTAAGTTCAAACATCCCCTTCTACCTGCGTGCCACAAAGACAAGCGACGATGTAGAGTTCCTCGGCTGGTACGACCACTACGGCCGTCTCGTAACCAACGAGCTCAATTACACAATGTACGCACGTGAGGACGCCACATACACCGCGAAGTTCCGCAAGTTCCTCACAATTGACGGATGGGAGATTGAGTACCGCACCGAGCAGGGCGCAACATCTGCGACACGCCTCGCCGACGGCGCAGCCCCCTCAAACGGCAAGACATACTACATCGCTGCACACGTTAAGCAGAGCAGCGACTACAACAACTACTACCTCTATGACAACGGAGGCACTTTGAAATCGAGCACCACTCTCGGCGACGAGAACTTCTTGTGGACCTGCATCGAGAACGGCGACGACACCTACTCATTTGTAAACGAGAGCGGTAACTACCTCGCAAACAATTCAGGCTACCACATCAGCATAGGTGCAACAGCAGCGAAGTACAAATTCGAGGCAGCCGTGCACGAGGGTGTCTCACTCTGCAACTACAGCGACGGATACACCGGCAGCCGCTATATGGTTACAAGCGGCGACGGAGCAAGCTTCAACCGCAACAGCACAAAGAGAAACGACACAAGCTGGAGTAGCGACTACATCCTCTACGAGGTGAGCACAGGCGAGAATGTAATTCTCACCAACGTGCGCAAGTCGGGCAATAACGACCTCGTTATCCCCGCAACCGTAGAGGTACTTGGCGAGGAGTGCACCATCGTAGGTTTCGACAACAACCTTTTTAATAACAACAAAGAGTTGTGGTCAATCACTATGCCCTCTACAATGCAGTTCTTGAGCCAGAAGTCTCTGCTCAACGGCACAATGACAGGTAAGGTGGCAAGCGGTGCAGGCACAGTAGATGCGCAGTACTACACCGTCTACAACCTCGAGGAGGCTATCTCTGTTGCCGACGGCTTCAAGGTTACCGTTAGAGGAACAAGCGACGGCAGCACATATAATCAGTGGGGCTCGGGACTCTTTGCCACAGGCACAGACCCCTTGGCAACCACCTACAACGACGGTTTCCAGTTCTACCTTGCAAAGGCCGGTAACTTCGTGCTCAAGATAGACAACGGCAATGAGTACGCGCTCGACAACAGCGAGTGCAAGGTTATCGCAGGCACACCCTTCACAGCTACCATCGAGTATGTAGACAACACAATCACCATCACCGTAGATAACGGTAACGGCCAGACAGGTGTTTACACAAGAGACAACGTAACCTTGGCAGATATATCAGCCTTCTCGGCAGCTATCCCCACAGGTATCACACTCAACGTGGAGGTGGAGACAGAGAAAGAGGCCAACCCCTTCAGCGGCTGTTCTAACCTCGACAAGATTGCCTTCGACGGCACTTGCGCAGCCTACTATGTAAACGACGAGGGCGACCTCTACAACGCAGCCGACCTGCTTGTGTGCTCACCCGAGGGCAAGGAGAAAGGCGCCGACCGTCGCGCGCTTGGCGTGCTCATCGAGCAGATGGAGACTCTTACATCAAAGGTTGCCACATACAACCCCGCAGGAGCCACCACAAAGATTACTTTGCAGACAAGCGACGAAAACGCAGCAAACTACCTGTGGACAAACAACGCCGAGACAAGCGAGGGTAACATCGCACACCTTGTCGATGGTATCAAAGGCCAGAACGACAACTTCTTCCACAGTAACTGGCACAGCGTAAGCACTACAGAGGGTTACCACTTTATAGAGGTAGACCTCGGTGCAAACAACGCATACACAATTATGCAGTTTGCCTACCACACCCGCACAGGCTGTAGCAACGACTTCCCCGATGCTGTCACCGTTATGGGTAGCAACGACAAGCAGAGCTACACCACCCTGCACACCGAGAACGAGAACCTCCCCCAGGGCACAAACCAGACCTTTACATCGGCAAAGTTCGACTGTGGCGAGCCCTACCGCTACCTGCGTTTCAGAGTAGATGCAGAGCGCACCTACTGGCATATGGGCGAGTTCGAGCTCTACGCTTGCACAGCCTCGGCAGATGTCTTTACACACCTCGAGGCAGGTATCACCAACGAGCAGGCCGCGGCAGGCTACAGCACCCTGCAGGAAGCCATCGCAGTATATGACAACGGCACAACAGCCGCACAGATGCAGAGCGCTGTGACAAGCCTTCAGAGCGCATACGACACCCTGCTCGCCCTCTTCAACGGAGCTACCCCCGTGGAGATTACTATGGACGAGGAGAACCCCGTGCTCTACAAGATTTTCATCAAGCGTACAGCCGATGTAACCGTGCTCAAATATGACCACAGCGACAGCAAGGTGGCAGTTGTGAACACAGCCGACAACAGCAGCTGGCAGGCTTGGTACTTCACAAGCGACGAGAGCGGTGTATATGTACACCCCTTCAACGCCAACGGCAAGGTACTTGGTGCAGCAAGCACAAACAACAGCCCCGGCACAATTACAGCAGCCGAGAAGGGCGAGCAGGCTTTCGATAGCTGGAAGTTCGTTTCACGCGCCGACGGATACTATAACATCCAGGCACGCGACGGCAGCAACTACTTCAGCAACAACGGCGGTACAACCCAAAAGATGGGCTTCTGGAGCGGCAGCCCCGACAGCGACACCGGTTCACTCTTCAAGTTTGTGAAGGCTACATTTGAAAACGACAACGCACGTTTCTACCAGTTGAACGATGTTAAGCCCACAATGACCGACGGCACAAACATCTACGGCGGTACAAGCGTAGGTCTCTACACAGGTGGTACAGAGTATCGCGAGGCATACACCGAGGCAGGTAACCTCATTGCAGCAGGCAGCAGCGCAAGCAGCAGCGACGCTTGTTACGAGGCCTACACCACCCTGCTCGATGCCGCAGAGAACCTCTCTTACAACAAAGCCGACGCAAGCAAGATTTACTATATTAAATCGGCTGCGACAAACAGCTACTGCGCAGGCAAGTATGTACACACATACGCACAGAAGAACGCAAGCCACAACAACTACAGCCACAAGAACCTCGTATTCAAGAACCTCAACGAGATAAGCAACAAAACACTTGCAATGTTCCAGTTCGAGGAGACAGGCACACAGGGCCAGTACAAAATGAAGTGCTTGCACACAGGTATGTATGTAAAGACCTTCCTCAAGAACCACGAGCTCCTCGGCACAGCAGAAGAGGCAAAAGTGGTGAAGATTAACGCTTTGGCCGACGGACAGGTAACCCTAAAGATTGGCGACGAGCGTCCTATGCACGCACAGGAGGCATACAGCGTTATCGTAGACTGGGATGCAGCTGCAGGCAACGCTTCGGCTTGGACTATCGACGAGGTTACAAACGTAGAGGATATGACATATAACCTCACCGTATCGGCAGCCGACTACGCTACCCTTTACCTCAACTACAACGTCACAGTGCCCGAAGGCTACAAGGCATTCTATGCCGAGGAGGTTGAGAACAGCAAATATGTAAACCTCGTGGAGGTGGCAGGTACAATCCCCGCCCGCACAGCGGTTATCATAAAGAGCAATGCCGACCTCACAGCATCGCAGATAGCATCGTTCAAGTATACCGAGGAGGCAACTCCCCTCGCCGCAACAAATATGCTGCAGGGAGCACTCTACGAGCAGACTGTAGACGGATTGAGCAATAACATCCACCTCCTGAAGAACGGAAGCAACGGCGTAGCAATGTACCACGCCTATGCCGAGTATAGCAACGACGGCTCAATTGCCGATGGCAACGCAGGAACCGACAACGGCGGCTATGTAAAGGTAGCGGCAAACAAATCGTTCCTCGTAGTTCCCACAGGCGAGGGCTCTGCAATGAGCTACAGCTTCAACTTCGGCGGCGCCACAACAGATATCGACGCAGTGGAGAGCACAACAGCCATCGAGGGCATATATGACCTCCTGGGCCGCAAGCTCGACGAGATTACCGCTCCCGGTTACTATGTAATCAATGGCAAAATGGTGTTTGTAAACGAGGTTAAATAATTTAAAACGTAATTCAAGATGACAAAGAAGATATATAACAGCCCTGTTGCAACATTTATCGAGGTTGCGACAAACGAGTTTATCGCTGCATCGGTGCAGTTTACAAACGAGCGTACATCGTCGAGCGACGGTGACCAGTTGGCCGGTAAACAGCAGGCACAGTGGGGAAATCTCTGGAATAAATAATTTCTCCCTTATACATTGCATCGGGCTGCGCAAGAAGCGCAGCCCGATGTTTTTTTGTGGTATTTGCTCGTGTTTAGGTATGTTTGACGTGATTGATGTACCTGCAAACCGGTGTTTGCAATTTAAGGTGTATAGTTCTTGCATTTAAGGCTTCGGTGGCCCGTGAGACTTGCTTTCTAATTCTCGGTGGCGCTAACCGTCTTTCTTTGTTTTAAATAGTTCTTTAGGAAGTTACTACAGCTATCCCTTGTCTCATAGCACAGGTAACTCGTCGCCGAAGGCGAAACCCTGCACGTTAAAAATTCAATGAAAGCCCGCGCGGTTGCAGGCGATTGTGCGAGTATGTTTGAGTGCAGCGCGGGTATATATTTTCTTAAATAGCCGCGCGGAGCGAGTTACGGAGCACCCTGCAACCAAGCGACAGGCTTGAATGACAAGCGAGCGGCCGACCGAGTGCTCGCTACTGCGGTACGAGCAAAGGACGCGGGCGACTATTTTTACTTGGTGCAGGAGTTTTTGCTGTACTTTTTTCAAAAAAGTACAAACAAAAAAGATTACCTAATTGAGAGAAAGGCAGATAGCGACACCGAGAAGCTGAAAGCAAGAGAAGAACAGAGACGCTTTCCGGCGCTCTGTATAATAAGTACACCGAGGCCTTTAAAGAAAGAAGAGATACCGCGCTGCACTCATACATATTAACTTCGCGCAGAGCTTCGCCTGCGGCGACGAGTTACCTGTGCTATATTTTGCACAATTCACAGCGCAGCCCCACAGCACAAGTAACTAAAAAAAAGCTGTGCCCCATAAAGAGGCACAGCAAAGAGAGAGTTGCGAGAGACGCTCAACACTACGAGAGAGGCGTGTGAGGCGTCACATCACACATAATTACATATTAACCCAGATATTGTCCCAAGAACCCGAGAGCTCGTTGGCACCCTGGTTGGCAGCGTTTCCACGCTCCTCGGTCACACCCATAGTGTCGCCCGATGTGGGGATAGACATATCTGTCATCACGGTATCAACCTCCACATTTACAATTGCGGTAAAAGGGCTTTCATATATCTTTTTCATATTCGCAAAACTATTTTTATTCAACAACTACCTTTCTTCCGTTCACAATATAGATACCAGGCTCTGTAATCTCGTTGAGTTTGCGGCCCTGCAGGTCAAATATGGTCTCCACAACCTCAATGTCCATCGCATCTTTTCTTATCTCAACCTCGTCGATGTCGGTTGTGCCGTTCATATTGAAGCCGAAGGGATATGAGACAATATTCTGTGCTGTGGTCTTGTCGAGAACCATATATGCTTTGTTTGCGTGGCACACTACCCAGCCGCCGTCGTCGGTATTGGGAGCTACGATATTTCCGTCCTCGTCATACTCCTCATATACCCAGTACATACGAGCCACATCCTGATTTTTCATAATCATATAGTAGTTATGATTGTCGAGGCACTGCACGGGTGTGAAGTAGAGCGAGCCTGCCATAAAGCCGCTGTCGTTGTCGGCCGCACCCTCGAGGGCGTTGAAGTAGAACTTGAAGTCCTTGGCTGTGGCTGTGCGGTCGGTGTTGCGCAGTACCACGGGGGCGTTCTTGGGCAACACACCGTTGTATGACGACATAAGCAGGTAGTAGGGCAATGAAGAGAGACCTGTTGAGTAGAATGCCTCCACGCCCTCGGGTATCACGGCGTCGTAGCCAAGCATAAGTGTCGAGTGACCATTTATGGTTGTAGACGCGGGATAGTACACTTTGGTTTGGGGCTCTGTAATCTCCTCGATGTACCAGGTGTCGCCCTCCTGCGAGAGTATCATCTGTGAGAGACCGAAGAAACAGCCCACATTCTCACTGCCCGATGTTATGGTGAGCTTCACATAGCAGCTGCCGTTTACCTCGTAGGTATCGTCGGTGGTCACATTCCACAGCTTGTGCACGTTGTCTGTCTCGCCCACGCCTGCAGCGATGTCTATGTCGTTGAGAGAGGCAAGCACGGGAGCTGTAGCAAGAGCATCCTCGCTGTCGGCCACGCTCACAGCCACGTTCCACAGACGCTTAACGCCGTCGTTCTTATACTGATAGGCGCCTGTGCTGGTCAATGCGTGTATGTCGAGCGATACGTTATTGAACGAGAAGCCCGCGGGCAGGTTATTCAGGCAGAAGACAAGCTCCACGTTGGCGCCGTTATTTCCGTTCACGTCGGGGCAGATGATAGACTCGGTGAGGAAGTTCTGTGTAGCCTTGAGAGCCGCTCCGTTTACAGAGACGAGCTCTGCTGTGGCGTCAGCCATCTTCTTGGCAAACTCACCCACGATGTCCGATGTCACAGAAGCAACCTCGGTGCCTGTGCGTGTAAAGGTTACATCGGCATATCTGTTATAGTAGTCTTTGTCGGGCTCTATGTAGTCGCTTGTCACATATACATCGCCCACAGAGTGACGTTTCACAAAGGTGTAGTCGCTGTTGCTTCTAATGCTTACCTCGGTAGCTCCCAGAGGGGTGAGGCACACTGTGGCGTTGCCTGTGCCAAGTACGATGGAGTCGCTTGCGGTCTCCACGAGGTAGCTCTGTGTGTGCAAGCTCTTGAGCTTCATCGCAGTAGAGTCGTTACCCTCGAACATCCACACACCGCGGCTGTTCACCTCGCCGGCGCTGTTTGTCACCTCGCTGCGCACCACGCTGTTGTATTCGTTCACGGCAGCGTAGTTCACTGCACCCTCGTATGCGGGGCGTATAGTGTAGAGGCGGTTCTCCTTGGGTTTGTAGTACTCCGACACGGGAAGACCGTGGTAGAGACGTATAGCTACAACCATACTGTTGAACGAATCCTCGTCGAAGTTGCCCAGGCGCTCGCAAGTGTTGTAGATAGTCTTGATGCGCTTGTAGAGCTCCACAAGGCCTGCGTTGTACACAAGGCACTCGTCTATGTTCCAGGTTTCGAGGAGTTCTTCCATATGCTCCTTGAAATCGACAACCTTCACAAACTCCCAAGAGGCGTAGTCGGCACTACCCACAGAGTTTATAACGTGAGCAGCGTCTTCATCTTCATACCATCCGAGGTTATCGGTAGAAGCGCTACCTATTACAATTGAGTGACCGGGATATACGGTGTTTGTTGTGGGGAGGATGAACCAGTTAGAGTCGGTGTGCTGCTCGTTCCAGTTAAGCATCTTCACCTCCTCGGCCTTGAGGGCGGTGATGTCCATTCCCTTGGGCAAAGCAGCAGAGAAGACTGTGAGGTCTTTCATTGACACCGACAAAGGATGTGTTTCTGTTATACCCAAAGAGTTTGTCACAAAGACTTCGAGCTTACCACTAACCTTATCTGCTGTAGAGCCATAGTCGTTAGGTGTCCACAAAAGCTCAACCTTGAAGGTGTCGTATGCACCGCGTATGTGGTCGAAGGATTTACCGTCATAGGCCGAAGTCTTGACAATGATATAACCGTCGGCCTTCATATATATCTGGAAGTTATTGGTATAGTCGTCGGCGATGGGGTTGTCGAGACTTGACAAGAGACAAGAACCCCAGGCGTTGTATGAGTTACCGTTAGACTTACCCTCGAGCACAAGGCGCCAAGATGTTTCGTTGCGGAGAGTCTGAATACCGTTTACATTATTAACAATCTCGCCGTTACCGGTGAGTGAGAGATTCTCGAAGAGGGTTTCGTTCTCACTGACGAGAGTCTTGTCTACTACATCGTTGGTGAGCTTGTCGTGGTAGTGTGCTGCAAAGTTATGTATACAGCAGTTGTCGAGGTGCTCATATACGGTACCCTCCTGATGCACGCCACCGCCCACGTAGAAGAGGTGGGCCAGAGACTTGTTACCTTCCTCGAGTGTGGTGATAGCCATATTTACCTCGTCGCCCACATACTTGGCAGCTCTGTCTACCTGCTTGTCGTGTGAGTCTTTCACGTTTCTTATGTAGTACCACTTGGGGTGATAAGCATCGAGGTTGCCGTTCCACTTGATTGTCTGCACAGGAAGCGCCAAGGTGGTAGACTGAACATTAATATAGATTGAGTAGAGATCCTCGGCATAGCTGCCAAGTGCAACGAGGTCGTCGGTTGCCTCCGCCGACTGCTGCAGCTGTGCCACATAGTCGCGGTGATACTGAATCTTGCGCTCGTCGTACACGGGATATTCGGTATCGGGCACGCCGGGGTTGGCCTCCTCGTCGTAGTCGCTGTGCTGCACATCGAGCCAGCCGTTAATCTCTGTAACCATCGCGCTGATATATGCCTCGAGCATATCCTTGGCATCATCGACAGGCTCAAACACCCACAGGGCTCCTGCGTTGTTCACGTGACCTGTGCCCACGAGCACACCGTCGGCACCCGAAGAGAGACCGTTGGGGTTATTGGTCTCGTCGAGCATATCGCGCGAGATAGCAAATCCCTCGCGTTTGCCCTCGGCTGCGCCGCTCACGTGGTTGGGCTGCACGTAGTACTTGCGACCACCCGGGTTCCACTGGGCTACACTGTCGGTAGCCGACGCGTTACCCTCGTCGTAGAGTTTGTTACCGCAGATAGCGCTCTCTATATAGGCACTCACGTGAGAGCTGCCGTCGTACTCAACCTCGGTAAAGTAGAAGAGAGATGTTGCCGACAAATTACTCTCATCGACAAGCTGTGCTTTCCTGTTCTTTGAGATATATGTGAGGTACTTGCCTGTTGCAAGGTTCTTTACCTTGTAGAACCTTCTTGAACCAGGTGTGATGATATTGCCGTCGGCATCTTTCACGGGGTTCACACTCTGCTCAAAGGGCTGGTCGAAGTGGAAACGTGCCTCATAGTATGCACCGTCCTCTACATCGTCGTAAGTGAGCAGTTTCTCGGTGGTTGTGGGCTCGTCCTCACCCATCTTGTAGAAGCCCAGGAAGCGATGCTGTGAGCCGCAGAGTTCCTCTATTGAGAGGCGGTTGTCGGCAAAGGCAAGAATCATAAGAGAGCCGGCGTCGCCTGCTCCGTTTGTGGTGTAGAAGCCCATTGTGTCACCGCCTCCGGCAAACCAGTTGAAGTAGATATCGGCTTTGGTTCCTGTGGTTGTCACAGGGCTTATCTCTTTTCCGCTTGTGGTGCCGCGGGTTTGGTCGGCAAGGATGAAGTAGGCTGCCTCGTTCTTTGTGGCCGAGAGAGAGATTTTATTCTGGCCGCTCGAGTAGCTTTCGGCTACGTCGTATGTGAGCCATTTAGCCTCGCTTACGCTGTATATGTAGTATCCGTTCTCTGCGGTTGCGTGCTTGCAGAAGGCAAAGACTGCGGCCTCGTCGGCAGTTCTTGTGATGCCTGTGGTACCCGTTGCATATAAATTGTTTGAGTTCTTTATTGTACACAAGAATTCATAGTCGAGACCAAGGTCGATATCCTCGAGCAGACGGGCAAAGGGCAGCGTGTACTGCACGCTGTTGAAACGGAAGATTGAGTTACGCACCGCAAGGGGGTCGGCATACACGTTCACCTTTTTCTCGTTGGCGCTGTTCTCAACGGGAAGGAATACAAAGTCGGTGCAGGCACGCACACTGTTGTCTACCTCCCACACATCGTCTGTGGTGTCGTCGGGTGTGTTGCCGTTATTTAAATAGGTGTAGAATGTAGTTTGGTTCTGCGCGCTCCACACATCGGTCATCCAGCTGCGTGTGCCGCCGCTCACCGCTGTACCCACGGCAAGGTAACGGCCGTCGGCGTCGATGAGGGGCACACCGTGACGGTAGGTCTGGTTGGTGTTATAATCCCAGTTGTATGAGGTGTCTGAAAGCACTCCGTTGGCAAGGTATTTGCCTGTCTTGGGGTTGCGGAACACGAGCCTGCCGTTGGGCAACTGCTCGCACACCCACTCGTAGTATTTTTTCTCTTCGGCTGTGGCACTGCTATAGTCGCCGTCGTTGGCGAGGGTGTAGGTGGTTACGCCGTCGGTCACGGTCGCTTTTATGTAGATGTCGTAGTTCACATACATACCACGCTCGGCGTCGTAGGCGTCGGCATACATCTGGTATTTGTTACCGGGGATGGGCACACCCGAAAGGATTTTCACCTCGGGGTGGGTGGCGTTGAGCTCGTCGATACCTGTTGTGTATTTGGCCTTGGTATTGTAGAAGGGCACCTGCTGGTAGGTCATAGCCTGCTGAATCACGGGTTTGTTGGGCAGGATATAGAGCTCGGAGAGTGCCATACACATCTCCACACTTGTGCAGTCGCGTGCCTTGATGCGCACATAACGGTAGTTGCCGCCCAGTTCTATGGGGCTGAGCGAGAAGTACTCGAGCTTGGTATCGAGGCTTGTGTTCAAGCAACCGTCTGTGATGTCGTTGTGGAGGGCATCGCTGTCGGGCACGGGGGTGAACTCGCCGTCGAGGCTGTTGCCCACGCTCACCTCAATTACCGTGGGGGTGTGCTTGGCGTCGGCGCGACGTGCCATATAGAGGTAGAAGTCTGACGCCTCCTCGCCAAGGTCGAAGGTGAGGTAGTGGAAGCCGTCGTTCTCGCCTGCGTCGGTCATTGAGTAGGTGGTGAGGTCACCGTCGATGAGACGCGAGAGGTCGCAAGGTGTCTCGCCGTCCATTGTAGCGGGGTGGCTCTGCCACATTTTGGCAGCACTCTGCACATAGCCATAGATGGCCTGCGCCGAGTAAAGGTCGCATCGGCTGTAGATGTGGAGGTCTCGAATGTCGGCATACTCGTTTTTATCGACGTCGGTGGCGTCGATGAAGGCATAGGGGTGTCCTGTGTCGCTTGTGGCAAAGGCCTTGGGCTCGCCGTTCCAGTAGTTGCCCTGGCCGTCGGTCACAACAAATACCTTGTAGGGGTTCTGCTGCTTTGTTTCCCAGCTATCCTGGTTAATGAGCTGTGAGTTCTGAATGATGGTGTAGTTGCTTGCCTCGGAGCTCACGTCGATAGCTTGCTTGATGTTTCCGTTGTCGGCCACGACACCATTACCTATGTATGTGTCGGTGTCCAGGGTTACGGCCTGCGGCCAGCTGTATATGTAGAGCTTCTGCGGCTGCAAGTTTGATGTAGAGCCGTGGATGTCGAGGTAGGTACCTGTTGAGAGTGACTTTATGTAGTAGGCATTGGTCTCACCTGCGCTCTCGAGTGTAAAGACATAGCACTCGTTGAAGATGTTCATATTGTTTGCCTTTTCCTTGGTGAGGCCGAGCGAGGTGCTGTTATTATAGGCGAAGCCGGTGTAGTCGTTTGAGCCTGTTACCTCGAGCACAACGTCTACCATAGCACCACCGTTATTCATAGTGCTACCGCCGCCTGTTGAGCGCTCGCCTGTTCCGTCGGGGTTTATGTTGTTATAGTCGAGCAGGAAACGCATACGGTAGCGTCCGGGGGCCATAGGCGCCTTGAACGAGGGCAATGAGCTTGTTGAGCGTTGGCCGCCGGTGAGCGTGGCACCTGTGCTGTTGAAACCTTTTACATCGCTGTTCTCGTTGAATGAGTAGAACGAGTATGAGACAACGTCGCTGTAGTCGATATACTCGAAATACCAGCAGCTACCGTTGTCGGCTGCACCACCCTGCTGCCAAAGACCAATGGGGTTATTGGAACCTTGGTACCAGTTGAGGTAGAGGGCATCAGGTGTACCGTCGGCTTTATAGGGGTGTATCTCGTATTTATTTCCGCTGAAATTGACAAACTTAAAGAGCTGTGCATCTTCTTTGCTGTCGTGCAAGGTAATAAAATTTGTACGGTTGCTATAGCTGTCGGCCAATGTGTAACCGAGCCACTTCTGCTCTCCAAGGCTGTAGATGTAGTATACACCCTCCTCTTTTGAGGCATAGAATGCAAACTGACCATACTGGACATAGCTGCTTGCAATATTTGTTGTACCTGTGGCATACTTTGAGTTTGCGTTCTTTATGTGGTAGACAAACTCGGGCTTTCCCTCTGTGGGCAATGTGGTAGAGGGCTGCACGAGGGCGTCGCTCTTTGTAATTGCAAAGCCGTCGGCGTTGTGGTCGATGAAGACTGCCGCGTTTATCCAGGTACCTTCGTGGCTGATGCTCGGGGTGATGGTCTCACCGGCGTTTACAATGAATATCTCGCCGGGCTTGGCTGTGTAGACTTTTTTCTGCTCGGCCGAGGTGAGGGTGTACGACTTTTTACCGTCGGCAACAGAACCGCTGATAGATACGCTTCTGATGTAACGGTCGTCACGTGTTCTGTTCAAGTCGCGAGCTACATTCTTGGGTGTGTAGTCGAGACGGTCGTTAAGTACCGCATAAGACTTATATGCGGTGTTGTAGATGAAAAATTTAATTCCCTCCAAAAGCTCGCTGTGGCGGTTGGGATTGGTGTGGTTTCCTGCGGGCTTGTAATATTTATCGGCCCACACGTTTGCCGTGCTCATCACGAGCAGCAGCAAATACAAATAAATTCTTTTAGTCTTCATTTGATTATTTTTTGTTTTATTTTCTTCCTAATTAGGGGTTAAACGGGTGTTTGCGTCACCACATAGTATACCATTTTGCAAAATTAACTAAATATTTTCACATTGGAGTATAATTGGTTATTTTTTAACTATACAAATTATCAACAGCCGCCTCTTTTATCGCCATTTTGTCTCTTTTTTACATTTTTTAACGAAACGTAGTGCTTTGTATTCGTTTTTATCTTTTTTGAGAGGGTTCCGGGTGGCGTGTTTTTTAAGTTTATCGGTGGCGCTTCGCCAATGGGTTTCTTTTGCGATTTAAATTCTCGGTGATTAGTTTGTTGTTTTCCTGCTTTCGTATCACCCAAGCCTTTGAAAGCAAAAAACACAAGAACCCAACTCACCGAAAACCGGCTCCACTACCCTACAAAACAAAAAAAAGCGGGCTTGCAAACGCAAGCCCGCCTCTGAATCAAATATCCGAGAGATTAATAAATAATCTTCTGATTATCCTTAATATAAACATTGTTCTTAACGGGATTTGTAACCTTTCTACCAAACATATCGTAGGTTTCGCCGTTTACAAACTCACCCTCTACAACTACCTCGTCGATAGCTGTCACAGACTCGAACAACTCGCTGTTCTCCTCGATTGCTACGAGCTCGAGCTCCCAAGCACTTGCAGTAGTGTTCAAAGAAGGTCTCTCGTTGCTGCTGTTTTCGTAAACATACTTATCGAGTGTTGCGATGGTAAGTTTCTTTTTATCTACGTCGAATGCCAACTCAAACGAGAGAGCCGCCACATCGCTTGTCGATGTAATGAAGTACTGGGGATTCTTGTTTGTAATAGTTGCCTTCTGACGATATACGAAGAGGTCTTTTGCTGCGTTGTAGAGCTTGTAACCGCCGCGGCCGTCAGACATAAAGCACCAGAGCTCCATATCAGAGGGGCCGTTCTCACCTACGAGACTGTTGAGTGAAAGCAATGCGTTTGATGCATTTGTTGCAGCCCAGTGCTTTCCTGTCTTCGCGCTCTTGATTGCATACCAGTAGATTTTGCCGTCGTTGATTGCGATGGGTGACTTAACGATATATGCGCCGTCGAAGTTGTTCAACACACCGCGTAATGTCTGAATATTGGCATAGTATGCAGCGGGGTTGCTCATCTGTGACTGGATGTTGTCATATACATTGTAGAGCTCCACAATGAGGTCTCTCAAGTTTGATGTCTGTGAGTAGATATTCTCGCTCATATACTCGGAGTTACCCTTCTCGAGCTCAAGTGTATCGGTAACCTCGGCAAGGATGCATTTTGCTCTGTTCATAAGGTTTGTAATCTCCTCTTTCTCAAACTCAACAGAGTTGTCCTCGGCAATGTAGGCGTGCCATCTTGCAGAATTGTCGTTTGCGGTAGAACCACCTACAACTTTCTTGCTCTTGTATGCGATACCCAGAGCGTCGTTGTCGCTGCGTGTGATGAGTACGCGACCGTTGTCGGTGTAAGAGATTTTCACCTTAATTGCATTTGACTTGGTAACTGTTGAAGCATATACCTGCTGGTCGATGGTGAGGTCGGACAAGTATGTACCGCTGCTGCTCATCATATAGTACTCGCTGGGCTCGCCTGTGCTTACAAACTCCCACAAGAGAGATGCGTCTGTTGCAGGATTCTGCGATGTGATAGCCGAGAGACCTGCGCTACCGTTCTGCAAGTAGTAGGTTGAAGATGTGTTGTTCTTGAAGTAGTACTTGCAGTTCTCCTTGATGATGGGACGCACGTTGAGGTCGGAAAGGATGTTTGTGTACTCATCCTCGAGCATTGCGCTCCAGTCGCCGTAAGAGTGTACGCTTGTATCTTTGTTCTTGTAAGCATCGTAAGCGAGCTTATAGATAGAGTCGAGGCGTGCAACCTTCTCGGGGTAGTATTTACCAATCTCGTTATCAGCCTTCATTACAGCCGATGTAACGGTCATACACTTGGTGATTGAAGAGGCAAGTGTGTTGTACTGGAAGTCCTCGGGGCCCTCTGTAGCATTGGGTACTACATAGTCGGTACCGTCGGCCTGGGCTGCTACAACCTTGAGGTTGGCCTTGCGAGCCGACATAGGAATTGTCATTGTCTTTCTGTTGGTGTAGGTGAGGAGCTCGTCGGTGTCGGCATTGTAGAGCTTGAAACCGAGCGCACCGCCTGCACCGCTAACCTCGAGGATGTTGATTTTTGATCCTGTATTGGTGTAGTAGTAACCCTGTGCTTTTACACTCTCGTCGATGTAGTCTTCCCACTGACCGAAGTCGCCCACGGTACCTACTCTCACCTCGTCGCTATAGTCGGCGCGGTAGCCGTTGCCGTCGAGTCTCTTTGACTTGCGTACACGGTCCTCGATGAACATAATGTGACCGCCCTTCTTCTCGTATTTCTGCATACGAGCCTTGCTTGCGTCGATGTCCTCCTGGTGGAGATATACATAGTGGTGGCCGTAGTCACCTACATAGAGGTTTTTCATAGGAATGAAGAAGCCCCAAGCCTCGAAGAACTCGCTCAAGTCCATCTGCGCAACCTCGCAGCAGATTTCGGCAAACTTAAGCTGGTCGTACTTGGCGTCCATTGAACCAATGTAGTAGCCGTTGCTGTCGAGGATATCCTGTGCTCTTGTAGACCAGCCGATGAGACGGTCGTAGCGCAATCTCTCGAAGACCTGCTGATAGAAGGTCTCGTTCTTCTTTGCTGCGTGGAAATAGAGGAAGAGCTGGAAGTACATACGTGTCATACTGAAGAGCTTCTGTCCGTACATTTTCTCGCCACGGCCTACATAGGGAACTTTGTTCTCAAAGTCGAGAATCTGGTTCTCGAGGTTGTTACCACGGCTGGTGTGTGTACCCACGTCGAAGATAGTAAAGTTAGAGAGGGCGTTGTTACTTACCTCTGATGTACCTACAATCTCGAATGCATACTGGTTGGTGTGACCAATCTCGTGGTTGGGACCCCAAGCACTACCACCGTCGCGTGTGATGCGGTCGTAGTTTACAATAGTGGTAAGGGTGTTGTTATTGTAGTGTGTACGCCAGTTACTTGCGTCCATAAAACCGCCGTCGTCAGACATAGCGAGCTGTTTGTTATTGAACCAGGGATAGTATTTCTCAAGATTCATATACTTTCTCTGTGCAGCGTTCCAGAAGTCCCAAAGAGCCATAACCTCGGTAATCTTCTCGGGACATCCCTCTACGCGGTAACCCCAAGCATCTGTGTACTGGTAGGGCTGGATAAACTCCTTCTTGCGGAAGCAGAGAACGGTGTGGTCGCCCACAGCCTGGATAGCGCTCTCGTTCTCGAACATATTATCCTGCATATATTTCCAGTCGGCGTTGGTGTGGCCGCGCTCCTTGCTCCAGAAACCGTTTACATAACCTCCCTCGATGTGGATTTTCACAGCGGGATAGTCGGCGAGCTTGGCACCTGCAGTGTCGGTAACACAGTTGTAACGGATATAGAGGTGACCGTCTTTGTTTGAAGAAAGAACGATGTTCAAACCCTCGTGGAGCTCGGTATCGGTACCCCAGAATGATGTGCCCACCATCTCACAGATTTTGAGTGTGGTGTTTTCGGGTACTTTCTCAACAAATACATAGAGACAGCTCTTTGCGTTGTTGGTTGAGATACCTGTGGGGTTATTTACATAACAGAAGTAACGTGTATAGAGGAGGTCGGCCCAGTAGTAGGGATCGCTGTAGGGCTTGTAGTCATAGATACGGAACTCCTGCTCACGTTTTACTGTGTTCCAAGTGCCGTTCTTCACCTTAAGAATAACAGCCTGAAGCTCGGCGGGAAGGTTGTCGGCTGTCATAGCGGCTGTGAGGTCCTCGTCGCTCATTGCAGCGTATGTGTCGCTGATGGCGCAACCGGTGTTATCGGTGAAGTATTTCTTGCTGTTTGCAATGATTGCAGCCTTGTTTGAGAGAACGAAGTTCAATGCATCGTACTCGGCGCGAGCTGCAGCGAGGTCCTCATCGGAGAGCTCCACTTTCTCGAAGTACCAGTTTGAGGGTTTCTCGTCCTTGGTCCAGGGCACACAGTTAGAACTGCCGTCACAGTGCATTGTGAGGCTATTGTTTTTAGCCTGTGTAATGGTGTAACCACCGGGGAAGAGGGCGCTGTTGTCGTTGATATACAAGCCATATTCCGCATCGTTTTCGGTGTAGAACTTTTGGTTTGTGTACTGGTTGAAGTGCAGGTTACGACCGGTAAATACGTTCTGAATGGTGTACTTACCCTCTGTGGCTGTTTCGGTGATAATCCACAACTGGTTGTAATCGCTCTTTGAACCGATTGAATTACAAGAAACAGTGTTGTCTACAAATTTTTCGCTGGCAGCTGTACCGTAGTTGAGGTTCACGATGCGGTACACTTTACCCGACTCTATCTGTGCCATTGCAGCTACAGATGCGAACATTGCGACCAATGTCAATAGTAAAGTTCTGATTTTCATATTAATTAAAATTAGGTTATTTACAAGTTTTTACCACGAAGTTATTGTGTTTCAACGCCTTGCCCCACGCAACGCGTATGAACGCAACATACCTCGTGGCAAATGTAATGAAAATTTTCAAGAATTAATTATTTTCTCCTTATTTATTTATAAATTAACATTCATTGTCTTGTATTTTATTTTGCTGTCACTCTCTCTCTCTATATATATATATATATATAAGGTTGTATTCGCTGTTTTGCGGCAGGTTTACATTTTGTAGTGTTTTTTCAAGGATAGGAGGGTTGTTTTTTTGTTTTCAAGAGTGTGATATAGCTCGGGTAACGGAGCTTCTTTTGCAACTTAAGGCCTCGGTGGGGCGTGAAGCCCCAATTGCGGCACAAAGAACAAAAAGCGAAAAAAAGCTCACAAAAGAGAAAAAAGAAATCAGCGTAGCTGATGCCAAAAAATCACAAAATCACACAAATAATGCTTTTTTCACAAAAATTCTTGGTAGTTTGAATAAAAAACATAATCTTTGCGTGATTAAATATAGATTCCGCAGAGTAGGGGAAGCAGGGTTTTATAAATATCTATTTGATACTCAAATAGTTGAAAGACAAAGCAGCCCCACACAAAAGAATTGAAATTTAGTCAAGGCCCGTGAGGGACAAAATAACGAAACAGAATTTTATTAACCTTATTTTATTAACTAATTTTTACGTTATGAGAAAAAATCTATTTCTTACTCTTGCGTTAGCATTTGCATCAATTGCAACAGTAAACGCACAGTGGTTGCAGATTCTCGCTTCTGGTGACGGTCTTCCCGGAAAGGATGTTACAGACCAGACAGCCGTAAACTACAACTGTACAACTTTCAAGTCGGAGTTGATTACTCCGGGTGAGGCATTGAACGGTTTCCGCTTCACTGTTATCCAGACAAAGAACAATGAGAAACCCGACGGACACCCCTGTTTCTCATTTGCAGAGATGAAGATTTACGATGCACAGGGCAACGAGGTAAAATTCACAGCCGAGACCAACGCACAGGACGCCGCTGAAGGCCCCATCGCAAACCTTAACAACGGCAAAGCCGGCGATTACTTCCACTCTAACTGGCACTCTGACTCCCCCACAGGTGAGTTCCACTACTTGGAGATTACATTCGAGAAACCTTTGGACGCTTTCGCTATCGAGACTTGGGCTCGTAAGGGTAACCCCAAAAACACTCCTACTCTCGTAGGTCTCACAAAGCTCGGCCAGACAGCCGTTCTTCCCGAGGCTACATACGAGCTCGGTTCACAGCTCACTACACTCGAGGACCTTTTGGCTGCCGACTATGTAACTATCAAGGGTAACGCTCCCGAGGATGGTGCAGACACTTCTGCTAAAGCCGAGGATTACAACAACTTCGACGGCTGGGGTGCTCGTTTCCTTGCAAGCCCCACAGCTTACACTCCCTTCGGTGAGGAGGCTACAGCAGACAACGCTGTTCAGATTATCCCCACAAACGAGGGTAACACTTACTACCTCTACTGGCCCACAAGCGGTACATACCTCAAAGACGCTGACTTCAGCGGCGGTAACGACCTCAACGCTTGGGCAGCAGGTACTACAAACAAAGCAGAGGCTGCTAAAATTTCATTCAAGCAGTTGGCTAACGGCGACTTCGAGATGTCTTACGAGTCAGCGTTGAACAACGGTACAGCTGTATACGTATGGTTGGCTGCAGAGCCCCGCGTAGGTACAAACTGTATGAAGTTCTTCACAATGGAGCACAAAGGCTACCTCGAAGGTGGTGACTACACAAAGGGTTACAGCCTCCCCGTACGCTTCAACTTCTCATTCTACACAGCCGACTATGCACAGCCCGCTTATGTTTACCAGAACACTCTCAAATATGCCGTAATGCAGGCAGAGAACACTCTCGAGCAGTATGGTGAGCAGGTAGAGGCAGAGGCAGCTATGGAGGTTACATTCTACCAGGATGCTTTGGAGGCTATCGCTTCTACAAAAGAGATTATCGCCGGTGGCGACTACACAGCTAAAGATGTAGATTCCATCGTTGAGGCTCTCAACGCTACTATCGACTGGTACATCCTCACAGTAGGTTATCAGGCTGCTATCGAGATTATGGCTTACCGTGACTCTATCGGTGATGTAACCGAGTATGACGACCTTGGCGAGCCCATCTGGGGTGAGAACTCACTCTTCTGCGACGAGTCTTCTATCGAGCCCGGTAAATACCTCGAGAGTGACTGGAACAGCACATTGGGTGGTTTGCTCAACGACCTCATCGTTTACATCAACGATGCTATGATTAACGAGGACCCCACAGCTTATGTAAGCAACATCAAGACTGCTGCAAACAGAATCGCAGACAAGAAAGCCGAGTTCGAGAACAAGGTTATCGCCATCACTTCTTGGCCCGTTATGTACGCTAACGAGAAAGAGATGGTTTGGGCAGGCGACGTTATCACAACAAACGTTATCCGTCCCAGCTTGACAGAGCCCATCAAAGACTTCCGTATCACATTCCTTGAGTCAAACGCCGGTTCTTACGGTGGTTATCCTATGATTGCTATGATGGAGATGGAGGTGTTCACCGGCGAGGGTGTTAAGATTAACCTCACAGAGAGCAACGTTAAGGGCTACAACTCAATCGAGGAGTCAGAGGGTAGCATTGCAGGTCTCTTCGATATGACATACAACGAGGATGGTTCTATCAACAACAAGGGAGACTTCTATCACTCAATCTGGGGTTCAGGTGAGTCTCCCAAAACTTACATCTACCTCGACATCGAGCTCCCCGCAGAGATTGAGACAAACGACATTATGTTCAAGTTCTACGTACGTCAGTCACATATGGCTAACCCCACAAAGATTTATGTAGGTAACATCGGTGAGGAGTACGACCCCGTTACACTTTCAGAGAACACATACAACGTACGTTCTATTGCACAGGTATCTTACACATCAGAGTTCACAGACTGGGGCTTGTATGCAATCAAGGGCCTCTTGAACGCTAACCCCACTCTCGAGTCTCCCGCTGACGAGATGTTCTATGCAGGTAAACATCCTTTCCACAAGAGCGCATTGCGTGAGAACGGTGTTTACTTCTTCACAAAGAACGAGGACGGTACAATCAACATCCGCAGCTTGAGCACAGGTAAATACTGGGCTGCTAACGGTAGCGAGACTATCACTAAAGCTAACGCCGGTAACTTCAACATCGTTGCTTCTACAAACGAGGACTTCGACAAGTCATTCGTAATCTACACAGACGTAGAGGGTGCAGAGCCCACAGATATCGACTTCACATACGCTATCGCCGAGGGTGATTCTGTTCGCATTCAGTCTACTGTAACTCCCGCTTACCGCGTTCTTATGGACTGGGGTGCAAGCTGGGGTACATACGCTCGCGCTTGCGCTAATCCCCAGCCCGGTGTAATCGCAGAGGATTACGCAGGTGCCGAGGAGGAGATGGCTAAATTGACAGCTGCACAGAAGGCTTCAGGTGCATTCGGTGACTACCTCTACTTCAACAAGACAAACGGTGAGGGTGAGTGGAAGATCTACCAGGTATCTATGAAGAACCCCTACTACTTCTGGCTCACAAGCTTGAACTCACTCTTCACAGAGGAGCTCGGCTACGGTAGCAACCCCGGTCAGCTCCCCATCACAGAGGAGGTTGCAGCAGAGCTTGCTACAGTTCAGTCTACTATCGCCAAGAAGGACTACAGCAACGCCGAGGCTGTTGCTAAAGCATTTGCCGAGACAATTGAGGAGGCTGCACAGTCAGAGGGTGAGCGTAACCCCATCGTTGCCGATGGCACATACTTCATCCAGAGCGCTAACGCAGAGTTCCCCGCGAAGTACTATATGTATGCTACAGAAGACTCACAGCTCCGTTGGGGTGACAGCACCAAGACAGAGCTTAACAACAACTTCTTCAAGTTCGTTCTCGAGACACCCTCTTTGGACCTCCTCGCTGACTTCATCGCAGAGGGTATCATCGACCTCGACGCAAAGGATGTTTACCTCTTGAAGAACGTTGAGACAGGTGAGTATGTTGGCAAGGCTGACGCTAAATCTACCGTATTCGGTATGGCAGCTACAACTGACGAGGCCGGTATCTACAAGTTCGAGCTCGCTATCGACGACTGCTACACAATCGCTCGTCTTGGCCAGGTAGAGGGTGAAGGTTCACAGATTCACGCTAACGGCCACGGTGGTGGTAAGAACTCTGACGGTAACATTGTTTACTGGGATAACGACGGTAGCAAGAACGCTTCTGTATGGCAGTTGATTACAGCTTCTAACGCTTCTACATCTATCAGCGACCTCGTTGTTGAGGGTGATGAGGTTAAGGAGATTAACTACTACACTGTAGGTGGTGTTAAGACTGCTGCTCCTGCAAAGGGCCTCAACATCGTTGAGATTATCTACAAGAACAACGCTGTAGAGACAAAGAAAATTATTGTTGAGTAATTGATAATAGTTATTCTATAATTCGCGGCGGCACCGTTTGGTGCCGCCGTTTTTTTGTATCATTGGGTAAATGGGGGGATTTTGTAACATCTAAATAAAAAGACAAGTTAAAGCGGTTAGCGACAAAAGCAAGAAAAGCCTTTAGCCCTTTTATAGAGAGTAGGAAAGGGCATCGAGAAATCTATAGCAAGAAAACTCCTCACCGTGAGGCACAAAAAAACTGCTGCGCAGAAAACCACGCAGCAGTTATATAATAAACAATAGAAAAATCACTTATCACCCATAAGACGAGCGGCAAACTCAAAATCCTCGGGGTAGTCGATATCCACACCCTCAACGGGGTCTACAATAGCCATAAAAGGATTGTCGCCCACGCGACGGTGGTGCTCTGTCCAGGTCTCGCGACGGAAAATATAGAACGCGCTGGTCTCTACATAAACCGGCTCAATGGTCTGCGTGCGGGGAATACTCACCGGAGAATAGTTGAGCGGCTTGCCCTCGTACCACGCAAAGGTCTGGAACTTCTGCGCCGAGAAAGCCGAGTCGTGACGTCCAGAGGTGACCTCTTCGATGGCACGCGCTATGGTGTCGGCCTTTATAAAGGGCGATGTGGTGTGCGCAAGGATATAGACATCGGCGTCTACGTCGCGCACAAATGCGTCATATATTTCCTCGCCCAATGCTGTGTCGCTGTCGAGCGCAGTGTCGCGTTTGAGGAGCTTCACGCCCTGCGGCATATAGGGAAGCACCTCGTCACTGCTACAATAGAGATACACCTCGTCTATCTGTTTCACCTGTACAAGTGTCTCGAGCAGATAGCTCATCATAGGCTTGCCGCCAAGCAACTTGAGGTTCTTGCCCACCACCCTCTTGCTATTGAGGCGCACGGGCACAAAAGCAACTACTTTCATAGTTTTGTCTTAAATACAACTGAATGTGTCGATTACACCCACGAGCGCGCCTTCGCTGTTTACCACGATGAGGGAGTGTATGTTGTGCTCGCGCAGAATCTTCTCGGCTGTGGCGAGCTTGGCGTTCTCTTGTATGGTTTTGGGATTTGTGCTCATAAACTCCTCCACGGTGAGACGGAAGAAAATGTCCTGGTGGAACTGCATTGCACGACGTATGTCTCCGTCGGTCACTACACCGAGGATTTTACCCTCCTCTACCACAATGGCTATTCCCATCTTGGTGCTACTTATCTTGAGCAGCGCATCGCTTATCTTGCAGTCGCGTGTGACCACGGGGAGGTCGGTGGTAATCATATAGTCCTTGACACGCGCAAGCAGACGGCGGCCGAGAGAGCCTCCGGGGTGGAACTGCGCAAAGTCGGACGCTTTGAAACGGCGCACTGTCATAAGGGCACACGCTATGGCGTCGCCCATAGCCAGAGTGGCTGTGGTAGACGATGTGGGTGCAAGGTTCAGAGGACAAGCCTCGCGCTGCACAGCGATATTGAGGTGACAGGTTGAATATGTGGCAAGCAGTGATTTAGGGTTACCCGACATTGATACGATGGGTATCTTGCGCTCGGTGAGCAGGGGAATGAAACGCAGCAGTTCGTCGGTCTGCCCCGAATTGGAGATAGCGAGAACTACATCGCCCTCGGTGAACATACCCAGGTCGCCGTGGAAAGCGTCGAGGGGATTTACAAAGAACGCGGGGGTTCCTGTGCTCGCAAGTGTAGAGGCTATCTTGGCACCTATGTGTCCCGATTTTCCCACACCTGTCACAATGAGTTTTCCTTTACTCTCGTATATGAGCTCTATTGCCTTGGTAAAATTGTCGTCGAGATTGGGGATGAGATTGAGGATTGCCTCGGCCTCATCTTGAAGACATTTCTTTGCAACGCTGATTACGTCTGTCATATTTTTTGTGTTTATGTTCTTTTGTGTCTCAAAGCCACCGCACAACGCCCTTGAGAGGCTGCGCAGATATATATATCTGTGCAAAGATAATAACAAAAACCGAGAATTGCCGAAAAGCAAGCAAATTTCTTGCTATCGCGCAACACTCGGTCTTTATTTTCAGGCACTTACAGAGTGGCAGAAGGAGGGGGTGTTACGCCCCTTTGCACACGCCGCGTCGTGCATCGGTTATCATTGCGAGAAGAGCCTCGTTGAAAGCTCGCTCACCCGCCAGTTCCTCTATGGAAAGGTGCATACGGTAGTTCCACAGGTGGTCGCGGTTCGAGGGCACGTTTATGCGCTCGGCATCTACATCCTCGAGGCGCAGACGCTCGTCCATAGCCATAAGGTCCTGCCAAGCAAAGAGCGCGAAGGCCGCAGGCGAGTGCAGGTGCTGCCCCACGATGGCGCGTGCTATGGCGCCGCTCATTTCGGCGGGTGCCTCACCCTCCCATCCGAGCACGCACTTGTAGAACTGTGCCGAGAGGGCTTTGTCCTCGCGCCACCAGCCGCGCAGGGTGCTCATATCGTGTGTCGAGGGGGTTGCCACCGACAGATAGGGGTAGCACTCGGGGCGGGCAAATGCCTCACCGAAGAGCTTGGGCATACGCTGTATCTCGAGCGAGAGAATTTGCAGGTTTTTCATCACCCAGGGCACGCAGGCGGGTATCATACCCAAATCCTCGCCGCAGGCTGTCATTGTGGTCGATTGCAGCACGGGGGCGAGCTTGCGCATACCCTCCTCGAACCAGTGCATAGTGTGACGGTTGTAGAAATAGTCTTCGTAGAGACGGTCGTAGGCGATGCGCTGCTCCTGCGAGAGCTGTGTGTAGGCTGCGGTGTCGCTGCCCAGAATACGGGGTACAAACTTTTGCGGCTCTTTGAGGTCGCGCAGGAAGAGCACGCTGCCATAGAGACGCAAAAGGCTCTTCTTGAGTTCCTCGGGGAACTTGTCGCCACACTTGTCATATATCTCGTAGGCAAGCGACGAGGCGCCTGTGATGTGCTGCTTGAAGAGACAGGTGCCGTCGGGCTGCTCGTCGAAGAAACGCTCTATGATATATTTCACGCGGCGGGGGAAAAGCTCCTTGAGCATATCCTTTGTGATATAGGGCAGCAGGTGCGCCTCCTCCATCTCAAAGCCTGACTCGGCAAGTTCCTCGCGGGTGTAGGGTTTGTTAGGCGAGAAGCAGCCCGAAAGGCCGCTTATGGCCGTGTGGGGTATCTCCCAGATGCGGAAGAAGCCCAGAACGTGGTCTATGCGGTAGGCGTCGAAGAATTTCGACATATATTGCAGGCGGTTGCGCCACCACGAGTAGCCGTCGCACGCCATAACACCCCAGTTATATGTGGGGAAGCCCCAGTTCTGCCCGTCGGCGGCAAACATATCGGGGGGAGCACCCGCCGACACCTCGAGGTTGAACTGCTCGCGCTCGCACCACACATCGACGCCGTTGGGTGCCACACCGATGGGTATATCGCCCTTGAGGGCCACACCCACAGAGTTGGCATATTCGTGAGCGGCACACAGCTGTGTGTAAAGGAGATACTGCACAAGTGAGTAGAACTCCATCTCGCGTGCAGCGTCGGGATACTCGGCGGTGAGAAGCTGCTCGGTGTTTTCGTCACAGTAGCGATACTTGCCCCAGTCCCAGATGCAGCAGCGCAGACGCTCTGTGAGGAAGCGGAACATAGCATAGGGGCGCAACCAACGACGCTGTGCCTTGCAGAAGGCCACATAGCCGGGAGCTGCGGTGAGCTCGCCGCCCTGCTCGTTGAAGAGCTCGCGCAGGTATTTCATCTTGAGCGCATAGACAAGAGAGTACTGCACCGCGGGAGCCTCGTTGAGCTTGGTGCGGTGTGTCTCGTAGTAGCGGTTGCTCTTGTCGCAGCCCAGACTCGGCAGTGCCGACATATCCATATATATGGGATTGAGCGCATAGACCGACACGCAGTTATAGGGGTAGGAGTCGCTGTCGCCTCCAAAGACATTTGTATCGTTTATGGGAAGTAATTGCAGGATATTCTGCCCTGTGGCACGCAGCCAGTCGGCCATAAGTCTTATATCGCCAAAGTCACCTATGCCCCACCCGTGCTGTGAACGCATTGAGAAGAGGGGAATTACCGTTCCCGCGAGACGTATCTTTTCGTGGGGGAACGATATTGCGCCCAGCGTGTAGGAGTAGCTTGTGGAGCTTGCCACGGGGGGCAGGGTGATGATGCGGTTATCGCCCGGTTCCCAAGAGACGGCACCCGCCTTGTCTGTTTTTATAAACTTGAAGTATATGCAGCTATCGAGTTGGTCGGCATCCACGGTGACGCTCCACAGGTTGGGCTCCACCTGCTGCATTGCCGCAGCGGCCTGCGGGTCCCACCCGCCGAGCGCGGGTGCCTCGCCGCACAAGAGCAGACGCTCGCCCTCGCCCACGCCCGTGGCATAGACAGAAACGGTGAGGCTGCGGTTATACCAATTGACGGCAGGCGAGGCCTCCACGGGTGCCTGCGCATCGAAGAAACGGAAGAGGTTGGTCTGTGTGTAGTTGCCCACAGGAGAATCTACCCACACGTCTTTTACGTGGTAGTGGTTGTTTACACAATTGAGCGACAGGGTGTGAGGTGTCACAGCCCACTCGCCGCGCACCGCTTTGCCTTCGCGCACAAGGCGATAGCCATAGGCTACCGTGCCGTTGTCGGCAGGCAGTTCAAAGGAGACGCGCCACTTGTCGCCTCCCTCGCAGTGCATAGGGAAAAGAAGTGCATTGCCGTCGCAACGGCACAGAACCTCGAGAGCCGAATTGTCGTCGGCTTTGAATCTTATGGTCAGTGTTATCTGTTTCATATATTTAAGGTGTGTGTTTTCAATGATGACGCGAAAATAATAAAAATTCTCGTCTCAACAGCATCTGCGGGCATTTTGTCTTTTTTTACTCACTTTTTCGTTATTTTTATCGATAAGACAACGAATTATGCAACAGAATTTGAGTTTTATTAAATAAAATAATTATTTTTGCCGACTATAATGGGCGGATACTACACCGTCCAACTGCCGCCTGCACAAAAAGGCGGAAACCTTAACCTTAAAATTATTATAACAATGAGTGATAGATTATTTATTTTTGACACCACCTTGCGCGACGGCGAGCAGGTTCCCGGCTGCCAGTTGAACACTGTCGAGAAGATTCAGGTTGCAAAGCAGTTGGAAATGCTGGGTGTCGATGTCATTGAGGCGGGCTTCCCCATTTCGAGCCCGGGAGATTTCAATTCGGTTATCGAGATTTCAAAGGCCGTGACCTGGCCCACAATCTGCGCCCTCACACGAGGCGTGGAGAAAGACATAGATGTGGCGGTGGACGCTCTGCGCTATGCAAAGCGCAAACGTATCCACACAGGTATCGGAACTTCAGACTCTCACATCAACTACAAATTCCGCTCTACCCGCGAGGAGATTATCGAGCGCGCCGTGGCAGCCGTGAAATATGCAAAGAAATATGTAGAGGACATTGAGTTCTATGCCGAGGATGCAGGACGCACCGACAACGAGTATCTTGCACGCGTGGTAGAGGCTGTTATCAAGGCCGGAGCTACCGTGGTAAACATCCCCGACACAACCGGTTACTGCCTGCCTTCGGAGTATGGTGCAAAAATCAAATACCTGATGGAGCACGTAGACGGCATACACAAGGCTACCATTTCGACACACTGTCACAACGACCTCGGTATGGCCACAGCAAACACCTTGTCGGGTGTTATGAACGGCGCACGTCAGGTGGAGGTTACTATAAACGGTATCGGTGAGAGAGCGGGTAACACCTCGCTCGAGGAGATTGTGATGATTACAAAGTGCCACCCCACACTCAACGTGGAGACAAATATCAACACACAGAAGATTTTCCCCACAAGCCGTATGATTTCGAGCCTTATGAATATGCCCGTGCAGGCAAACAAGGCCATTGTGGGACGCAACGCATTTGCCCACTCGTCAGGTATTCACCAGGACGGTGTACTCAAGGATGTGAGCACATACGAGATTATGAACCCAAAGGACGTGGGTATCGACGACAACTCTATCGTGCTCACAGCACGCAGCGGACGCGCCGCCCTCAAATATCGCTTGAGCGTGCTTGGCATAACCCTCGAGGATGACAAGCTGAACGAGGTTTATGAGCAGTTCCTGCGCCTTGCCGACAAGAAGAAAGAGATACACGACGACGACATCCTGGTACTCGCAGGCGCAGAGCGCAGTGCAAACAAAGGCATCAAGCTCGACTACCTGCAGGTTACAACAGGCCTCAACATACGTTCGGTGGCAAGCATCGGCTTGCGCATTTCGGGCGAGCTCTTCGAGAGCGCTGCTACAGGTAACGGCCCCGTGGACGCTGCCATAAAAGCCCTCAAGAATATCATACGCCGCGAGATGATTCTCAAGGAATTCACCATTCAGGCCATAAGCAAGGGAAGCGACGATATGGGTAAGGTGCATATGCAGGTAGAGTACAACAACCGTCTCTACTACGGCTTTGGTGCAAACACCGACATCGTGAGCGCATCGGTGGAGGCCTACATCGACTGTATAAACAAGTTCAACGAATAAGCTGCGCGACACAATGAATACCCTTTTCGACAAAATATGGGATGCACACGTTGTGCAGAAGGTTGAGGACGGCCCCACACAGCTCTACATCGACCGTCTCTATTGCCACGAGGTGACATCGCCCCAGGCTTTCGACGAGCTGCGCAGCCGCGGAATAGGTTGTTTGCGCCCCGAGAAGATTTTCTGTATGCCCGACCACAACATCCCCACAAAAAACCAGGACAAGCCCATTGAGGACGAGGTGTCACGCAACCAGGTGGACACCCTCACCAAAAATGCCGAGCAGTTCGGGTTGAGCTACTGGGGTATGAAACACCCCAATAACGGTATCATACACGTGGTGGGCCCCGAGCAAGGACTCACACTCCCCGGTATGACCATAGTGTGTGGCGACTCACACACTTCTACCCACGGTGCTATGGGTGCCATCGCATTCGGCATCGGAACGAGCGAGGTGGGTATGGTTATGGCATCGCAGTGCATCCTGCAGCAGAAGCCCAAAGCTATGCGCATAAACGTGGAGGGCAAGCTGGGCAAGGGTGTTACGGCAAAGGATGTGGCACTCTACATTATGTCGCAGATGACCACAAGCGGCGCCACAGGATACTTTGTGGAGTATGCAGGTGAGGCTATACGCTCGTTGAGTATGGAGAGCCGTCTGACGCTGTGTAACCTCTCTATCGAGATGGGAGCACGCGGAGGTATGGTTGCACCCGACGAGATTACATTTGAATATATAAAAGGACGCCCCTACGCGCCCAAAGGCGAGGAGTGGGAGAAGGCCGTAGCCTATTGGAAGAGACTCAAGAGCGAGAGCGACGCGGTGTTCGACAAGGAGTACACCTTCAAGGCCGAGGATATTGAACCCCGCATAACATACGGTACAAACCCCGGTATGGGTATAGGCATCACAGAGCCCATACCCACAGCCGACACCATAGACGAGGCGGGACGCGCTTCGTTCCTCAAGTCACTTGAATATATGAAGTTCGAGCCCGGACAGAGACTCCTCGACCACCCCATCGACTATGTCTTTGTAGGTAGCTGCACAAACGGACGCATCGAGGACTTCCGCGCCTTTGCACAGATAGTGAAAGGTCGCAAGAAAGCCGACAGCGTGACAGCGTGGATTGTGCCCGGCTCGTGGAGCGTGGCACGCCAGATTGCAGCAGAGGGCATCGACAAGATTCTTGCCGACGCAGGGTTCGAGATACGCGAACCGGGCTGCTCGGCCTGTCTTGCAATGAACGAGGACAAGGTACCCACAGGAAAATACTGTGTTTCAACAAGTAACCGCAACTTCGAAGGCCGCCAGGGCCCTGGCTCGCACACAATTCTCGCAAGCCCCTACGTTGCGGCCGCCGCTGCGGTGACAGGAGTTATAACCGACCCGCGCACATTGCTTTAACTATAAAAAAGCACCAAGATGAAGAAAGAAAAATTCAATATACTCACCGACAGCTGCATACCCTTGCCGCTGGAGAATATCGACACCGACCAGATTGTGCCCGCACGCTTTCTGAAGGCCACCACACGCGAGGGATTCGGCGAGAACCTCTTCCGCGACTGGCGTTTCGACAAAGAGGGAAACAAAATTGAGAGCTTTGTGATGAACAACCCCCGTTACAGCGGCAAGATTCTTGTCGCAGGCAAGAACTTCGGCTGCGGAAGCAGCCGCGAGCACGCTGCGTGGGCCATCGCCGACTACGGATTCAGAGTAGTTGTATCGAGCTTCTTTGCCGATATTCACAAAAACAACGAGCTCAACAACTTTGTGCTCCCCGTGGTGGTGAGCGAGGAGTTCCTCAAAGAGCTTTTTGCATCGATTGAGGAGAACCCCACCACACAAGTAACAGTAGACCTGCCCGCGCAGACCATAACAAACAACGCAACGGGCAAGAGCGAGAACTTTGAGATTAACGCCTACAAGAAACACTGCCTTATGAACGGTCTCGACGACATCGACTTCCTGTTGAGCAACAGAGACAAGATTGAGGCCTGGGAGGCAAAAAACAATTAATCACACAAACAAAAGAGATTATGAATTTTAACATAGCAGTATTGCCGGGCGACGGCATCGGCCCCGAGATTATAGCACAGGCACTCGAGGTTACAAAGGCCGTGTGCAACAAATTCGGCCACACACTCAACTACAAGACAGGCCTTGTGGGTGCTTGCGCCATAGACGCAACGGGCAACCCCTACCCCGACGAGACACACGAGCTCTGTATGCAGAGCGATGCAGTGCTCTTCGGCGCTGTGGGCGACCTGCGATTCGACAATAACCCCAACGCCAAGGTACGCCCCGAGCAGGGACTCCTTGCTATGCGCAAAAAACTCGGCCTCTATGCCAACTTGCGCCCCGTGACCACATTTGAGGCACTTATCGACAAGTCGCCCCTGCGCACCGACATTGTAAAGGGCACCGACTTTATGTGTATACGCGAGCTCACAGGCGGCCTCTACTTCGGTCGTCCCCAAGGACGCAGCGAGGACGGCAACGTGGCCTACGACACCTGCGTGTACTCTCGCGAGGAGATTGTGCGCATTGTGAAACTCGCCTACGAGTATGCAATGAAACGCAATAAAAAGGTGACTGTGATTGACAAGGCCAACGTGCTCGCCACATCGCGTTTGTGGAGAGAGGTGGCAAAGGAGATTGCAGCCGACTACCCCGAAGTGGAGACAGAGTTTATGTTTGTGGACAACGCCGCAATGCGTCTTATACAGTGGCCCACATCGTTCGATGTAATGGTAACCGAGAATATGTTCGGCGATATCCTCACCGACGAGGGTTCTGTAATCACAGGCTCGCTGGGCCTGCTCCCCTCGGCCTCTATCGGCGTACACACATCGCTCTTTGAGCCTATACACGGCTCTTGGCCGCAGGCAGCCGGCAAGAATATTGCCAACCCCCTTGCCACAATTCTCTCGGCAGCTATGATGTTTGAGTATGCCTTTGGCCTTATGGAAGAGGGCAAGCTCATACGCGAGGCCGTGAACGCTTCTATGGAGGCCAACGTAAGAACCCCCGACATTCAGGTTGAAGGAGGTGCGGAGTATGGCACCAAAGAGGTGGGCGAATGGATTGTGAACTACATAAACAACAAGTAAGAGTGTTTCACTTACGGTTTTTCATAAAGTATATCATAGTGGTGCTGCTGATTCTGTCGGTAGCACCCGTTGCATACGCCGCAAAGGAAAAGAAAAAGCCCTTTACCGTGGTCATAGACCCCGGACACGGCGGTGTGGACCCCGGAGCTCTGGGCCGCAAGGCTAAAGAGAAGGACGTGAATATGAACGTCTCCGTGGCTCTTGCCGAGATGATTGAGGAGGAATTCCCCGAGGTGGAGGTGATATTTACACGAAAGACCGATGTAAAGATTCCGCTCATACGCCGTGCACAGATTGCCAACGAGGCAAAGGCCGACCTTTTCATTTCGATACACTCAAACGCCGCAAAGTCGCGCACCGCAAACGGCTGCGAGACCTTCACCCTGGGCTCGGGAAGCAGCGCCGAGGCAAAGGCGGCGGCTATGTACGAGAATAACGTAATTCTGCTCGAGGACAATTTCGAGCAGACATACAAGGGTTTCGACCCCCGTTCGAGCGAGAGCTACATAATTTTTGAGCTCATACGCAACCACGACACCGAGAAGAGCATCGCCCTCGCCGAGGCCGTGCAAAAGGGTATGGTAGACCGCAGCAAGCTGCACAACAGAGGCGTGTCGTCGGCAGGATTCCTGGTGCTGCACAAAACGGTGATGCCAAGCATTCTTGTGGAGCTCGGCTTCATAAGTAACGCCACCGAGGAGAAATATATAGCATCGAAGAAAGGCCAGAGAGCGCTTGCGCAGGGCATCTTCGACGGATTCTCGGAGTACTACCGCACATACGGCAACGCGGACGGGAGCAAGAAAAGCAAAAAAAGCAAGGCCGCTATCGCAAGCAGCGAGAAGGTACCTGCCGCCACCGCAAAGAAAGGCAAAGCAGCGAAGAGCGGCGTGCCCGTCTTCAAGGTGCAGATACTCACTTCGGGCAGCCGCCTCAAGAGCAACGACAGCCGCCTCAAAGGGGTGAAAGCCGACTGCTTCGAGGAGAACGGATTGTACAAATACACCTGCGGCGAGAGCACCGACTACAACGAAATTTCCAATTTACGCAAGAGCCTCTCAAACAAATTCAAGGAGGCGTTTGTGATAGCATTTATAGACGGCAAGAAGGCAAACACGCAGAAAGCCATTGAAATTTACAAAAAACAAAAGAAATAATATGGGCAAAAAAAAGATATTAAGCAAGGAGTTCATTGTGGGCGCAGTGGGCATTACAGCGCTACTGCTCATCTACCTGCTTATAAACTTTTTCAAGGGTATAGACCTCTTTAAAAGCGGAGAGACATATTATGTAAAGTTCGACAATATAGGAGCACTCGTGAGTTCGAGCCCCATATACCTCAACGGCTACAAGGCAGGAAATGTGAGAAACATTTCGTTCGACTTTGAGAATATGAGCGACATTGTGGTAACCGTGGACATCGACAAGCGCCTGCGCATCCCCCGCGGCAGCCGTGCCGAGATAAACAACCATATGCTCGGCGGTTGCGACATCGCAATCATTATGTCGGACAGCAAAGAGATGCTTGCCCCCGGAGACACCATCTGCGGAGAGCTGAACAAAGGTCTTATGGGCGAGGTGGGCGACGTTATTCCCACGGTAAACAATATGATTCCCAAGATTGATTCCATATTGACATCGCTCAATGGCATCTTGAGCAACCCCGCGCTCAACGGCACAATTAAGAACAGCGAGAGCCTCACCGCCTCGCTCGGCACCACGGCACAGGAACTCAACAGCCTGCTCACCGACGACATTCCGCAGATAACGGAGCGTCTTATAAAACTCGAGGACGATATCCTCGCCGTGTCGTCGCAGATGAGCGCAACCGACTACAAGAAGATTGTGACATCGCTCGAAGCTACACTCACAAACCTCGAGGGCATAACAGCCTCACTCGAGAAGGGAGAGGGCACAGCAGGCAAGCTGCTCAAGGACAACGAGCTCTATAACAGGCTCGACAGCACCTGCGCCGCAGCAAACGCCCTGCTCACCGACCTCAAAGAGAACCCCAAGCGATATGTCCACTTCTCTATCTTCGGTGGAAAGAACAAATAAAAACCGCACATAGCACAACGCATATACGTTAAAAGGAAGGCAGCCGATGGCTGCCTTCCTTTTGTCACTTATGCACACGCTGTTTATCTTTTGAAATAGTCGCTCCACAGAACTGCGCCGTCGCGGTCGGTGACGGTGAGGCGATAGTACCCGCAGGCAAGCTCGCTCACATTCACACTTGTGGAGTAACGGCCGCTGTAGAGCAGCTTGCCGCGCACATCGTGCACAAGCAGACGTTGCCCCCAGGCAAAAGGCTCGGGCAGGGTAAGAGCCTCGAGACGAGGATTACGGGCAGGTATGTGCAAACGGGCCGCCACACTCTCGCGGCCGTAAGCATCGACGGCTGTGAGAGCAAACGAGAGAGCCGATGTGGTGCGGCACGCCCACACAAAAGAGTTGCCTTGCAGGTTGTCACACAGCAAGTTATCCACATCGTCGATATCTACCGTGTCGCCCACAGCCACATATAGGTTATATTTGTTGAGAGGGTGCCCCGCAACCTCGGGCACGAGTTGCCACGAGAGCGCAAGGGTGTCGCCACGACTCTCCAAAGCAAATGCCGCGGGCGTGGCGGGAGCCGCTGCCGCAGCCCAGTTGAGAGGGGGCACGAGAGCTTTTTTTGCATATATAGAGGAGTAGAGCTCGGCCGCGCCACCCGCGTTTGAAAGGAGGTGATGCGCACGGAAGAGCGCGCTGCCCGCAGTGCCTGCCAAGCGCGAGGTGTTGAGCTGACGGGCAATCTCTACAGGCTGCCAGCCGCCATATTCGGGCAGAAGACGATAGACACCCACGCCGGGAACTATGTGACGCCCGTGAGAATTCTCCTGCCAGTCGAGCACAAAGGGGTAAAAATTATTACCCTTGAAATAGAGCATCGGGAAGAGGATGTCCATATAACCGTCGCGCATCCAATCCTGCGCTTCCTGAAAAACCGTCTCGCGGGCGTTCCAGCCATAGGAGCTGTACTGCGCCAGGTCGCCATACTTGCCAAGGGGTGCGCAACTCACACGCACCCACGGCTTTAACTCCTTAACCACCTCGCACACTCGGCGGGCTATGGCTGTGATATTTGCACGTCGCCAGGCAGGCAGCGAGAGCCCCTTTCCGTGACGGCGATGCAGTGCCGCGTCGGGGTAGTTTTTCACTCTGTCGGGGTAGCGTATATAGTCGAGGTGCAAGCCGTCTACGTCGTATTTTTTTACAATTTCGGCCACAAGGCTGCACAGATAGTCGGCCGTCGCGGGGTTACCCGGCTCCATATACCAGCTACCGTCGTAGTAGCTGCACAGCGAACGCTGCCTGTGCACAAGAGACATCTTACCCATACGTTTTATATGCTCGGCCTTGCCAAGCGGCAGGCTCACCACCCAGGCGTGCAACTGCATTCCTCTCTTGTGACACTCTCTCACAGCAAATGCCAGCGCGTCGTAGCCGGGGTTGCGCCCCTCCTCACCCGTTAGCACGTGCGAAAAGGGCTCTATGGCCGAGGGGTAGATGACATCTCCGCGCACACGGGTTTGCAGGAGAACGGTATTCACACCCAGGGAGTGCAGAGAATCGAGCACCGACGTAAGCTCGCGCTGTTGTGCAAGAGTGTCGGCAGGTGTTTTTACGAGCGTCTTGGGCCAGTCGAGATTCTCGATGGTTGTGAGCCACACGGCGCGATATTCATACTTGGGCGAAGGGGTTTTCTGTGCCGTTGCACAAAGCGAAAAGAGTGCGGACAGCAGTAATATGGTGATTTTAATAGCTCTCATAATTAAAAATATCACAAAAGTAATCATTTTTAAGTACGAAATATGAGATTTATTCCCGATAAATTTGTAATTTTGTATGATTTTAATGCTGTGTGGGCACAATAGGCCCTTTGAGAAAAGGGAATCCACGCCGCAAACAGTCAGAAACTTATATTTATTTTTTCATAAACCCTATTGCATTATGACAAAAGCAAAGAAATTTATCACTTGTGACGGAAACCAGGCCGCAGCACACATTGCGTATATGTTTTCCGAGGTAGCAGCCATCTACCCTATCACTCCCTCATCTACAATGGCGGAGTATGTAGACGAATGGGCTGCACAGGGCCGTAAGAACCTCTTCGGCGAGACAGTGTTGGTACAGGAGATGCAGTCAGAGGGCGGCGCAGCAGGTGCATTGCACGGCTCGCTTCAGGCCGGTGCACTCACCACAACCTTCACTGCATCGCAGGGATTGTTGCTTATGATTCCCAATATGTACAAAGTAGCCGGCGAGATGTTGCCCAGCGTGTTCCACGTATCGGCACGTTCTTTGGCAGGTAGCTCACTCAGCATCTTCGGTGACCATATGGACGTTATGGCTTGCCGTCAGACCGGTTTCGCTATGCTTGCCGAGGGTTCAGTACAGGAGGTTATGGACCTTGCAGCTGTAGCACACTTGTCTACAATCAAGAGCCGCATCCCCTTCTTGAACTTCTTCGATGGCTTCCGTACATCACACGAAATTCAGAAAATCGAGCTCCTCGAGCAGGAGGACATCGCTCCCCTGGTAGACTGGGAGGGTATCCAGGCTTTCCGCAACAGAGCTTTGAGCCCTATGTCTCCCGTTATCCGCGGTACAGCCGAGCAGCCCGAGACATTCTTTGCTCACAAAGAGGTTGTTAATAAGTTCTACGATGCAGTGCCCGATATCGTAGCAGAGTATATGAACGAGATTTCTGCTATCACAGGCCGCAAGTATGCTCCCTTCACATACTATGGTGCAGAGGACGCAGACCGCGTAATCATCGTTATGGGTTCTGCTACAGAGGCTGCAAAAGAGGCTATCGACTACCTCACAGCTAAAGGCGAGAAGGTTGGTCTTATCAGCGTACACCTCTATCGTCCCTTCTCACTCAAATACTTGGCAGCAGTTACTCCCAAGACAGTTAAGCGCATAGCAGTTCTCGACCGCACAAAAGAGCCCGGATGCAACGGTGAGCCCTTGTATCTCGACGTTGTTGAGGCATTCTCAAGCAGCGAGGAGCTCAAAGCAATCAACCCCACAATCGTTGGCGGTCGCTTCGGTATCGGTTCTTGCGATACAACTCCCGCGATTATTATGTCAATCTACGAGAACCTCGCTCTCCCCACACCCAAGAACCACTTCACAGTTGGTATCGAGGACGATGTAACATTCACATCACTTCCCAAGAAAGAGGAGATTGCAGTTGTAGAAGGCGTGTTCGAGGCTAAATTCTACGGTCTTGGCGCAGACGGTACTGTAGGTGCAAACAAGAACTCAATCAAGATTATCGGTGAGAACACCGACAAGCACTGCCAGGCTTACTTCTCTTACGACTCTAAAAAGTCGGGAGGTTTCACCTGCTCACACTTGCGTTTCGGTGACAAACCCATCCGTTCTACATATCTCGTAAACACTCCCAACTTCGTTGCTTGCCACGTTCAGGCATACCTCCGTATGTACGATGTAATCCGCGGTTTGCAGAAGGGCGGTACATTCCTCTTGAACACAGTATGGGAGGGTGAGGAGCTCGTTAAGAACCTCCCCAACGATATAAAGAGATATTTTGCAGAAAACGATATCACAGTTTACTATATCAACGCTACAAAGATTGCACAGGAGATTGGTCTCGGCAACCGTACTAACACAATCCTCCAGAGCGCATTCTTCCGCATCACAGAGGTTATCCCCGTAGATCTCGCTATCGAGCAGATGAAGAAGTTCATCGTTAAGTCTTATGGCAAGAAAGGTCAGGACATCGTGGACAAGAACAATGCAGCTGTTGATCGCGGTGGTGAGTACCAGAAACTCGCTATCGATGCTGCTTGGGCTAATCTCCCCGCCGATGTTGAGGAGGTACGCGACGAGCCCGAGTTCATCTCAAAGATCGTTCGTCCTATCAACGCACAGAAGGGTGACCAGCTCCCCGTTTCAGCTTACTTGCAGATTGCCGACGGTACTTGGCCTCTCGGTACATCGGCTTACGAGAAACGCGGTGTAAGCGCATTCGTTCCCAAATGGGATGCCGAGAAATGTATCCAGTGTAACAGATGTTCTTACGTTTGTCCTCACGGCTGTATCCGTCCCTTCGTTATGGATGAGAACGAGGCTGCAGGTCTCAACGCAGAGAAGATAGAGATGAAAGCTCCCGCAGCGTTCAAGGGTATGCAGTTCCGCATTCAGGTGGGTGTACTCGACTGCTTGGGCTGTGGTAACTGTGTAGACGTATGTCCCGGTAACCCCAAACTCGGTGGTTCTGCACTCACAATGGTTCCCCTGGAGCAGGAGCGCGGCGAGGCTGCCAACTGGGATTACTGCTACAAGAACGTCAAGAGCAAACAGGAACTCATCGACGTTAAGAGCAACCCCAAGAACTCACAGTTTGCAACACCTTTGTTCCAGTTCTCCGGAGCTTGTTCAGGTTGCGGTGAGACACCTTATGTTAAGCTCATCACACAGCTCTTCGGTGAGCGTCAGATTGTAGCTAACGCAACAGGTTGTTCTTCAATCTACACAGCTTCAGTTCCTTCTACACCCTACTGCACAAACGAGAAGGGCGAGGGTCCCGCTTGGGGTAACTCACTCTTTGAGGACTTCTGCGAGTATGGTCTTGGTATGAAGCTTGCTGAGAACAAGATGCGCGAGCGCCTCGAGGCTCTCTTCACAGAGCTCACACAGTGCAGCTGCGCAAGCGAGGAGTTGAAGGCACTTGCACAGCAGTGGCTCGACAACAAGTTCAGCGGCGATGTAACAAAGGCTATCGCTCCTGCAATCATCGCAGCTTGCGAGGCAAGCGAGTGCGAGACTTGCAAGAAGATTCTCGACATCAAACAGTACATCGTAAAACGCTCACAGTGGATTATCGGTGGTGACGGTGCTTCTTACGATATCGGTTACGGCGGTCTCGACCACGTTATCGCATCGGGCGAGGACATCAACCTCTTGGTACTCGACACCGAGGTTTACTCTAACACCGGTGGTCAGGCTTCGAAGTCTACTCCTCTCGGTGCTATCGCCAAGTTTGCTGCTTCAGGTAAGCGCATCCGCAAGAAAGACCTTGGTATGATTGCCACAACTTACGGTTACGTATATGTTGCACAGATTGCGATGGGCGCAAGCTACGACCAGTGCTTGAAGGCTATCCGCGAGGCAGAGGCTTATCCCGGTCCTTCTTTGGTTATCGCATACGCTCCCTGTATCAACCACGGTATCAAGAAGGGTATGGGTAAAGCACAGGCCGAGCAGGCTGCTGCCGTTGAGTGCGGTTACTGGCACTTGTGGCGTTACAATCCTATGCTCGAGGAAGAGGGCAAGAACCCCTTCACACTCGATAGCAAGGAGCCCCAGTGGGATAAATTCCAGAACTTCTTGCAGGGTGAGGTACGTTATGCATCACTTGCAAAACAGTTCCCCGCAGAGGCACAGGAGTTGTTCAACGCTGCCGAGGGTATGGCGAAGAAACGCTACTCAAGCTACGAGCGTATGGCAAAACTCGATTGGACAAAGGAGGATTAATCCATAGTCTGACGATATAATTGATAATGAGACAGCCGTTTGGCTGTCTCATTATTTTTTTGCCTTATATGCCCCCCTTTACGCTTTCGCAAGAACCATTGCACCCGCGGGGTTGTTATTGAGAGTGGAGAATATACCACAGACTTTATTAACCCTAAATTTTTCAATATGTCTTCAAGTATCAGTAAAAGCGTGAAGCTCGGGGTGTTTACCCTTGCTATTATGAACGTGACAGCCGTAGTGTCGCTGCGAGGGCTGCCCGCCGAGGCCGAATATGGCATAAGCTCGGCATTCTATTATCTGTTTGCAGCGATAGTTTTTCTTATCCCCACATCGTTTGTGGCTGCCGAGCTTGCCGCGATGTTTCAGGACAAGCAGGGCGGCGTGTTCCGCTGGGTGGGAGAGGCATTTGGCAAGAGGATTGGATTCCTCGCCATCTGGTTGCAATGGGTTGAGAGCACAATCTGGTACCCCACCGTGCTCACCTTCGGTGCCGTGTCGCTCGCCTTTATCGGAAGCAACGACGCGCACGATATGCAGCTTGCCTCGAACAAAATATACACCCTCGCCGTGGTGCTTATAATCTACTGGGCGGCCACATATATCTCACTCAAGGGACTTGGATGGGTGAGTAAAGTGGCAAAGGTAGGCGGCCTCATTGGTACCATAATACCCGCCTTTCTGCTTATGTTGCTCGCCATAGTGTACCTTGCATCGGGTGGCGTGTCACAAATGGATTTCGGCGGCAGTTTCTTCCCCGACATCGCAAAGCTCGACAACCTTGTACTCGCATCGGGAATTTTCCTTTTCTATGCAGGTATGGAGATGACAGGTATTCACGTTAAGGATATGAACAACCCCTCGAAGGAGTACCCCCGCGCCGTGCTTATAGGAGCCTTGATTACCGTAATTATCTTTGTGCTGGGAACTTTCTCGCTGGGTATTATCATTCCACAGAAGGATATAAACCTCACACAGAGCCTGCTCGTGGGATTTGACAACTATTTCAAATATATACACGCATCGTGGCTCTCGCCCATAATTGCCATAGCACTTGCCTTCGGCGTGCTTGCCGGCGTGCTCACCTGGGTATCGGGCCCCTCAAAGGGTATCTTTGCCGTGGGCAAGGCGGGCTATCTCCCTCCCTGTATGCAGAAGACAAACAAGCTCGGCGTGCAGAAGAATATCCTGCTCATTCAGGGTGCTGCCGTGACACTTTTGAGCCTTTTGTTTGTGGTTATGCCCTCGGTGCAGAGCTTTTACCAGATTCTCTCGCAATTGACCGTGCTGCTCTATCTTATAATGTACCTGCTTATGTTTGCCGCAGCCATATACCTGCGCTATAATATGAAGGAGACACCTCGTCCCTTCCGCTTGGGCAGCAAGGGCAACGGCCTTATGTGGATTGTGTCGGGTGTAGGTTTCCTGGGCAGCCTGCTGGCCTTTGTCTTGAGCTTCATACCCCCTGCACAGATTGCGGTAGGAAGCAATGCCGTGTGGTACTCGGTGCTTGTGATAGGTTGCCTTGTGGTGGTGATTGCACCTTTTATAATATATGCAATGAGAAAACCCGAATGGGTGGACAAGGAGACTGTGTTCGAGCCTTTCCACAACGACAAATAAAAAAAATAAGCCCCGAGGGGCTTATTTTTTATCGTTAGGCCAACGACTGCATATCGTTGAGGCGTTTGTAATATCCGTCAAGGGCGAGGAGCTCTTCGTGCTTTCCACGCTCCACTATGCGGCCCTCGTGCAGCACACATATCTCGTCGGCGTGCTTTATGGTGGAGAGACGGTGTGCAATGGCCACTGTGGTGCGTGTCTTCATAAGACGCTCCAAGGCCTCCTGCACAAGACGCTCCGACTCGGTATCGAGAGCCGAGGTAGCCTCATCGAGTATAAGCACGGGGGGATTCTTGAGAATTGCGCGGGCTATGCTCACACGCTGACGCTGCCCGCCGCTCAAGCGACCGCCACGGTCACCGATATTTGTGTCGTAACCATTCTCGCTTGCCATAATAAAGTCGTGGGCGTTGGCAATCTTTGCAGCCTCTATAACCTGCTCCATAGTTGCGCCCTCGCAACCAAAGGCTATGTTATTAAAGAATGTATCGTTGAAGAGGATTGCCTCCTGGTTCACATTTCCGATTATCGCACGCAGGTCGCGCACACGGTAGTTCTTTATATTTACTCCGTTTATAAGCACCTCGCCCTGCTGCACATCGTGATAACGGGGTATGAGGTCTACAAGAGTCGATTTGCCCGAGCCCGACTGCCCCACAAGCGCAATTGTCTTGCCCTTGGGAATCTCGAGGTTCACGTCGTGAAGCACCTCGCGTGTACCATAGCAGAACGACACATTCTTAAATTCAATCTTGTCCTCGAGAGTCTTTATCGCCACGGGGTTCACAGGCTCCTCAATGGGGTTCTTTGCGCTCATAATCTTGTCGATGCGCTCAAGAGAGGCCAAGCCTTTGGGGATATTGTATCCCGCTTTTGAGAACTCCTTCAAGGGGTTAATGATACTATAAAGAATTACCATATAGAAGATGAAGGTGGGAGCGTCGATGCGTGACGAATCGTTGAGAATGAGGTAACCGCCGAACCATAGCACAAACACAATGAGCACGGTTCCCAGGAACTCACTCATAGGGTGCGCCATAGCCTGACGTGTAGAGACCTTTGAGTTGGCGTCGCGCACTCCGCAGCTTGTGGCAGCGAAACGTTTTATCATATGCTCCTCGGCAACGAAGGCTTTTATAATGCGCAAGCCTCCCAAGCTCTCTTCGAGCTGCGACATAACCATACTCCACTTCTCCTGCGCGTCGAGCGACCTGCGTTTGAGGTGCTTGCCCACACGTCCCATAATCCAGCCCATACCGGGAAGCACAAGAATTGTAAAGAGCGTGAGCTCCCAGCTTGTGATAAGGAGTGTAGAGAAATAGAAGAGTATGAGAATGGGGTTCTTCATCAAAAGGTCGAGCGAGCTTGTTATAGAGTGCTCCACCTCGCTCACGTCGCCGCTCATACGAGCTATGATATCTCCCTTGCGCTCATTTGAGAAGAAGGCCAACGGGAGCGACATAATCTTTTTATAAAGCATAACACGGATATCGTGCACAACACCCGTGCGCAGAGGAATCATCACAGCCGACGATGCGAAATAACAGGTAGTCTTCACAAAGGTCATTACCACAAAGGCTATGCCAATGATAAGCAGTGTTATTATAGCACCGCGCACGGCAATCATCTCGGTGATATAGTAATAGAAATTGTTCATTGCAACATCTTTGATGCCTGCACTTCCCCACTCCATATACTGATAAACCTTGTCATTTGCACCCGTCTGGAAAAGAATGTCAAGGATGGGAATTAAAAGTGTGAAAGAAAACACATTAGATACTGCAGAAAGGATATTGAGGATTATCGCATATCCCACATACTTTTTGTACGGCGAAACAAAACGCCGCATCATACTGAAGAACTCCTTCATAGCTTGAACGGATTAAAACGGTGCAAAGATACTAAAAAAGGCTGTAGTATTAAAATTTATATCACATTATTACATCTGTGCCGCGTCCAGAGTGTAGCCGTTGGGGTATATGAGCAGCACACTTGTCTCGCGATAGTCGCGCTGCAACTGCACAAAGACGTGGTCGAGCGAGGGGCGGAAAGAGATAGAACCGCGACGGGCGCTCACCACAATGAGCAGATGGTCGTCGTCGATAATCTGCGAGAGGCGCTTGAGGTCGTTGCCGCCGTCGGTCTCGTAGAACTCGCTGTTCAGCGCCGCAAACTTCTTTAAATCGACTTTTATGTGGTTCATTGTCTCTATGTGACCGTGGTAGATTATCTTGCAGCCCAAGCCCGACGCCATTCTCGCCGTCTCTTCAACCCAATGGTGGAAACCCGCCTCATACTCGGCTTTCGCGGGGAAGGTTATGTGTATGCAACGTATTGTGTTGAGCGGGATGTTTATGCGCGCCATAATAATTTGCGAGTTGATACCATTGAGCAGCTCGGGCAGCACCCCGCCGAGGAAAGAGTCGTTTGCGGTCTCTTTCTGGTGGAAACCCACGATGAGCTCGCGGTAGTCGTTCTCCTTCATTTCGTGTATGATACCGTAAGAGAGGTTGGTTGTGAGACGCACCTTTGTGAGCAGCGGCACATTTGCCGAGGCAGCTATGTCGGCCGCCTTGTTGAGCACCTTATGCGCACGCACGAGCAGAGTCTCGTCCTCATCGAGCACCACATTCACGGCCGACAGAGGCACCTGCGTGTCGTTCCTGCGCAGCAGGAGAGCAAGGTCCATAAGCCTGTCTACCATAGCGGGATTGGCAAGGGCGAGAAGCATCTTCTTCGAGGTATTTGCGGGCTTGTCGAGCACCTCGCCCGACACAGCGATGCGACGAGCGCAGCGGTCGGTGACAACGGAGCTCACTATGCAGGTGACAAGGATAAGCAGAATTGTGCCGTTGAGCACATCCTCGCTCAACAGATGTGAGCCGTCGGGCATAATTATTTTATGTCCCACGATGGCAGCTGCAAGGGTGGCGGCAGCCTGCGAGGTGCTCAAGCCAAACATAAGCCTCTGCTCGTGTATCGACATTTTGTAGGCGCGCGCAGTTATCCACGAGGCAAGCGCCTTGCCCAGGAGCGCCGTGACAATCATCACCGCAGCCACAACCAGAGCATAAGGATTGCCAAAGAAGACCTTGAGGTCGATCATCATACCCACGCCTATGAGGAAATAGGGAATAAATATCGCATTTCCCACAAAGTCGATGCGGCGCATCAGCGGTGTGGAGTGAGGGATAAGGCGGTTGAGCACAAGACCTGTGATGAAAGCACCCAGGATACCCTCCATACCTGCAAGTTCCATCATACCCGCTCCCAAGAAGAGAAGCGCCATCACAAAGATATATTGTATGACACCGTCGTTGTAGCGACGGAAGAAAGCGCGGGCTATGCGGGGGAATATAAAGACTATCGCGGCGGTTATCACAGCGAGTTTCAACAGCAGCATAACAAAAAACATCGCATCGGCCTCGCCCGTGAACATACCACTCACCACCGCCAGCACAAACAGTGTGAGCGTGTCTGTAATCATCGTGCCGCCGACAACGAAATTCACGCAACGCAGGCGCGACAGGCCATATCGCGCCACAATGGGATAGGATATGAGGGTGTACGAGGCGTACATACTCGCCAGGAGCACCGATGTAATGAGGCTGTACTTGAGAATAAAGATATTGGAAAAGATTCCAAGAATTATAGGCATAGAGAATACCGTCAGGCCGAGCAGAACCGCCCCGCCCTTGGCTTGACGCATCTCCTGAAGATTTATCTCAAGGCTGGCAAGAAACATAATATAGTAGAGCCCCACCTTGCCAAAGAGCTCAAAGCTGTCGTCGCGCAGGAGTATGTTCAGCCCGTTAGGCCCCACAAGCAGGCCCGCAAGAATCATCCCGATAATATGCGGCAGACGCAGTTTGTTGAACAGCAGCGGCGCAAACAAGATGATACACAGCACACCCAGAAAAACCCAGGTGGGGTCGGTCACAGGGAAAAACGAAGAAACATTCATACGCGACACTTTTTTTAATTACCAAGAATATGACATTCCGAGCATCATATACTCTTTAATCTGCCAGAAACCATATTTGTCGTCATCGAGGTGCAGAGCGCTATCGTCGAAGCGGGTGTGCACAAGCATCGACACCGAGAAATATCTGTTAAGTTTTATGTCGAACTTGTTCTCCCAAGAGAAGAAAGCACGGTCGTAGTTGGTATAATACTCGGCACGCGACCACCAGTTCACCAGCTTGAACAATGTAGCCGAAGGCACTGTCACAACTATCTGGGTACCATAGTCTTTTCTGTGGTGACTACCCTCCTCTATACCGTAGCGCGAAGCCAAATGTCCGTAGCGCACAAAGCGATAGTTAAAAGCCGACAACGGAGCCACATAAATCTCTACTCTAAAATTATCCCAAACAGGTTTGTAGTTGAAACCCATAGAAAAATATCCGTCAAAGGGAGCAAGGAATTTAGAGACGAAGTCGGGGCTGTTTGTGGGGTAGTTGGGCAGCAACTGCGTCTCGAGTTTCGATTTCACGGCAACGTCGAGATTCTTTGTAATCTTGTAACCGAGGGTCGATTCAAGGCGTATTTTATCGTTGTTTGTTTTTATGCTGTGAAGAGTATCGGCCTCCACGGTCGAGAATCCGAGACTTGCGTCAAAACGGTTGGTAAAGGTAATCTTGTCCTTGTCGTCGTAATTAAGGTTGAGCACCAGCAAAGCAAGCAGCGTGCGGGTGTTCTCACCACCCTGCGACCAGTTGGGCGACACATAGTTCTGTGTGAATTTAAGGTCGAAAGAGCCCGAGGTGCGCCAGTAGTTGGGCTTGTTTATTGTAGTTTTGAGGCCACCTGTCACATTGTCGGGCATCACGGGGCTCACAAACTGCTCAAGCTCAATTTTGAGCGGTGCCTCGCGCGACACATCGGCCACGGGCGCCTCGCTGCGCAGCTGCTCCTCGGTGAGATGCACGGCTGTGGGGTAGTTCTTGTACATATTCATCATCATAGCATCTATAACAGCCGAACGCTTCTGGTCGGCGCCGAGGCTGTTGGGCAGCACATTCTCATACCCGAATCCCTCGGTAAAGCCGCGGTTTATCACAGAACTGTAAAGCACCGGAGAGGCCATCATCTTCACATACACGGGATTCGAACTTATATACCCACCCGCAGTCTCATCGTTTGCCGCGCCCGACGCAATCATTGAATCGATTTTTGAAATGAAAAAATCGGACACCGAGCTCTTCTCCTGCGCAAACACATTGCAAGAAAGAACCAAAAGAACCAATGGTAAAAGTCGCTTAATCATATCTTAAATTTTTCATAGAATCATAACTGCAGGAATATCACACCTATTCCCCCTAAAAAATTAAGTGCGAATATAACACTTTTCCGCGATATTTTAAAAAAAATAGAATTTTGCCGCCAAAGAAAGGCTCATTTGCCGTAATATTTAGATATTTTATACATCGTAGCGGGCAGAAATACTTTTATTTTTCTTAACTTTGCATCCAATTTGTAAAAAACAAACCGAAACACTAAACCGACTATGGATAAAAATAGCATTACAGGATTCGTACTCATCGGACTGCTCTTTGTGGCATTCTTTCACTTCAACACGCCCAATCCCGAACAGATTGCGGCTCAACAGCACTATATGGACTCAATCGCCGCCATCGAGAAACAAAACGAGGCTGCGAAGCAATTCATTGCCGACGCCGAGGAGGCTGCAATAAACGAGCAGAAGAGCGACAGCACATCGTTCTTCTTCAACGTGCTCAACGGCACCGAGGAGAAGGTTACACTCGCCAACGACAAGGTGAGCATCGACATCTCTACTCTGGGAGCGAGAATCACATCGGCCACCCTCTTCGACTACAAAGACCAGCAGGGAGGCGACATCGTTCTTTTCAGCGACAAGGACGAGATTACCGTTACAAACAGCCGCGGCAAGGAGAACACTTTGAGCAACCAGATGTATTTCACATTCGACGGCAAAGAGGATAACATAGACACACGCATACTCTATTTCACACCCCGCGAGCGCACCGACAGCAGCGTTGTGATGCGCCTTGCCTTTGCAGCCGACAAATACATCGACTTTGCCTATCTCCTGAATAAAGACAGCTATATGGTAAACCTCACCATCGACGCGCACAATATGCAGAATTTCTTCTCTACCTCGATGCGCAAGATGGGTATCTGCTGGGAGCAGCTTATGCGTCAGCAGGAGAAGGGTTACACATTTGAGCAGCAGCACTCTACCGTGACATACAAGCTCCTCGACGACGAGACCGACTACTTGAGCGAGATGAAAAACGACGAGGAGACACTCGAGGAGCCCATCGACTGGGTAGCATTCAAGAACCAGTTCTTCTCGTGCATAATGATTGCGGGCGATGAGTTCACCGGCGCATACATTGAGTCGGACACCATAGCCGAGGGCAAAGGCTACCTCAAGAACTGCTATGCCACAATGTACACCCCGTTCGATGCAACCGGCAAGGTGACCACAGACATACAGTTCTATTTCGGCCCCAACAGATACAGCGACCTTGTGGCAAGCAACGACCTGGCTGTGAACGGCGACAAAGACCTCGAACTGCAGAAACTGATATATTTCGGCTGGCCCATCGTGCGCTGGATTAACCGTTTCTTCATTATGTACCTCTTCGATTGGCTCAACAGTTGGGGAATGAATATGGGACTTGTCCTGCTGCTTCTCACACTCATTGTGAAAGCTGTGACATACCCCTTCACATACAAATCTTACCTCTCTTCGGCCAAGATGCGTGCCTTAAAGCCCTACATCGACGAGATAAACAACAAATACACAAAGCCCGAGGACGCACTCAAGAAACAGCAGGAGATTATGGGACTCTACAGCAAATATGGCGCAAGCCCTATGGGAGGCTGTCTGCCTATGCTCATTCAGATGCCTGTCTTCATCGCAATGTTCAACTTCGTGCCTAACGCCATAGAACTTCGTCAGCAGAGCTTCCTTTGGGCAAACGACCTGTCGACATACGACGCAATAATCAGCTGGAACACATCAATCTGGCCCATCGGCAACCACGTCAGCCTCTTCTGTCTGCTCTTCTGCATCGTACAGATAGCAAACACCTATTACACATCGAAGATGCAGCCCAACGTAGGCGGTTCACCAGAGCAGGAACAGCAGATGAAGATTATGCGTTGGATGATGTACGGAATGCCCATCATATTCTTCTTCATCTTCAACGACTACTCAGCAGGACTCAACTACTACTACTTCCTCTCTACCCTCATCAGCGTTGGCATCTTCATCTATCTGCGCTACAAGGTGGACGAGAATGAGCTCCTCAAGAAGATGGAGGCATACTACGAGAAGAACAAAAACAACCCCACCAAACGCACAAACTTTATGGCAAACCTTGAAGCTATGCAGAAAGAGCTTGAGCGTCGCAACGAAGAACTGAAAAAGAACAACAAACAATAACAGATAAAAAAGAGAATTATGGGTTTATTCGATTTTTTCAAGAAAAAACAGG